>DATHDZ010000298.1:0-17726 GCA_035318785.1 Micropepsaceae bacterium
GAAGTTGGTGGCGTTGAGCGCGCCGATCTGGGCCGCGGAGAGAGCGGCGATCTGGGTGTCGTAGAACTCGCCGACATCGGTGGTGCTAAGGCCGCGCAGCTCGGTGACGGACAGGCCCTGAACCTGCGTGGCGTTGAGCGCATGGATCTGGGTGACGCTGAATGTCGAGAAGTTGGTGGCGTTGATCGCGCCGATCTGGGTGGCGTTGATTACACCGATATGGGTGACGTCAAAACTATCAAGCTGCGTGCTCGTTAGCGCAGCGAATTGTTGACTGCTGAGAACGAGAAGCTGGGAGGTACCGAACACCAAGGACGTCTGGAACTGCGGAATTTGCGTCGCAGTAAGACCTCGAACTTGAGTCGCAGAAAGCGCCCCGAGTTGCGTCGCATCGATGACTGCGATGCCGCTCGTGTTGATCGCGCCAACCTGAGTGGAGCTCAATGAAGAGATCTCGGTGGTCGTCAGACCCTGGATTACAGTAGCCGGCAACGCGGCTATTTGTGCGGGCGAGAGATAAGATATCGACATAGTGTCGTCCACCTTTTGAATTCTTCAATATGCGAACAGGCCCTACGTCTACTGACGGGTCCGAACGCACCCTACGACTGCGCATCCTTATGAAAGGTTACGAAGGCGCGCTTTTTGTGGATCTCAGGTTCGGCGTGTTGACGGAATGGCAGATTCGCCTCGGGCGGATTGCGTTGTCATTCCGTTAATCGTCCGGATGTCGCCTTCCGATCATCAACTGCAGATCGAGCGAAGGTCCGCCAAGACGCAGGGTCGCTGCACGGCGGCGGCTATGCAAGCAACAGCATACATATAAACAGCATAAGAAGAATTAAGCTGCGACCACGTGCCTGAGGTCCCTACGACTGTGAGATCGCGTCCAAATTGGCGCCCCTCGGCGGAATTTATAGGCGCGACGCCGAAGATGGTCTCTTGCATTTCACGGGCGCGCTGCTCCGGATCAAGGCTCGAGGCTTGCCACATAAGAGGCGATCGCGATCATGTCGTCCAATTTCAAACCGGCAACGACCTGCTGCATCGGGGCAACGGCCCCCAATCGCTTCTCCTTCTGGATGTCGTAGAGTTGGCGAATGATGTAGGAGGGCGAACGCCCGGCGATATGCGGCACATCGCCTTGGCCGTGCAGGTCGGAGCCGTGGCAGGTGATGCATGGCATGGCCCCGCCGGTAACGAACGCCTCGCCTTTCCGCAAGCTTCCCTTTGGCACATAGGCGATGAAAGGCGTGCGCGGATCGCGATTCTCGGCGCGCTCCAGATCCTCCGGCACTTCAATGATGCGGCGGCCGATAGGCTCCATGTCGGTTCCGGGCGATTTGGCCAGCATGCCGCCGGTGACGAAGGTCTTGGGCACCATATCGGCCTCGACAATTTTTACGAAGGATCCGAGTTTCAGCACGGAAAAATATCTCGCGGCCGTCGCGATCTCTTCTTCCGTCAGGTTCGCAGCGATCTGATTCATCAGGTTCTGCGGGATGCGCCCGGGCTCGGAGCCCTTGCGGTCGCCTTTCTTGAAGGTGTCGATCTGTTCCTTGATGTAATTTTCGGTCAGCCCCGCGAGCGACGCGTTCTCGGGCCGTCCGACGCCGCTCGGTTGATGGCAATAAGCGCAGGCGCGGACATTCTGCCGGCCGTTCTTGACGATATCGGGCATCGCCGGATGATCGTTGGGATGCCAATCGGGAACCGTGTCGCGGCCCTCGATCTGGGTACGGGTCAAGGCGACGTCACTATCGGGAACATGGAGCAGAGTGCCGTCATCCTTCGGCGCCTGCGCGCCGGGCGCGGATGGCGGGTTGACCGGATAGGCCCACGATGGAAACTCGTCGGGCGTGGCCAATACCCGCGGAAGGACGATCGGTATAAGGCAAAGCACAGCCAGCCCTGCAATCACAAACTTGTTCATGGATGATCCTCGGCCTGCGATCAGTTCGGATAGCCGAGGCGGAGCATTCCCGACCTCGTTCCGTTGACCGATCCGTTCTGCAGCCAGTCGAGCGACGCGCGGAAGAGCAGCATGTGGTTTCGCTCCCACATCGCATTGTGCGACGAGCAGGCAAGGTCGATGAACACCTTCTGCGGCGAACCCAGATCGGCGTAGAGCTCGCGCACACGCTCCGTTGCCACCTGCTTGTCGTGTGCGCCCGAAACCATCAGCGTCGGGATCATGGTTTTGGCGACCACGTCATGGGTCCAGCCCCAGCTCGTGGTCTGCGGGGCGCGCCTCACGCCGGGACCCCAAGTCGCGCCGACGGGATCGGATTGAATCATGTTCGACCAGACAGATTGCGATGCCGCAGGATCATATTGATCGGGGCAGCCCACCTGCCTATCCCAGTTGGCGTCGAACTCGACGCGCGATTGCGTATTCATCGCCACGCCGTCGGCGGGAAGCGCAGGCGGCTTGGCGTTGGCGCTGCGGTTATAGGCGGGCGCCAGCAGCACGAGTTTGGCGATCTTGTCGGGATGCTGCGCCGCATAGCCGGCAGACCGCGGACCGCCCAGCGACCAGGCGATCAAGCTGACGCGGTCCACATGACGAAGCGACCTCAGATAATCCACCACGGCGCCCACATCGTCCCAATCCGAAGCGATCGTGGTCAGCTGATGGGGATAGCTCGGCGCGCAGCGCGCAGCGATGAGGCCGGGCACAAACCCAGCCTGTTGTTCCGGCGCGAGATTGCAGGGATCGTTCATTGCGGCGGGGCGCGTCGAGCGTCCGTAACCCGTGGTGTCCATCGAAAACACATCGAACCCGGAGCGCGCCAGATACGCCATCCAACTATAGTCTTGATACGGAACGTCGAACGCCACTTCGGCGGGCGTTCCTGCGCCGTGCACGAAGAGGACAACGCGATCGGAATTGCCAGCGCCGCGCGCGACCGTCGCGGCCTTCGCGCGCTCTCGCACATAGATTTGCGCAGGCTGACCGGTCATGGCCGGCACGGTGGATTGCGTACGAACATAATGGTCGACGGTCAGAAGCTGTTCGCCGTCATCGGCAAGCGCGGCACCGCCCCCGAGAAGCAGCATCGGCAGGCTCATGAGAAACAACCGGATCGGTGCTAGGCGCCGCATTTTCCCCTCTTTCGCGAAACGGCCAAACCCGCCCGAAATCGCGCTGTCACAAAGCCCCGCGATGATTGCAGAGGCGACGCAAAAACACAAATTTCACCGCTACACGGCCGCCGTGCCGAAGGCGTGCTCGATCATGCCGCGCGCGATCTCGCGCTCGCCCATGATGACGTTGTCGGCCTTCAGCCTCAGCAGATATTCTACTTCATCGTTGGAATGGGCACGCGCCACGATCTGGAGCGCGGGGTTCAACGCGCGTGAACGTTCGACGATCTGGCCTGCTTCGAATCCGTTGGGAATTGCGATGATGAGAAGGCGCGCGCCCTTGACGTTCGCCGCCTCCATGACCTCGGGCCGCACCGCGTTGCCCGGCAGCACTTCGATTCCACCCGCGCGCAGGCTCGTGACCAATTTGTCGGCATCTTCGATGACCAGGAAGGGTTCGTTTCGTTCCTTCAAAGTCTTTCCCACCAGACTTCCCACCCGGCCATAGCCGACAAGGACAATGTGGTTGGTGAGTGCTGTGGGATGCAGTTCCGGAGGCGCGTCCACTTCGACGGGCTCGCCCGGAGCATGCACCGGGTGGAAACGACTGACGAACGAGAACAGGAATGGATTGGCGAGGATCGAGAAGATCGAAGCGCCGAGAATGAGGTCGCGGGCGACCGCGGTCAGGAGGCCGAGCTGGATTCCCAGATCCGCGAGAATGAAGGAGAACTCGCCGATCTGCGCCAATCCCACGGAGATGATCAGCGCGGTCTCGAGCGAATAGCCGAGCAAACGCGTGAGCACGAAAGCGACCCCGGCATTGCCGACAATGACGACCAAGACGGTCGCGGCGAGCGCTCCCGGATCGTTGACCACCACCATCGGATTGAACAGCATGCCGATCGAGACGAAGAACAGGACCGCGAACGCGTCGCGCAACGGGAGCGATTCTTCGGCGGCGCGCGCGCTGAGGGGCGACTCGCTCAAGATCATGCCGGCAAAGAATGCGCCCAGCGCGAAGGAGACGCCAAACAGTTCGGCGGCGACAAACGCGACACCCAGCGCCACCGACAGCACCGCAAGGCGAAAGAGCTCGCGCGATCCTGTGTGCGCGACATAATGCAGTATCCAGGGAATGGCCCGGCGTCCCACCACCAGCATGAACACGATAAAGGCGCCGAATTTGCCGAAGGTCAGGGCCAACGTCTCCGCCAATTGCGAGCCGCTGAACCCCGCACCTGAATCGCCCGCACCCAAAAGACCGGCAAGCGCCGGGATGAGGACCAGTGCAATCACTGTGATGAAATCCTGAACGATCAGCCAACCCATGGCGAGCCGGCCGCGTTCCGTGTCGAGGAGTCTGCGGTTTTGCAGCGCGCGCAGCAGCACGACGGTGCTTGCAACCGACAAAGCAAGACCGAAAACGATCCCCGCGCCGGGCGGAAAGCCGATGAACCAGGCGATGACTGCGCCCAGGCCGGCGGAAATCGCGATCTGGGCCATCACGGCCGGGATCACGGCCTTGCGCAGCGACAACAAGTCCCGCAGCGAGAAATGCAGGCCGACGCCGAACATCAAAAGGATCACGCCGATATCGGCGAGTTGCAGCGCCAATCCTGGATCGGCGATAAAGCCGGGCGTGAATGGCCCCACAGCGACGCCGGCCATGAGATAGCCCGCGATAGGCGAGATCCTCAGCCGGTTCGCGATCGTGCCGAACACGAATGCAAGCCCGATGCCGATGACGATCATCGCGATGAGAGGCGTCTGGGTCATTCACTAGGTTTCGCGTGTCCTGCGCGAGGCGGCAAGGGGCGGAACCGGAATAAGATTGATCCTCTCCGTTCGCTACCCCTAAAAGCGCATAGCAGGCGTCCATGCGGGGCAGGGGAGCGAAGCGTAATGGACGACATCGACCTCGATGCCTATTTCGCGCGCATCTCCTATTCCGGCGGGCGCGAGCCGACGCTCGAGACCTTGCGCGCGATCCATGCGCTTCATCCCGCCGCCATCGCCTTCGAGAATCTTGATCCGCTGCTGGGCAGACGGGTGCATCTCGATTCCGCTTCGATCCAGCACAAACTCATCGCGTCGCGTCGCGGCGGCTATTGTTATGAGTTGAACGGCCTTCTGGCCGGCGTATTGCGGACACTCGGCTTCCGCGTGACGGGCCTTGCGGCCCGCGCGATCTTTGGCCATGCCCCGGGCACCACGGCTCGCACCCACATGCTGCTTAAGGTCGAAACGGAAGAGGGGCCGCACATCGCCGATGTGGGCTTTGGCAGCCGCACGCTCAGCGCGCCTCTCAGGCTGGATCATGAGGGCGAGCAGCCAACTCCGCACGGGGTGTTTCGCCTGATCCGCGACGGCATGCATGTCGAGGAGCAGACCAGGATCGAGGGCGAATGGAAGAGCCTCTACCGCTTCTCGCTGGAGGAGCAGACGGCCAAGGATTACGAGGTCACCAACTGGTTTCACTCGACCAATCAGGGCTCGCCCTTTACCAACCGCCTAATGGTGTCGCGCTTCGACGGCGCCCGCCGGATCGGTCTCTTCGACAATCAATTCTCGATCCATCATGCCGAAGGAACGACCGACAGGCGCGCACTTCAGAGCGCCGAAGATATCGCCGGTATGCTGGAAACGGAGTTCGCGATAGCCTTACCCGAACCTCGGGACGCGCTGTTGAAGATGCTGACGCGCATGATTGCGTGACGATTCACGCTGCGAACAGCCGCTCGAGTGCCGCGGCCATCCGGAAGAGTTTCTTGTCCTCACCTTTGCGCGCCATCACCATCAGCCCCACCGGAAGTTCGCCCTCGCGAGACAGCGGCAAGGAAATCGCGCAAAGGTCGAAGAAATTGGCGAAGGCGGTATTGCGCAGGATCAAGAGGTTCCTGGGCGTGAAGTTTTCGCTTTTCGAAACGTCCGCGATGGTCGGGGCGACGATCGGCGATGTCGGCAGAACCAAACCGTCGAGGTCTGCAAGACGCGCATCCATCGCAACAGCAAGCGCCGCACGGTCGCGGACCATGTTCCTATAGTCTGCCGTTGACACCTGACGTCCCAGCTCGATTCGCGCGCGCACATTCGGGTCGTAGTCGGCCTCGCGCGTCGCCAGCCATTGACGATGGATCGCATAGGATTCGACCGAGGAGAAACTGGCCTTGATGTTGACGCGCGCCATCTCGTCCAGCAGCGGAAGCGCTTCCTCGGAAAGCCGCACGCCGGCCCGTTTCATGCCATCGACGGCGCTGGCGAAACGCGTTGCCACGGTCTGATCGAGGTCCTTGAGCGGAAGGCCTTGCGCGATCCCCAAGCGCAATCCAGAAAGCGATGCGGCTTCGAGCGCCCAGGCTTCATCGCCGGCCATCACCGCATCGGCGGCAGCGCAGTCCGTGACATTGCGCGCAAGGGGCCCGACCGAATCGAGCGTGGTGGAGAGCGGGAACGCGCCTTCGGTCGGGACGCGGAATTTGCTCGGCTTGAATCCGACGATGCCGCAAAGCGCGGCGGGGATACGGGTCGAACCGGCGGTATCGGTGCCGATGGCGATTTCGCACATCCCGTCCGCCACTGCGACTGCCGCTCCGGAGGACGAGCCGCCCGGAACGCGTGCGCGGTCCGCCGGATTGCCGGGCGTGCCGTAATGCGGGTTGAGGCCGATGCCGGAGAAAGCGAACTCGACCATGTTGGTCTTGGCCACGATCACGCCGCCCGCCGCACGAAGCCGGCGCAGGACCGGTGCGTCGGCCTTGGCGGGCAGTGCATCGGCCAGCAGTTTGGAGCCCGCGCGCGTCGGTTCGCCCGCAACGTCGAAGAGATCCTTGATGCTGATGATCGCGCCGTCGAGCGGACCGAGCTTGGCGCCGGCGCGGGCCCGCGCATCGGCCGCATCCGCGGCGCTCCGCGCGGCTTGCGCATATAGGGTCAGGCAGGCGCGGGCGCCCTCGCCCTTAGGGTCAGCAATCCGAGCAAGCGCTTCTTCCAACCGGTCGCGGGAGGAACGCATTGGAGCCTTTCTTGCCGGCGCAGAAATTTGTCCCCGCACGAACGATGGCGCGGCGAGAAAAGCTGCGGTCGCGGCGCTGCCGGCGAGCAATCTGCGCCGGCTCACGCCACTACGCGCTCGGGCCATCTTGCCCTCTCTATTGCGCGCGAGGAGCCGTTAACGCGCTGGTGTATTTGCCGCGGTGATCTGCTGGCTCAGAAGCGGGATCGATTTGAAATCCGGTGCTTTCGGGACCGCTTGCAGATAGGCGTAAATGTCGATCAGCTCCTGATCGGAGAGGACCTTCAGGGTGTAAGGCGGCATGTCGCCGCTCGTCGTGCGCACCCAGGCCTGCAAAGCGGGCCAGGCCAGCGGAACCGGATCGGCGATCCGGGGGCCTTCGCGTCCGCCCTGACCCTGATGGCCGTGGCATTGGTAGCAGCCGACACGCTCGAAATTCGCCTTGCCCTTCACGGCATCGCCCTGCGGTGCGGCCTGCGCCGCGAAAGCCGCCGAACCGCCGAATATCGAAGCCGTGGTGATCAGAGCGGCCGTGGAAATTGTCATACGCATCGGTGAATCGCTCCTGTGATTAGCGCGGCTGGGTGACGACGTCGATGAGGACAGGTTCGCCCATTTTCACCGCCTCGATGCCGCGCTTGAGGGCGGCGCCGAGATCCTTGGGATCGGTGACCGGGCCGATGCCGACATGGCCCAAGGCTTCCGCGAGCTTGGCGTAATTGACGAACGGGTCCCGGATCGTGGTGCCGACATGAGCGGTGGAGACGTCGCGCTGGCGCCAATTGGCCATGCGCTGAAGATGCATGATCTCCTGATGATAGGCGCGATTGTTCCACATCACGGTCAGCATCGGGATCTTATGATGCGACGCCGTCCAGAGGGCGCCCGGCGCATACATCGAGTCACCGTCGTTCTGGATGTTGATGCAGAGCCGGCTGGAATCCGCAGCGCGGTGCGCGAAGGCGGCACCCACCGCCGCGGGGAGGCCGTAGCCGATGCCTGCGCCGCCGGGGCCGCCAATGAACTGATGATGCTGGTCGAAGTTCCACAGGCGATGCGGCCAGTTGGATGGGCTGGAATCGCGCGACACCAGCACCCAATTCTGATTCTTGATCTGCTGCCAGAGTTCGGCGGAAAACCGCGACGAGCTGATCGGGCTCGCATCCCACGCATTGGAGGCTGCGGCTTGCAGCATGCGTTCGCGCGCTGCCGCCTGACCCTTCTTCGCCTTCTCGCCGCGTGCGGCGATCATGGCGCGCCGTTCGGCCGGGATGGCCTGTTTCACATATTCCGTCAGCATGGGAAGCGTTGCTTCGGCGTCCGCGCCGATGGCGATGTCGACCGACTGATAGCGTTCGAAATCCTGATAATTGGCGCGGATGTAGAGGTCGCCGACGCCGATGCTGATCAGCTTGGTGCCCGGCTTGATGCGAAGTTTCTGATCGAGGCCTGCGCTGTCGTCCATTTCATTCACGGTGCCCCAGAAATCGGTGAGTTCGAGGCCCAGAATGACGTCCGCCTGCGGGATCAACGCGCCGCCAAGCTGATAGAGGTGATGATTGTTCGGCATGTTCATGCGGCCGAGCTGATCGATCACCGGTGCGTTCAACGCTTCCGCGAGATCGACCAGGTGCTTGATCCCGGCCGGCGTGCGCGCCACGCGGTCTACGACGATCACCGGATTGTCCGCCATCGCGAGCAGGCGGGCCGCTTCGCGCACCGCGTTTGGATCGCCGGCGGGCGGCGCCACCATGTTGAGCTTGGGAATCACCAGGGGCCTGGCGCCCTTTTCGATCGCGTCTTCCTGAAGCTTTTCTTCGAGCGCCATCAGAACCGGCTCATGCGGCGGCGTCATCGTGATCTTGTAGGCGCGCACCATCGATTCGGCGAAATGCTGCAGCGATTGCGGGTTGTCGTCCCATTTCGTGAAGTCGCGGATCAGCGAGCCTGGGTCTTGCACCGCGTGAATGGTCGGCACGCCAGGCTGGCGGGTGGCCGCGTCCATGCGATTTCCCACCATGATGATGGACGACGCCCTGTCGCACCACGCGTTGTAGACGGCCATCGCGGCGTGCTGCAGGCCGACGGTACCGTGGCACAAAGCGGCAGCCGGCTTGCCCGCGACTTTGTAATAGCCGTGGGTCATGGCGACCGCGGATTCTTCGTGCATGCAGGTGATGAATTCGGGCTTCTTGTTGCCGCCGTAATTGACGATCGATTCGTGAATGCCGCGGCAGGAGGAGGCCGGGTTGCTGAACACGAAATCGATGTCGAGCGATTTCAGCACGTCGACCATGAAGTCCGATCCTGCCGGGCCGGAAAGCGTGCCTGGGCTGGCAGGGACGTTGCCGGCCATCTCAGCTTGCGCCGCCGCGGTGGAGGGACGCTTGACGAAGGCAGCGGTCTGGTCCGCGTCGGCGGCTCTTGCGTGCTTGACCGCGGGGATCGCGGTCGCCGCGCCGGCCACGGCCGCGCCGGCCAGGAATTTGCGCCGATCTACGCCGGTGCCCGCATTTTTACGTGACATGCTTTACCCTCCCAATAGTTCAGCGCCGCCGCCCTAGGCGGAGCGCCGCTCGATTAGATATATATCACGGAGAAACCGCCTGTCCCATCAGACTGTTGTGCACAGTGCTTATGCGAAGACCGGTCTTTTTTCCCTTGGGCAAGAGCGGTTTAGCGCGGTTTCAACTTCAGCATCCGCTCGGCGTTAAGATGATAGATCTGGCGCCTCTCGTCCTCGGTGACGTCGATCTCGTCCAGCACCTTGATGATGTCGCGGATGAAGAGCGGCCCGCCTTGCGGATCGAACGGGCAATCGGTGCCGAACAGCACATGCTCGCAGCCGAAGAAGTCGATGCCGCAGCGCGTGCCCGAACGCGAACCGTTGATCGCGGTGTCGGCGAAGAACATCTTGAAATAATCCACCGGGCGGCGGCCCTTCTTCTTCATATTGGCGATGATCTCCGCGTAAGCTGGCTCGGCACCCTCGCGCGTGCCGAGCTGATCCAGCCCCAATCCCACGCGCGCTTCCAGGAACGGCACCATGGCGCCCAAATGGTGGGTGATGATCTGCAGATTCGGCCAGCGGTCGAAGAAGCCGGAGAACACCATCCGCGCCATGGCGGCGCTGGTCTCGTAGGGCCAGCCGAAGCACCACCAGATGTCGTATTTGGAACTGTTCTCCGTCGGGTAATCGGCGAATTTCTGTGGCCGCGTCGGATGCATCCAGATCGGCAGATCATAGGAATGCATCAGTTCGAAGATCGGCGCCAATTCCGGATCGTCCAGCGGACGGCCATTGACGTTGGTCATGATCTGAATGCCGCGTGCGCCCAGATTCTCCACCGAGCGGGTGATCTCGGCGAGTGCCGCTTTGACATTGTTCATCGGCACCGACGCGGCGAAGGCCGGAAAGCGATTCTGATGCTTGGCGACGATCTCGGCCATGCCGTCATTGGCAAGCTTGGCCATGCTAGGAGAGGTCGCCGGCGGCGCTACATATTCGATGGCCGGCATCGAAAGGGTGAGGATCTGCTGATACTCCGGCCCGAACTCTTCCATCATGCGAAGGCGCGCATTCAGGTCGTACAGAACCGGGATCTCGAGCCAACGCCGGACCGCGGCCTTGTTGGGGATCACATCCACCATCTTGTCGAAATAGGGCTTGGGAAAAATGTGCGGAAAGATGTCGATCTTCTTCACGGGGATGGGCCTCGGACGATGTGGGATGGGTAAGCGTGCGGGACCTTAGACCAGCGGCTTTGAGGGCGGCAAGCGCGCCCTGACGGCTCTTTCGCCTCACTCAGGCGACGAGCAGCTCGCCGGCGTTGATTGTGCTCCGCGCGGGGAAGATGACGGTCATGCGCGTACCTTGGCCAACCTCGCTCTCGAGAACCACCCGTCCGCCATGCATCTCGACGAGCCCCTTGACGATCGGCAGCCCCAGCCCCGTGCCGCGCTCGGCGCTGGTGACGTCGGGCCGGCCATGCCCCAATCGGTCGAAAAGCTGCGACTGATCTTCTGCAGCGATGCCGATGCCGGTGTCGGAAACACAGAGCTCGATCTCGCCCACCGCATTCAACGCAAGGGAAACTTCGATGCTTCCGCCGGGCGGCGTGTACTTGACCGCGTTCGACAGCAGATTGTTCAGGATTTGCCGCACGGCATGAATGTCCGCATTCAGCAGCGGCAGGCGTCGGGGCAAGACCGGGGCAACGTTGACGTCCTTGGCTTTGGCTTTCTCTTCCACCAGGCGCACCTCGTCCAGCACGATCCCCGTGATATCGATCGGTTCCGAGAGGAGGGCTTTCTTGCCGGCTTCGATCTTCGCGAGGTCGAGAATGTCGCCGATCAGCGCGAGCAAATGATGTCCGGATTGATGAATGAAACCCCCATATTCCGAATATTTGTCGCTGTTGCCGAAAGCACGCGTCCTCACAATATCGGAGAAGCCGATGATGGCGTTGAGGGGCGTACGCAGCTCATGGCTCATATTGGCGAGGAACTCGGATTTTGCCTTGCTTGCGGCCACCGCCTGGGCGTGCGCATGGTCGGCTTCGATCTTGGCCTCGCGCAAATTTGCAATGAGACGCTCGCTGTCCTGCTCCAGACGTCTGGCTCTGTTGAATCGTACATGATTCATGCAGGCTTGCGCCGCGATCATGGTGACGTAGAGAATAAGCAGCTGAAACAAGCGCAAATGTTTGCTGTAGCCGCTGACGACTTCGATCCCGAGGAGAAACGCCGAGATCGTGACGACGGAAACGGCACCGGCGGTCGCATGCCACGCGAACATGCTGCTTGTCGCAGCAAGGGTGCAGGCGAGGACGAGGATGGTGAGCAAATGCCCTTCATCGTTCCACGGCGTCCAAAGGGAAAAGCAAAATGTTCCCCAGGCCATCAACAGGGTAAACATCGCGAAGGGGATCGTCCTTGCGTTTTCGCTTGTGCGCGTGACGATGTCTTCACCTGGGGAGTGCCCGCGGAGCAGCAGAATCTCGTTCGCCGCGGACGCGACCGCCAACACCGCCCATGCCGCGAGCGGGCCGCTAATCGCGCCGCGGGCGGCATGAAGCAATATCAGCATCACGCCCACGAGAGGGAGCGCGTAATCGAGCACCCTGACATTTGTGCGCACGAGTTCGAGCTGCGTTTCGATAATCCGCGCTTCGGAAACATTTGCCGGATTGAGCGATTGCCGAACAGCCTGATTAAGCCGGGACGGCCCGCTGATGAGCCTTTTCCCGAACGCCGTCAGTGCCGTCGTCCATCGATGCACCATCGAATGCTCTCCGCGCTGACTCTGCGCCCCCCTGCCACCATGTGTTTGACAGGTCGGGGTTAACATGGATTTTCGAGGCAGGATTAACGAGGGTTTAACGCATTCAGGCATCGGGTTCTGACGGCCCGTACCGAGCCTGTGCATGCGATTGCATCCGTGGCCTGCCGCTGCTAGGCACGCGCGCGCGTTAAGGATTTGCCGATGAGTGCCGATGGCCGTCCCGCCCGTGGAACCCCCGCCGCCGAAGCGGCGCGAAGGCGCACATTTGCAATCATCTCGCATCCCGACGCCGGCAAGACGACGCTGACGGAGCAATTGCTGCTCCTGGGCGGCGCGATCCGCCTGGCAGGCCAGGTGAAGGCGCGAGGCGAAGCGCGCCGCGCCCGCTCCGACTGGATGAAAATCGAGCAGGAGCGCGGCATCTCGGTCACCACCGCGGTCATGACCTTCGAATTCGAGGATTCGGTCTTCAATCTCCTCGACACGCCGGGCCATGAGGATTTTTCGGAAGATACGTATCGCACCCTCACGGCGGCGGATTCGGCCGTGATGGTGATCGACGCCGCCAAAGGCATTGAAACCCAGACCCGCAAATTGTTCGAAGTCTGCCGGCTGCGCGACATCCCGATCATCACCTTCATCAACAAGATGGACCGCGAGGCGCGCGATCCGTTCGAATTGATCGATGAGATCGCCGACCAGCTTCAGCTGGAGTGCGCACCGTTGAATTGGCCGGCGGGATCGGGGCTCAATTTCCGCGGCGTCTTCGACCTTGAAAGTAGCGAGTTCGTTAAGTTCGCACAGGGCGAGCCGCGCACCACCGATCTCGCGGGCCTGTCCGAGGATGTGCGCGCCAAGCTCCTGGAAGAGGTCGAACTCGTGCGGCATGCCTCCTCGCCGTTCGATCTGGAGGTCTATCGCGGTGGGCACATGACGCCGGTTTTCTTCGGCGCGGCGCTGAAGAATTTCGGCGTGCGGGGCCTGCTTCAGGCGCTCGGCCGACTCGCGCCGCCGCCGCGGGCGCAAGCGGCGCAGGGGCGCGAGGTTCAGCCGTCGGAAGATCAGGTCACGGGCTTCGTCTTCAAGGTGCAGGCCAATATGGACCCGAACCATCGTGACCGCGTGGCGTTCTTGCGTCTCTGCTCGGGGCGTTTCCGGCGCGGCATGAAGCTGAAGCAGTCGGGCACGGGCAAGATGATCGGGGTGCACAATCCCATCCTCTTCTTCGCGCAGGAGCGCGAGGTGGTGGATGAAGCCTGGCCGGGCGACATCATCGGCATCCCGAACCACGGCGTGCTGCGCGTCGGTGACACCTTGACCGAGGGAGAGGCGCTCGTCTTCACCGGCATTCCCAATTTTGCGCCGGAGATTTTGCGCCGCGTGCGGCTGTTCGATGCGATGAAAGCCAAACATCTGAAGCGTGCGCTGGAGAGCCTGGCGGAGGAGGGCGTGACGCAGGTGTTCAAGCCCCTGATCGGCGCGCAATGGACGGTGGGCGTGGTCGGACAGCTGCAGCTCGATGTGCTCAAGAGCCGGCTCCAAGCGGAATATGGTCTGGATGCGGATCTCGAAGCCTCGCCCTATGAGACCGCGCGCTGGATCGACGGTACGCCGGACGAGGTGGTGAAATTCCGCGACGCCAATCGCGGCCAGATGGCCGAAGATCGCGACGGAGCGCCCGTGTTCCTGGCCAAGAGCGCCTGGGAGTTGGGCTATGTCGGCGGCAAGTTCCCCAGCATCAAATTCCTGAAGACCCGCGAGCGCAGGAGCCACTCCGAAGCCGCGTAATCACTCGCCGTCTACGATGGCCCAATCATTGGGATAGAAGCCGTTGAAACCGGTGCGCAGCGCGATCGAATAGGCGCCCATGTTTTCGAACACGATGTAGTCGTCCTGCTGGATCGTCTTGGGCAGCAGCAGCGGTCGCGGCAACACGTCCAGCGTGTCGCACGTGGGTCCGAAGATCTTGAACGGCTTCAGCTCGCCGCGCCTCTCGCGCACCCGTCCGCTCGGACCAAAGCCGAGAACGCGGCGCGGATAGTCGGCGGTCCAGGCGGGAACCGCGAGCTCGTCGAAGCTGCCATAGATGCCGTCATTCAGGAACAGCTGGTCGTCGCGTCTGAGGATCACGCGCGTGATCAGCGACACCCCTTCGGCGCAGAGCGCCCGGCCGGGCTCGCACAGAATATCGCCGCCTTGCACGACCGGAAACGTCGAGACCGCTTCGCGAACGGTGTCGAAGTACCAATGGAACGGGGGCACGTCATTGCCGAGATAGGGCCCAGGGAAGCCGCCACCGATATCGAGCGCGTCGATCGTCACGCCGCCGGCGACCGCAGCGCGGCGCGCCAGCTCGACCGCTTGCGCATAGGTGAAGGGGCTTAGGCATTGCGAGCCGACATGGAAGGTGATTGCCGGCTTCGCGCCCGCGCCGGCAATGCGTTTCAACAGCCGTGCCGCATTGGCCGGCGTGGTGCCGAATTTGCTCGACAGCTCGAGCATGGCGCCGCCCAAGGGTGTCGCGACGCGCACGAAGATCCGCAGCTCTTTGCCGCCATCGGTCTCGGCAAGCAATTTGTCGAGCTCCGGATCGCAGTCGACCACGAAATCGGTGAGGCCATGCTGGCGCCAAGCGGTGCCCGCTTCGCCCGGAATCCGCACCGGCGCCATGAAGTGGCAGGTGGAATCGGGATAGCGGCCGCGGATCAGCTCGATTTCGGCGAGGGACGCCGTGTCGAAATGGCGGATACCCGCCTCATAAATCTGATCCAGAACATGGGCGACCGGGTTCGCCTTGACGGCGTACATCGTCGTTCCCGGAAAAGCCTCGAGAAACCGTCCCACGGCGGCGCGAAAGCGCGCCGGATGCAGCACATAGCTGGGCAGCGTCGGACGGGTCGCTTCGATGACCGAGGCGAAGGAGGGGTAACGGGGAAGCGCTTGGCTCGCGCGGGGCGCCGATTGCACATTCATGACTGCAACCCCAAAGCGTGGGGCCGCTTCTTAGTCGGGCAGGTCACGGGGGTCAAGGACGGCCCGATCAACTGCTGCAGTCGCCGCTCATCGGGTCGCGCGGGAGGCCCAGCGTGCCCTGCACCATTTTTTCGTGAGCGGGTGTCGTGATCTGGTCCATGGCCTGGGCGGCGAATTTGAAATCGTCCGACTTGCAGGATTTCAGGCCGGCCAAAGCGCGTTTGACATTGCCGGTCTCGATCCCGGAAATGATCTTCTCGGGATCGTTCTTGGCGTGGGTGCGGATGAATTGCTCCAAGCTGGCGCGAATGCGCTGGTAACGGTCTTCCCTCTCCTTTGCCAACGGAACGCGACAGATATCCAATTCTGCGTGATAGACGCGCATCAACATGTACATGCAGGCGATCGAGGTCTCCGCCCGCGCAGCTGCCACCGGCGTCAGCACGACGGCCGCCGACAACAACCACGGGAATAAAGCCTTACGCATGCACGCCTCCATCGGGACTCGTTCTGGGAACGCAATCCACCATTAGAAGGGTTCTCAGACGGAAAAATTCAAGTGGGCAGCGCCGTTTGGCGCGCCCGGAGATCGCGGATCGTAACGCGCCCGTCCACCGAAGGCTGGTAGACATCACTGATTTCGTGAAGCGCGGTTTGGATATCGGCCACCGAAATATTCGGCGCCACGTCGAAAGCGTCCACGCCGACGCGGGTGTAAAAGGCAATCTGGTCCAGCAGGAAATGCCCGGTAACGCGGATTTCGTTCCGGTAGCCCAGCCGCGTCCGCAGCAGGCGGGCGGCGGAGAAGGCGCGCCCATCCCTAAAAGCGGGAATGTGAAGCACGACGACCGCAAGCTTTCCGAGATCAGGCTGCAGAGCTTGAGGCGACTCTCCCGATTCCAGGCGAACGCCAAACGGCCGCCCACTCGCCAAAAAATGATCGCGCTCCGCCAGGAAGCGCTTGAGCGAGACGATCACCGGGCCGGCCGGCAGCACCTCCCCGTCCGCGACCGGGGTGAAATGGTCTTCGACGATGCGGTTATCTTTAACCAGCATAAAGGCGTTCCTTGAACGGCTGGGCACCGACGCGGCGGTAGGTGTCGAGGAAACGCTCGCGACCGCTGCGAAGGTTTTTATAGGTGTCGATCACGTTCTCGACCGCATCCACGATTCCTTCCCGATCGAAGCCGGGTCCGAGAATCTCGCCGAGCGAAGCGTCTTCCGCTCCCGAACCGCCGAGCAGGATCTGGTAATTCTCCACGCCTTTGCGGTCGACGCCCAGAATGCCGATATGGCCGACATGGTGATGGCCACAGGCGTTGATGCAGCCTGAGATCTTGATCTTCAATTCGCCGAGATCGTGCTGGCGCTCGAGATTGGCAAAGCGTTTGGCGATCTCCGTCGCGATGGGAATCGAGCGAGCATTGGCCAGGTCGCAATAATCCAGGCCCGGGCAGGCGATGATGTCGGTGACGAGTCCATAATTCGGCGTCGCCAGATTGAGGCCCGCGAGCCGTTCCCACAGCGCGAAGAGATCGGCCTCCCGCATATGGGGCAGAACCAGATTCTGCTCATGCGTGACGCGGATTTCGTCCTGGCCGAAAGCATCCATGATGTCGGCGATGCCATCCATCTCATCCGATGAGCAATCGCCCGGCGTTTCCCCGATGGCCTTGAGCGAGATCGTCGCAATCGCATAGCCCGGCATCTTGTGCGGATGGATGTTGGTCTTCACCCAATTGGCGAAATCGCGATTGTCGCGTTTGGCGGCTTCGAAGGAGGCAGCGCCGGCGGCCAGCGTCTCGAAATGCGGCGGCGCGAAATACGCCGCGATGCGCGCGATTTCCTCCTCGGGAAGCTGGAGCACACCGGTCTTCTTGATTTCGGCGAATTCGTTCTCGACGCGCCGGCGCATCTCCTCGATGCCGATCTGGTGCACGAGGATTTTCACGCGCGCTTTGTGGATGTTGTCGCGCCGGCCGCTCTCATTGTAGACGCGCATCACCGCTTCCAGAAAAGCGAGGATGTCGGCCTTCGGAACGAAACTGCCCACTTCATGGCCGATGAAGGGTGCGCGCCCCAAGCCGCCGCCGACAAAGACGCGGTAGCCGATTTCGTCCTTATTGCGCAGGATCTCGATCCCGATGTCGTGCACCATGATCGCCGCACGGTCGGCGGACGATCCCGAAACCGCGATCTTGAATTTGCGCGGCAGGAAGGAGAATTCCGGGTGCAGCGTCGACCATTGCCGCAGGATCTCCGACAGGATACGGGGGTCCTCGATCTCGTCGGCGGCAGCGGCAGCGAAAGGATCGGCGGTGATGTTGCGCACGCAATTGCCGCTCGTCTGCAGGCAATGCATCTCGA
>DATHDZ010000299.1:0-3091 GCA_035318785.1 Micropepsaceae bacterium
TCGATCTTGAGCTTGCGGCGCGTATGGCCCCGCGCAAATCGCACATCGTCGCTGTGCACCGGTCCGCGCCTGCGCACAGGTCCTGTAACCGTCGGAACTTCGACTTCGTATCGGTTGTTGCGGATGCCCATTTTCGTCTTCCTGCCCCAGTCGATTCCTTCGATGCGCTCCAGGAAGCCGTGAACGAAATGGATGCGCGACTGCTCGCCGTCGGTAACGATGTCGATCCCCGCATCTTCCTCCTCCTTGAGCCAGACCAGCGTGGCGTCGCGTTGGCCGGATTCGAGGGCCTCGCCTTCGAGACGCCAGCGCGGCCACAGTTTTTCCGGCTCGGCGAGCCAGGAAGGCTTCGGCAGGCTGCCCGCAATCGTGGTCTGAAACAGCGGCGTATCGGCCATGATGTCTTCCCCCCTGACGGTCTCTCGTTGGCCTTCAGCCTAACGGGAAAGCTCACATCCGGCGATTGCCATTCGGCCGATCGTCAGGTGCGCAATTCGGCGAGGATGGATTTTGCGGCCTCGGCGGGATCGGCGGCGCCCGTGATCGGCCGGCCGATCACCAAGAAGTCGGCTCCCGCTTCGAGCGCGCGCTTGGGCGTCATCACGCGGCGCTGATCGTCGAGCGAACCGCCAGCCGGACGCACGCCCGGCGTGACGATCAGGAAATCCGGCCCGCACGCCGCGCGCACCGCCGCAATTTCCTGCGGACTGCAGACGACGCCGTCGATTCCGGACTCTTTCGTCAGCCTTGCCAGCCGCACCACCTGTTCCAGCGGTGATCCGCTGACACCCATGGCCGCCAGATCGGCAGCATCCAGACTCGTCAACACGGTGACCGCGAGAAGCTTGGGCCGCGGGCGGAACGATGAGACCGCTTCCACCGCCGCTCGCATCATCGCTCCGCCACCGGAGGCGTGCACATTGATGATGGCAGCGCCGAGCGGGGCGAGCGCCTTCATCGCCCCCGCCACGGTGTTGGGGATGTCATGCAGCTTCACATCGAGGAAGACCGGCAAGCCGCTCTTCACCATGGTGCGCACGCCCTCGGGACCATTGGCGCTGACGAATTCGAGACCCAGCTTCAGGCCGCCGACATGGGGGGCAACATGCGCGGCAAGCGCGGTTGCGACATCGAGCGAGGGTGTGTCCAGTGCGACGAAGATGGGATTGTCGTTGTGCATCATGTTTGCGGTCATTCCACACGAGCTTTCGCGGCGTCCAGCGCCAAACGTCTTTCGGCATCCTTCGCAGCGCGACGCGTTCTGCGTGCGTTGCGCATCTGACGCAAGCCGATCGTTGCGGCGCCGATCACGACGCCAAACAGGAAGGTGGAAAACACCAGAAGGTAAAGCGGCGTCACCAGCGTGAAGGCGGAGTCGTCTCCCACGAACGGGACGAGCTTGAATGTGACGTTGTCTCTATTGGCAAAGGCCAGACCGGCGGCGGCGAGCACCACCAATACAAGCACGATCAGAGTCGATGCTTTCATGCGAGGCTAAGTAAGGCCACGCGATGGATTCGACAAGGCTCGACCCAAGGAGTGGACGCGCTAGTCCGACGCGTCGCCGTTGTTCAGCCGCTCGCGCAATTCCTTGCCGGTGCGGAAAAACGGTACGCGTTTCTCCTCGACGGAAACGGCCTCGCCCGTGCGCGGATTTCGCCCCTGACGCGCGGGCCGCACTTTGACGGAGAAGGCGCCGAAGCCGCGAAGCTCCACGCGATCGCCATTGGAAAGCGCGGTTGAGATTTCATCCAATACGGTGGAAACGATGCGCTCGACGTCGCGGTGATAGAGATGTGGATAGCGCTCGGCGAGGCGCGCCACCAGTTCCGACTTGATCATTACCCTGCCCCCGCATGGCAAGCCAACACGCCACCGCCTGCCGACCTAACCTGCCAAACTGCCATCCCGGCGTCAACTGGGAAGAGCCCCTAAGCCTCTCAGAACTAAAGCGTTTTGAGAGACGACGCGGATGCGGAACCGTGAGCACGGCAGCATTGGCAGTGTGGAATCATGCCGACCTGCCGGCGTGTACGAAAGCGTCCCGGTGGAGTAAATTGCCGCCCATCACGGCCCAGGGAGGATTTCGATGCGGACGGTTCACATCAAACTCTTAACTGCATTGCTCGCCTCCCTCGCGTTGGTGGCGGAAGCGCAGGCTCAAGCCAGCTATCCTTGCGTCAACGACGCGCCGAATCCCTACAAGCTCCAAGCCAACTGGGCGCAGACCCCGAGGCCCTGGGGACCGACCAATGCCGTCACGGTCGATGCCAAGGACAATGTCTGGGTCTTCGACCGCTGCGGCGACAAGGGCTGCCTCGGTGCAAGCGAATCGCCCATTTTCCATCTCGGCCCCGACGGCAAGACGATCAAGAATTTCGGCGCCGGCGAGTTCGTCAGCCCGCATGGTCTGGCGGTCGACAAGGACGGCAATGTCTGGGCGGCCGACTTCCAGGCCAAAGACGGCAAGGGCATGCAGGTCATCAAGTTCTCGCCGGACGGCAAAGTGCTTTTGAGGCTCGGCAAACCCGGCGAGAGCGGCATGGGCGATGACACGTTCAACCAGCCGACGGGCGTCGCGGTCCTCTCCACCGGCGAAATCGTCATCGCCGAAGGCCACAGCTCGAAGCTCAAGAAGTCCCGCATCAATGTGTACAGCAAGGACGGAAAATTCCTCCGCAGCTTCGCGAAGGATGGGAAGGGGGACGGCGAGTTGTCGGAGCCGCACGCGATCGCGGTGGACAACCAGGACCGGATCTATGTCGCCGACCGCACGAATGCCCGCGTCTCTGTGTTCGACAAAAACGGGAAATTCCTTGCCAATTGGAAGCAGTTCGGCCGTCCGAGCGGCGTGTGGGTCGACAAGAACGACATGCTCTATGTCGCCGATTCGCAATCCGCGGCCGATCCAAAAGATGCCAATTACAATGGCGGCTGCAAGATGGGCATCCGCGTTGGCAGCGTGAAGGACGGCAAGGTGCAGTATTACATCCCGCCGCCACCGGTCGCCGACCCGAAGACACCGCCGCCGGAAGGGATCGCGGTGGACTCGCACGGCACCATCTATGCCTCCGCCGTCCAGGCGAAGGAC
>DATHDZ010000300.1:0-14949 GCA_035318785.1 Micropepsaceae bacterium
GCCGTCGAGAAGCGTGCCATAAGCCGCAGCGGTTTGGCCATGTGCACTTACGAATGCGGTGGCCCCGGCAAGAAGCAGGCCCATAGCGATAGTTGATCGAGTTTTCATTGCAACACCCTCCCAAATTGGTCGCGCAAAGCTAACAAACGGCATGGTTCGGCGGAAGCCGTCCAGCCCGTCCCGCCGACCTCTTCGTCATCACGTACGAGTGTGCTTCCAACGGCGCCCAGCTATTTTGCCAGCGGATCGGGACGCAATTGGAAATGTGCGGCGAGAGGCTTGGTGCCCTTGCCGCCCTCGATCAGCCAAGGCGTGCGGTCGCCGTTCGCCATCCACAGGCCCCGGCCCTTCCAGCCCGCCTTTGGATCATCGATCCGCCCGTCGAAGCCTTTCCCGTACCAGCCCATCGGATAGGGCACGCGCAACATCACCATCTTGCCATTGGCATAGGCGATGATGCCGTCATTGAGGTTGCCGGTGGACATCGGCACGTCGTCGCCGAGTCCGAATGTGTTGTGCTGGTCGACCCAGGAATAATAGCTCGCCTCGGCGCTGTTCGGGCCGATGCCTTCGAAGCCCGGGCCGGGATATTGATGGAAGGTCCAGCCTTCGGGACAATGATCGCCGGTCGCATCCGGGCCGTTGAGCGGGCCTTTGCATTTGCGGCGGTCGAATTCCCCCAGATGGCCGCTGGAAAGCGAAACCCAGACGACGCCCTTGCTGTCGATGTCCGCGCCGCGCACGCCGAAGCCGGGCGCGGGCACTTTATAGATTTCGGCGAGCGCCGTTTCGGTGGGATTGGGACCCGGATTGAGGCGGACGACCGCGCCCGGATTGCCGCGATAGGAACCCCAGATCGAGCCGTCGGCCGGATTGGGCATCACCGCGTACCAGCCGGCGATGATGCGCCGGTCCTTGGTGGGATCGGGGTCGGCGTCGGGTTCGACATAGGCGTCGCGCTTGCCATTGCCGTTGGTGTCGAGGATGAGCGGAGTCCACCCTTGCGCCTTCGCTGCGTCATGCGTCTGGTCCCATACTTTTGTATTGAGCCAGCCGACCACGTTGCCTCCGCCGCTGGTCCACAGCGTGTCGTTGGCGTCGAAGCCGAATTCCAGATGATGCGTGCCGAAGCAGGTATCGACGAAATCATATTTCTGCGTCTTGGGATCGAACACGGTGATCGAACGCACATTGCGCGCGATCGGGAAGGCCTTGGCCGAGGGAAGATCCGAGCCCTTCTGGCAGAAAGCGGGATTTTCGGGTTTCCGGAAAGTGGCGGCGAGCCAGACGCGTCCGTCACGCCCGATCATCGAATTGTGGTTGTTGATGCGGGTGTCCCAGATGTCTTCCTCGCCCCAATAGGCCGACGGCAGCAATGCGTGGCGCCCAGCGGCGTGGCCGGGTCCGAGCGCGATGGGCGCATCCTCGTCGCGCACCGGCGCCTTGAAGATCGTGGCGGTGTTCGTGTTCGGATCGAGGATCGGGATGAAGTTCGAACTGTATTCCGACGAGCCGAAGAGCGGGCCATTGGCGTTGACGGTGGGGTCGCGCTTATCGCTCGCGATCAGATCGTGCAGATATTGTTTCTCGTTCATCCAATCGCGCAGCGTAATGACGATATTGCGCTCCACGCCCTGAGGACGTTCCGGCTTTGCCTTCGGCAATTCGCCTTTGGCGACCCGTTCCGTCCACTCGCCGAGATATTTGACGTTCTGGCCGCCCAAGATGCCGGCGGTGATGCCGATCATCTGCGTACCGCCTTGGCCGGACTGGACGCGCCGCAGCCACATGTCGGCATGCGAGCCGTAATCCTGGAAGGCGGGGGGAATCGTGCGCGTCGAAAGCTGGCCGAGCTGATGGCAGCCGACGCAACCATTGCTCTTCATATTGTCGAGCCAGTCGCTCTGCGTGAGGGTCGCCGGGATGGCGCTCTTCCCGCGGAACTGGTCCTCGCCCGGGATCTTCATCATCGCGTACCAGTAGATCGCCGGATAATATTGCGCGGCGGCAGCCGCGTCGGGCGCCGGCTTCGCAGCGATGGTGACGAGCTTGCCCGGCGTGCTCGTGGTCTTGTCCGAATCGACAAGGCCGTAGCCGCGCGCCCACACCTGGTAATTCGCCTGCGGCAGATCTGGCAGCACGTAGCGCCCCTGATCGTCGGTGACGACAATCTTGATGTAGCGGACCGGAAGGTCATGGGTTTCCGCGATCACCCAGACGCCCGCCTCGGGTTGTCCGTTCGCGCCCAGCACGACGCCGCCAATGTCGTCGGGATCGATCGCAACGCTCGCGCCCGTGCTCGTGCCCGTCGACGGAGCGGTGACCCCGTATGCGGCGGCGAGAAGTCCGGCCAGGACCAGTCCCGCACCACCCAGCAAAGCCGTCCGTTTCGCGCTCATCGTCGTGCCTTCCCTAAGCCGAGATTCTCCAACGATCCTTGGATTACGGCCATGATAGGAATGTCACGGGGAGCTCACAAGGGAGGAGAAGGCCTGCATCTGCCGCTCTAGCGATCGTGATGGCGCGGCCGGGAAACGCCGGCCAGATTGGCCATTTTCCCGATATCGGATCGCTCCGGTTCCAGCTTATGGTGGGGCGCCCGCCTCACAGGGAGAACGCCGATGCGTCTTGCTATCCTTATTGCCAGCGCGGTTCTGACGATCTCGGGCCCGGCCCTGGCGGAATGGCTGGAATACAAGAACCCGGGGGAGGCCTTCGCCGTCAATTTCCCGACGGAGCCGAAAGTGGCGGATATTCCCTACGCGACCGCGAGCGGAGCATCCGTGCCCGCGAAGCTGTTCTCGGCGGAAGAAGGCACCGGGCGCTACTCGGTGACCGTCGTCAATCTGGCAGAAAGCCCGGCGGACGAAGCCGGCGCCATGGCCCACGCGGCGGCGATGCGCCGGCCGATGGGCGTGGTGAAGTTCGATGCTCCCTCCGAGCTCGACGGCATTCACGGCCATCAGCTCAGCATGATCCTGCCCGATGGGCGCCAGATGCAGGTGCAGCTCTTCCTCTATGAGCAAGAACATCGGCTCTACATCGCGGAAGGATCCGTGGCTGCCGGCATGCGTCCGCCGGCGCTGTTCTGGACCTCGCTCGCCATGATTCATTCCGACGGAAGGGTGGTGAATCTGGTGCGCGAAGGCATCGTGCAACGCACGCCCCGCTGAATTAATATCGGAACGTATGGCCGAGGCGGATCGCAGCTTGCGTGGCGCCCGGCACGAAGGTCTGGCCCGGAATCACCGCGGCCTGACCAACCGAGACGAACAATTCCTGACCCGGCTCATATTCCCAGCGGTAGCGCAGCGACACCGCGAATCTCTGGCTGATATTGTCGTATTGCGCCTGCAGCGCCAGTTGCATGTCGGGTAGGAAATTCACCACCGAGTCGAGCGCCAACACGTGAATATCGACAGAGCCGGTGGGCAGTTCGATGAACGAGCCGTCCCAGCTCGGTATGAACTCGAAATAGGGATTGGGACGGTAGGAGAGTTTCACGATGCTGTGGATCGACCTGCCATTGTAGAAGCTGCAGCAGATGACTTCCGCATCGACCGCCAAGGGACGCCCGTCGAAGCTGCGCAGCCGTGCGGACACATTGGTCCAATCATAAGGCCCCGCGAGAATCGGCACATTGTGCGGAAGATTGAACAGCGCCGGCACGTCCTCGTAGGAATTGATGGCCCGCAGCCAGAGCTCGTCGCCCCGCGTCGTCGCGAAGCGCACATAGGCGTCGTTCTCGCGTGACTCCAACCGGTTCTGAAAATCGGTGATGAAAAGATAGTCCGTGCCGAATTCGAGCTGGTTCAGGAACATGTTGCGGTAGCGCGTCAGATGCGCTCCCGTCCCCTGGTATTGCCTGATGTCCGTGCGGTTGACGAAGCCGAGCGCCGGCGTGAAGTTGGCGCCGATCTGCTTGAAGACCAAATCCCCGCTCCACGGATCGTTGGGAAAGTTGAGCGCGAGCGCCGCGGAATCATCGTCCCCCTTTTTGCTCGAATGGCTGCGCATGTAGTACGCGTCCGCCTGGAAAATATTGCGGCCGAAAAAATTCGAGGCGTAATATTGGAAGTCGAGACCCCCGACGGTGTTGCTGGTCTGGCCCGTCGGATCGCCATTGGTGAAGATGAAGCCGAACTTGGATTCCGACAATATCGGATGGGTCACGCGCACGACTGACAGCACCTGACCATCGGAATTCGGCGTGTTGTCGGTGAGGACACTGAGCGCACCGATATCGAAACCGCCATATTGTCCGGACAATTTGTCGCCCACCCTCAGGCTTACGGGCGTGCCTGACGCAAGGCCGATATTGCGGGAGAAGAACGGCCTTGCATTGTTGGAAGAGCGATCCTGCGAGCTGCGGGCGAAATTGCGTCCGCCGAATTCGAACGCCGCTACGTCCTGCAAAAAGAACACGCGGGTCTCGGGCGTGAACAGCGAGAAGCGCGTGGTGTTGACTTGCCGCACATCCAGCGGCGCGTCGGAGAAATCCGGATTCACCGTCAATGTGTCGGTGAGCGCCGACGTGACTTTGTAGAAGGCGTTGCCGCCCGCCGTGAAGCTGATGCCGGCGCCGTCGCCAGGCAGCTGCCAATCATGTTTGAGGCGGATCACGCCATAGACCTGAACGTCGAGCCCGAGACCCTGGCTGATATTCTCGATTCCGGTCAGATCGCCGGACTGGCTGACGTCTGTGAATTCCAGCGTCGGCGCCCAGCCCCCCCAATAGATGCGTTCGTTCTTGTGGCGGATGCGGCGCCCGGCATCGAAACCCCAAACGGTCTTAGAGGGATCGTAGGAGAGGCTCGCAAACGGGATGGAGAACTCCACCGTGTAGCCGTCGGAGACCCGCTTGGCGCCCGAGGTCCAGATCGCGTTCCATTCCTTGAGCTCCTGCGTGTTGTTGAGCTCGAGCTCGTCGGTCCGCCCCCCCGCGGCGCCCACCTCGAAATTGTAGGCGTTGCGCCGCGTCTGGCCCGGATCGATGTAGAGAGCGACGGAGTCGGCGGCCGACAGCCGTCCATCGCGCTGCATCGATCCCGGGATGATGTCTTCCGGGTGGCTGTCATAGGCATAGAAGCTGAAATAGAGATTGTTCTGATCGTAGAGGATGCGCAGGACCGTTCGCTCGGTCGCGGGCTCGCCCGGATTGGGACCCTTTTGCGTGAATTTGTCGATCACCGCGGCCTTGGCCCAGACCGGGTCGGAAAGGTCGCCATCTATAACGGGCGCTTGCGACGCGTCGATGCGAACCGCCATGGCGGTGGGTCTGATCAGAGTCGTGGGAGCGGGCGGCGCAGGTTGAGCGGATGCGAGGCCGCTCATCGCAGCACACAAAACCAGAGCGGGCGCCGCTCTGGCGCCCCAGCTCACAAGAACCCCGTTCACGTTTCCCCTGGGGCGGTTTGTCCGCCCGACTATTCTGTTGGCCGATTATCCGGAGGATAGGGCGGAGTTTGGCAACACTCAACAAGGCACATCAGCGTGCTGGTGGAGTGGCCTTTGGTCTTAGGCGGTTTTCTCTTTCCCTGCGGCCATGCTTTTGGCGAGGACCAACGCGACATGGATCGCGGCGCGGCCCGATCCGTCCTTGATCTGATGGCGGCACGATGTGCCATCCGCGACCAGGATCGTGTCGCCATTAGCCTTGCGCACGGCGGGGAGCAGCGAAAGCTCCGCCATCTTCAGCGAGACGTCGATGGTTTCTTTCTGATAGCCGAAGGCGCCGGCCATGCCGCAGCAGGAGGATTCGATCAGATCGACCTTCAGTCCCGGCACGCGCGACAAAACCTTCTGCACCGGTCCCATGACGTCGAAGGCTTTCTGGTGGCAATGGCCGTGCAGCAGCGCATTTGCGCCGATGGGCGCGAGCGCGGGATTGAAACGGCCGGCGTCGATTTCCTTTGCGAGGAATTCTTCGAAGAGAAAGGTGGAAGCGGCCAGGAGCTTTGCGTTGTCGGAAGTGAGCACCCCTCCCCGATCCGCCTTCGCCAAGGCTTCGGCGTCTCGACCCTCCCTCAAGGGGAGGGTGGAGTCGGAAGATTTCGCTTCTCGCCCTTCGACCCTCAAGGGGAGGGTGGAATTGGTCGGCGTCTCCCTCAAGGAGAGGGTGGGAGTGGCCATCGAGGGCAGCTCGTCGCGGAAGGTGAAGATGCAGCTCGGCTCCAAGCCCACAATCGGCACGCCGCGCTTGGCGAAGGGGAGCAGCGCCGCCATCGTACGCGCGGCTTCCGCTTTCGCCTCCGCGACCAAGCCTGCGGTGAGGAAGGTGCGTCCGCAACAGAGCGGACGTGCGGAACCGTTCGCGAGTCTGGGCAAATGCACGCGGTAGCCGGCGCCCGTTAGCACATCGAGCGCGGCGTCGAGATTCTCTCGCTCGTAATAACGGTTGAACGTGTCGGCGAAGAGCACGACTTCCGGGCCGCCGGCGGGGCCGACCGCGGTTTCCTTCACGTTGAAAATATCCATGCGCCAACGCGGCAATTTGCGCTTCGCGGAAAATCCGATGATGGGTTCGCTCAGCTGCGCCAGACCGGGCACGCGGTCGCGCAAATTGAGCAGCCAGCCGAGCTTCGCGGCATAGGGCGCATAGCGCGGCAGATAGCCGATCAGGCGGTCGCGCAAGGTGACGCCATATTTCGCAGCCCGCGCCGCCAAGACCTCGATTTTCATCTTGGCCATGTCGACGCCGGTCGGACATTCGCGCCGGCACGCCTTGCAGGAGACGCAGAGCTTCAGCGTCTCCATCATCTCATCGGATGAGAGCGCATCCGGGCCGAGCTGACCGGAGAGCGCGAGGCGGAGCGAGTTCGCGCGGCCGCGCGTGACATCGCGCTCGTTCAACGTCGCGCGATAGGACGGGCACATGGCGCCGCCCTGATGTTTGCGGCAGGCGCCATTGTTGTTGCACATCTCCGCCGCGCCCTGGAAACCGGAGCCGCCGCCGGGATAGTCCGACCAGTCGAGCACCGGTTTCATCGTCGAGATGCGGTATTCCGGGCCATAGCGCAGATAATTGCGGTCATCGAAACTGGGCGCGCCGACGATCTTGCCCGGGTTGAAGAAGAAGTCCGGATCGAACATCCCCTTCACTTCGCCGAACGCGTGCACCAGGCGCGCGCCGAACATCTGCTCGTGGAATTCCGAACGCACGATGCCGTCGCCATGCTCGCCGGAATGCGAGCCTTTGTATTGGCGCACCAGCGCGAAGGCCTCTTCGGCGATGGCGCGCATCGCTATCAGATCCTTCTCGAGCTTGAGGTTCAGCACCGGGCGCACATGGAGGCAGCCGACGGAAGCGTGCGCGTACCAGGTGCCGCGGGTGCCGTATTTCTCGAACACCTGAGTCAGTTTGTCGGTGTATTCGGCCAGATGCGCCAGCGGCACGGCGCAATCCTCGATGAAGGACACCGGTTTGCGTTCGTCCTTCATCGACATCATGATGTTAAGGCCCGAGGCGCGCACATCGGCAATGGCGGCCTGCAGGACGGCGTCCCGCACCTCCACCACGCCGCCCCATTTGGCGCCGATTTTGTCCCAGGAGAAGCCGAGATCGCCCATCATCTCGGAAAGGCGCTTCATGCGGCGTTCGTTCTCCGCATCGCCCTCGTCGAATTCGACCAGCAGCAGGGCTTCGGGATCTTCGCGCACGAATTTCTTGATGGTGTCACGGAAGAGCGGAATGTCGCGGGCGAGGTCGAGCATCGTCTTGTCGATGGCTTCGACCGCGATGGGACCCAGCGTGACGAGATGCTGCGCCGCGTTCATCGCTTCGTAGAACTGGCCGAAATGGCAGACGCCGACGACGCGCTTGCCCAGGACCGGCGACAGCTTCAGCTCGATCTTGGTCGAGAACGCCAGCGTGCCCTCGGAGCCGACCAGGATGTGCGCCAGATTGTGCTTGGTATTCTTGGGCACCAGCGCGTCGATATTGTATCCCCCGACCCGGCGCTGCACTTTGGGAAAGCGCGCTTCGATTTCGTCGGCTTCGCGCGCGCCCAGCGCCAGCAATTGCCTGGCGATGGGGCGCAGGGCGGAATCGGGCGGCAGCTCCGACAAATCCGCCGACACCGCGCCGAAATAGGCGGGCGCTCCGTTGGGCAGCATGGCGCTGACCGAGAGGATGTTGTCGCGGGTGGTGCCGTAGCGCAGCGAGCGCGTGCCGCAGGAATTGTTGCCCGTCATGCCGCCGATGGTGGCGCGCGAGGCCGTCGAGACATCGACCGGAAACCACAACCCGTGCGGCTTGAGCTGGCGGTTCAGCTCGTCGAGCACGATGCCGGGCTGGACCACGCAGGTCTTCCCGACGGCGTCGAGCGAGACGATCTTGTTCAGATGTTTCGAGCAGTCGACCACCAGGGAGTGATTGACGGTCTGGCCGCATTGGGAGGACCCGCCGCCGCGCGGCAGCACGCTCACCCCTTCGCTCCGGGCCACCGCGATGGCCTTTTCGGCCTCCGCGATGGTGCGGGGGACGACGACGCCGAGAGGCATCATCTGGTAAGACGATGCATCGGTGGCGTAGCGCCCCCTTGTGAAGCGGTCGAACAGGATTTCGCCCACGCCTTCCGCTTTCAGGCGCCTTTCCAGGCCGGGGCTCGCGACAATGGTCATGGCCTTCTTATGGATTCCCAAGGCCTTGTGTACAAGCCCGGGACATGGCGCGCAGAGTAGACGTAAGACCGTGATGCCATTCCCCGCGCAACCGGGCCGAACCCACGTGGTAGGAGATCGCTATGGCAAAGGCTCAGAGACCGCATGATCGGACCAATCGGTTGCTCGGCGCCTTGGAGCCAGCCAGCCGCAAGCGGATCGACCCTCATCTTAAGCCCATCACGCTCGGTCTTGGCGCCATCGTCTGCGAGGCGGGCGGCCTGCTCAAGCACGCCTATTTCCCTCAAAGCGCTGTGCTCTCGCTGTTGACCGTTTTGGAGAACGGCTCGGCGATCGAGACCGCGAACATTGGCCGCGAAGGAGCCTTCGGTCTCTTTGCGGCCATGTACAGCCGCGTCTCCTTCAATCGATGTCTGGTGCAACTGGAGGGCGACATGCTTCGCTGTCCGATCGAAGTGCTGCAATCGGAATTCAAGTACAGCGATCACGTGCGCGATCTCTTCGTCAGCTATTCGGAGACGCTGCTGTCGCAGGTTCAGCAGACTGTCGCGTGCAATGCCATGCATTCAACGGAAGAAAAAATGTGCCGGTGGCTGCTCATGATGCATGATCGGGCTGAAGGCGAAGTCCTGGCATACACGCACGAATTCCTGTCGCACATGTTAGGCGCCAATCGCAAATCGGTGACTCTTGCGGCGCAATCGATGCAGGCCGCCGGCCTCATCAGCTATCGCCGGGGGAAGATTCAAATTCTCGATCGTGCCGGCCTCGAAAAGGCATCCTGCGAGTGCTACGCCATCGTCAGGGAGCGGTTCGACGCCTTCTTGACGCCGCCTTCGACGGCGGTTCAGGGCGATACAAAAGGGCGAAGGAAGAGTGGGCAATCCGCCGGGCGCTAGTGTCGTGAATTTGAAGTTCCTAATATCAGCATGGCATCCGCGTTTAGGAACTTCAAATTCGAGAACCACACTAGAATCGATAGATTGCTAGTGTGGCTTTGAATCCGAAATTCGCTCGGAGTGCTGCTCCCAAGTATGGCGAATTTCGGGTTCGCCACACTAGCGGCATGCCGGTAGCGCATGTCGAGGCTAACCCGTTTTAGTTGATTGTCGGTCCGGGGATCATCGAGCCGCCATTCGCCAGGTTGGGCCAGAGTTTCGCCATCCGAAGGAAGTGCGACCGCAAAGCAGGGCTCTGAGCATCGCGCGCCAATTGCGCACAGTCCGCTGCCAGCCGCAGGCACTCCAGCGCATGCCTTCGCGAGTGGTACGATTCGGACACGGGACACCTCCAAACAGGACGCCCAGTCATGGCACGGCGTCGCCCGTCCTGTCGGTGGTCTGCGCCACACAGATTGTGTTCCGTACCAAAGAGTTGACCTACGTACGGCGCTGCTATGACGGCCCGTTTTCCGGCGCCGTCCAGGCCAGGGCGAGCGAGGATGCTGCGCCCTTGTGTGCAAGCCCGGGGCGTGGGAAAGAAAAGGCCTAAAAGCCCAACAATCGAGCCCATATGCCGACCAACGCACCCAGAATCGCCGGCCGCCATTTCTTGCAGATACCGGGCCCGACACCCGTCCCGGACCGTATTTTGCGGGCCATGGACCGGGCGGTCATCGACCATCGCGGACCCGAATTCCAGCGCCTCGGCCAGCGGGTCCTTTCGGGGATCAAGTCCGTCTTCAAGACCAAGGGCGCGGTCTTCATCTACCCCTCCTCCGGCACCGGCGCCTGGGAAGCGGCGCTGGCCAATGTGCTGTCGCCAGGCGACAAGATCCTGATGTTCGAGACCGGCCATTTCGCCACGCTGTGGAAGAACATGGCGGTCAAATTGGGGGTCAAGCCCGAATTCATCGAATCCGATTGGCGGTCCGGCGTGGATGCGGCCGCCATCGAAGAGCGCCTGCGCGCCGACAAGGCGCATGAGATCAAGGCGGTCTGCGTCGTCCACAACGAGACCTCCACCGGCGTGACGTCCTCCGTCGCCGATGTGCGCAAGGCCCTGGATGCGGCCAAGCATCCCGCGCTTCTGATGGCCGACACCGTGTCCTCGCTGGCCTCGATCGATTTCCGGCACGACGAATGGGGCGTCGACGTCACGGTCACCGGATCGCAGAAAGGCCTGATGCTGCCGCCGGGTCTGGGATTCACCGCTGCCAGCGAAAAGGCGCTGAAGATCGCGAAGACCGCGAAGCTGCCGAAATCCTTTTTCTCCTGGGAAGAGATGGTGGGGCCGAATGCGTCGGGGTTTTTCCCCTACACGCCGGCGACCAATCTGCTCTACGGCCTTGCCGAGGCAATCGACATGCTGCAGGAAGAAGGCCTCGACCACGTCTTCGCGCGCCACAAGCGCCATGCCGAAGCGACGCGGCGCGCGGTGCGCGGCTGGGGTCTGGAGATCCTCTGCCGCGATCCCAAATGCTATTCGCCGATCGTGACGGCGATCATGATGCCGGCGGGACATGATTCCGACGCCTTCCGCAAAGTGGTGCTGGAAAATTTCGACATGTCGCTGGGAGCCGGACTCTCCAAGATCGCCGGCAAAGTGTTCCGCATCGGCCATCTGGGCGACACCAACGATCTGACGATTCTGGGCGCGCTTGCGGGCGTCGAGATGGGCCTGGAGCTGGCGCAAGTGCCTCACAAGAAGGGCGGCGTGCAGGCGGCGATGGCCTATCTGGCGGAAGCGGCGAGAATGCCGGTGGGAAACGCAGCCGAATAATCGCGGGCGCATTCGCGAAAAGGGAAGAACCATGCAACGCACATTCAAAGCCACCAATGTGGTGCTGGTCCTGCTCTGCGCGATGTATTTCATTTCCTACATCGTGCGGCAGAGCGTCAGCACCGCGATGCTCGACATCCGTCCCGAATTCAATCTCTCGACCACCCAGGCATTGTTTGTGTTCTCGGCCTTCGGCTACCCCTATCTTCTGTTCCAGATCATTGGCGGTTCCTGCGCGGATCGCTTCGGTCCGAAGAAGACGCTGTTCTTGAGCGGTCTGGTCTGGGCGGGAGCGACCATCATGACCGGTTTTGCCACCGGCTTCCTGTCGCTTCTCTTCTGGCGCGTGATAATGGGCTTTGGCGTCGGCGCGACGCTGCCGACCGCCACGCGCGCTATGCAGCACTGGGTCGAGTCGAAAAAGCGCGGCTTTGCGCAAGGAATCACGCACTCCTTCTCGCGGCTCGGTAACGCACTCACGCCGGTCTTGACCGTCGCACTGATGGCGGCCTTCACTTGGCGCGGATCATTCTACGTTTTCGGAATCGCAGGACTTGTCTGGGTGATCGTCTGGAGCTGGTATTTCCGGGACGATCCGAAAGAGCATCCCGACATCACGCAGGCCGAGCTCGCCAAGCTTCCCTTGCCGCACAAGGGGCCGCGTCCGATCGTTCCCTGGGGTCCGCTGATCGCCCGCATGTGGCCGGTAACCCTGACCTATTTCTGCTACGGCTGGTGCCTGTGGCTCTATTTGAGCTACCTACCCGTCTTCTTCAAAGACACGTTCCACCTGACCAACAGCGGCGCGGCGACGTTCTCGACCGTGATCTATTTCATAGGCGCGATCGGGAATACCACGGGCGGGATCCTGTCCGACCGGATTTTCCAGCGCACGGGCAATGTGCGTTTCTCACGGCTCGTAGTAACCGTCGTCGGATTCACCGGCGCGCTTCTCTGGCTCCTGCCGATCATCTATGTCCACGACATGTTTATCGTCGCGGTGTGCCTCGCCGGCGGTTTCTTCTTCGCCGAGACCACGATCGGTCCGATGTGGGCAATCCCGATGGATATCGCGCCCAAATATTCCGGCACTGCGTCGGGGCTGATGAATTCGGGCTCGGCGCTGGCGGCGATCGTGTCCCCGCTCGTCGCGGGCCTCGTTACCGACTACACCGGTGACAAGCAGCTCCCCTTCGTGATCGCGATCGGGATTCTTCTCTTAGGCGCGCTCTCCTCCTTCCTGATGCATCCGGAAAAACAGTTCACCGAAGAGGGAATGCCCTCGCCCAAGCCGCAGGCCGCGCCGGCGGAGTAATTACCTCACCACCATTTCGGTGAACGGGTAGACATAGGCCTGCAGCGTCACCAGGATTCCGACCAGCACCGCCAGCACGATCGAATGCACGAAGACAAAGCGCAGGATCGAGCTTTCGTGCCCCACCCATCCCGTCGCGGTGGATGCGACCACGATGGATTGCGCGTCGATCATCTTGCCCATCACGCCGCCCGAGGAATTCGCCGCCGCCATCAAAATGGGCGAGAGACCGAGCTGCTCGGAGGTGATGCGCTGCAAATTGCCGAACAGCAGGTTCGAGGCGGTGTCGGACCCCGTGGTCGCGACCCCGACCCAGCCCAGCAAGGTCCCGAAGAAGGGATAGAGCACGCCGCTCGCGGCAAACGCCAATCCCAGCGTCGCATCCACGCCCGCAAAACGCGTAAGCGTCGCTAGCGCCACCATGGCCGAAATCGTGATGATGGAATATTTGGTGACGCTGAACGTCTGGATATAAACGGCCACCATGCGCGCGGGCGAGAAGCCCATGATGAATCCCGAAATGATCGCGGTGAGCAGAATCGCGGTGCCGCTGTACGAGAGGAAGAAGAAGCGGAAGAACGCCGGCTCGGGCGTCGGCATGGGGGCCACCGGCGGCATTCTCTGCACCAGATTGTGCAGCCCGCCGATGTCGAACCGCGGCGAGAAGATATTATCCAGGAACGCCTTTACCGGCGGCATACCCCAGGTCACCAGGATGATGCAGAGAAGGATCAGCGGCAGCCATGCCTGCCACATCTCGACGGTGGTTGCGTTCACCTCCAGCGGCTTTTGCGGCGGCATGGTGGACTGCGAATGATCTGCCGAGCGCAGCGCCGCGGACGTCCAGATGGTCTTCGGCTGCCAGACATAGAGAAACGCGCGCAGACAGAACAGGCAGATGAGCGCCGCGCCGATCGCGGCCAGCGATGGGCCGATGTAGTTCGAGATCGCGAACTGCGACACGCCGAAGGTCAGGCCGCAAATCAGCGCCGCCGGCCAAATCTCTTTGGTGGCGCGGAATCCGGCGAACGCCCAGATCAGCCAGAACGGCACGATCACCGAGAACAGGGGCAGTTGGCGGCCCACCATCGCGCCCAACATGTTGTAATCGAGTTGGGTCGCCTGCTGCAGGCCGGTGATCGGCGCGCCGAGCGCTCCGAAGGCTACCGGCGCCGTATTCGCAATGAGGGACAAACCCGCGGCGGCAAGCGGCGAGAAACCGAGACTCATAAGGATCGAACCGGTCATCGCGACCGGGGTTCCGAAGCCCGACGATCCTTCGAAAAAGGCGCCGACGGCAAACGCAATCAGCAATAGCTGAAGCCGCCGGTCTTTCGTGACCGCGCCGACCGACTGCTGAATAATGGCGAAGGCGCCTTTCTCCACTTGCAGCCGGTAGAGAAAGATCACGTTGACGATAATCCAGCCGATCGGGAAAAAGCCCGCCAATGCGCCGAGCCCCACCGCGCGTACGGCAAAACCTGCCGGCATTCCATAGATCACAATCGCGATCAAAGCGGCAACGACAACGGCCGTAACCGCCGCCAGATGAATTTTCATCTTACCGGATGCGATCAGGGTGAGCAGCAAAATCGTGGGAGCGGCCGCCACCAGGGTCGAAAAGACCGCATTCCCCAACGGATCGTAGATCTGAGTCCACATGGCGTGCCCCCCGGCTTTTTTTCTGAGGGCGAGTGTTGGCATTTCGCGGGGCTTCGTAAAGGGGGCCCTGGCCGGTATTTATGGTAAGAGTGGCCGCTAATGATCGAGCTTCCCGAACCCAATCCCGCCACATTGGCGCGCCGCGCGGAGATCGCGACGGCGTTGAGGTCCATCGTGCCGGACGGCGTGATCGGAGACGAAGCGACGCTCACCGCCTTCGACTGCGATGCGCTGACGGCCTATCGGCAGCGGCCCTTGCTTTGCGTGTTGCCGGCCAATGCGGATCAGGTGGCGGCGGTGCTCGCCTATGCGGCGCGCGAGAATGTCCGCGTCGTGCCCCGCGGCGCGGGGACCTCCCTTTCCGGCGGCGCGCTGCCCTTGGCGGACGGCATATTGCTCGGGCTTTCCCGCATGAACCGCATCCTCGACGTGGATTTCGAGAATCGCTGCGTGGTGGTTGAGCCAGGCGTCACCAATGCTTCCGTCACAAGGGCCGTTCAAGCTGCCGGGTTCTATTACGCGCCCGACCCTTCGAGCCAGATCGCCTGCACCATTGGAGGCAATGTCGCGGAGAATTCGGGCGGCATCCATTGTTTGAAATATGGCCTCACGACGCAGAATCTGATGGG
>DATHDZ010000301.1:0-5655 GCA_035318785.1 Micropepsaceae bacterium
GTTTCCTGGTGGCGCATCCGAAGGGAACATTGATGTGGGACGTGGGCGCGGTTCCCGACAGCGCCATCCCCGCCCGTGGAACCGGAAGGCTTCGCGGATATGGGACGTCCACCAAGACGCTCAAATCTCAATTGGCCGAAATCGGCTACGCGCCCGGCGACATCACCTATCTCTCACTTTCGCATTTTCATTGGGATCACGTCGGCAACGCCAATCAGTTCGCAGGCGCGACCTGGCTGGTGCGAAAGCTCGAGCGTGAGACGATGTTTGCCGAACCGCCCTCGCCGCGCACAGAGCCAGCCAATTTCAGCGCCCTGAAGAACAGCAAGACCATCATCGTCACGGACAGCGACTACGACGTGTTCGGCGATGGCAGTGTTGTCATCAAGTCGGCGCGCGGACACTCCCCGGATCATCAGGTGTTGTTTTTGAAACTGGCGAAGACCGGGCCAATTCTGCTCAGCGGCGATCTGTATCATTATCCGGAAGAAAGAAAGCTGAGCCTCATCCCGACGACGGAATTCGACGCGCCTCAAACGGTCGCTTCGCGTGCCGCCATCGAAGCATTCCTGGCCCGATCCGGTGCGCAGCTTTGGATCCAGCACGATTTCATGGGGAATGCGAAGCTGAAAAAAGCGCCCGAGTTTTACGAATAGTCGCGCCGCTTTCGAGACGGACGCTTCTGGCCCCCTCCGCTCGCTTCGCGAGCACCTCCCCCGTAACAACAGGGGAGGGAACCAACACGCGCGGTGCTCCCTCAAGGGGGAAGGGAACGTCAGTGGACGGGTTCGGGGTGGGGTTCGACGCGTGCAGGTGCGGCTTTGGGCGCCCGCTGAGACTGCTCGACAGGCTTGAAGGTGAGAGTCGCGCGCAGGCCCCGATGATTGTCCTCGAAGCAGAGCTCGGCTTCGTGCAGGCGAGCAACGGCCGCCACCAGGCTGAGGCCGAGACCCGTACCAGGGGAATTGCGGCTCGATTCCAGACGCACGAAACGTTCGGTGACGCGGGCGCGATCCTCTTCGGGAATGCCCGGCCCATTGTCGGCGACGACGAGTTTCGGGCCGGCGGGGCTGCTCTCGAGCGCGACCAGCACCGCGCCCCCGGCCGGAGTATATTTGATGGCGTTGTCGACGAGGTTGGCGAGGGCCTGGGTAATCAGATTGCGATTGCCGCGGATGAACGCGCCGTCGGCCGGTTTCCTCACCGTCAGATGAAGGTGCTTTTCGTCGGCCAGCGGGGCGTAAAGCTCGCCGACGCCTTCGATCACCTCCGTCAGACTGAAGTCCTGCATGCTTTCGCGCACGCTTCCCGCTTCGGCTTCGGCGATCAGGAGAAGGGCATTGAAGGTCCCGATCAGGCGATCGGTTTCCTGCACCGCGCCTTCGAGATCACGCGCCGTATCGGTATCGGGCGGCTGGTGCATCGCGGCAAGCTCGAGCCGGTTGCGCAGCCGGTTGAGCGGCGAACGCAGATCATGCGCGACATTGTCCGACACTTCGCGCATGCCGTGGAGCAAACGCTCGATGCGGTCGAGCATGCGATTGAGATTGGTCGAAAGATCGTCGAACTCGTCGCCCGCCGGCGTAACCGGGACCCGGCGCGAGAGGTCGCCCCCCATGATCTGCCGGCTGGTGCGGTTGATCACGTCCAAACGGGCGAGGAAATTGCGGCTGATCAGAATGCCCCCGGCAAGACCCAGGACAATCATCAGGCCCGCACCCCAGAGCAGCGCCGTCTGAAACAGAGTCTCGAGCGAGCGGCGCTCGTCGACATCGCGCGCGACGAGAAGATAGAAGCCCTGCCCCAGCGTGAAGATCCGGCCGCGAGCGGTGCGCAGTTCGGGCGCAGCGCCCACCCGGCGCTCATAGGCGAACTCGACGAAGCCGTTGCGGACGGAATTGATCTGCGGCCAGGTATCGAGATTGCCTGCGATCATGCGCCGGTCGCTATTGGCGAGAAGGTAAAGTCCCTGATCGCCACGGACGGCGCGCCCGGTGATCGCATCATTCAGTCCAGGCAGCCCCAGACGCTGATATTGCTCGACCAGGCCCGTGATCTCCGCCTCGATGGTCTGATCGGTCTCGCGGTCGAGCACAAGCGCGGTGTTCCAATAGACAAAGCCCGCCAGCGCGATCGCCGAGATGGCGAAAATCGCCAGATAGATCGCGACGATACGAAAAGCCTGGGTGCGGAGAACTTTAGGCGTGCGCACGGATCATATAACCCGCGCCGCGAACAGTGTGCAGGAGCGGCGCCTCGAAACCTTTGTCGATCTTGGCGCGCAAACGGGAGATATGAACGTCGATGACATTGGTCTGGGGATCGAAATGATATTCCCAGACATTTTCCAACAGCATGGTGCGGGTGACGATCTGCCCGGCATGGCGCATCAGATATTCGAGCAGGCGAAATTCACGCGGCTGCAATTCGATGGCCGAACCGCTGCGCTTGGCAGTGCGGGACAGGAGATCGAGCTCCAGATCGCCCACCGCCACCTTGGTCTTCACCGAGCCGGGATCGCGCCGGCGGACCAATGCGTCCAGCCGCGCCAGCAACTCGGCGAAGGCATAGGGCTTGGTGAGGTAATCGTCGCCGCCCGCCCGCAGACCCTTGATGCGGTCATCGACGTCGGACAGCGCCGAGAGGAAGAGCACCGGCGTCATGTTGCGTTCGCCGCGCATGCCCGCGACAAGGCGCAACCCGTCGAGCCTGGGCAACATGCGATCGACGATCGCCACATCATAGGGCCGGGAAAGCGCGAGGGTCAGCCCGGTTTCGCCGTCGCCGGCATCGTCCACGACGTGGCCGGCTTCTTTCAAGCCTTTGCATAGGTAACGCTGGGCCTCGAGATCGTCTTCGACGACAAGAACGCGCATGAGGACCTTCCCAGCCTGCCCAGTGACACCCGCCTAGACTCGCTCCGAAAGCGAATCTGCGGCGGTATGGAGGGCGCGCTTCCACCGCCGGGGAAAAAGCCCGCCGCCGGTTTGCGCCGGCGGCGGGGTAACGATCAGCCTTTGGCCACTTTCAGGGCCACGTAATGTTGTCCCTGGTCTCCGGAGACCAGCAGCAGGACGGTTTCGCGGCCTGCTTTCTTGGCGTCGGCGACACCCTGTTCGATGTCGGACGGCGCACGCACGGTTTTGTTGCCGATGCCCACGATCACGTCGCCGGGACGGAATCCCTTGTCCGCGGCTTCGCTGTTGGGCTCGACCGAGGACACCACGACGCCGTTGACCTTGCCATCGACGTTGTACTGTTCCCTGGTCTCGGTGGTGAGGGGCATCAGCTCCAGACCGAGCGAACTGGTAGCCGCCTGGCGGTTGTTGTTGCCTCTGTCGGCCCGATTGGGCGTCGCGGGCCGATCGGCGCTCGCAACCTGCTGGTCGTCGCGCTTGGCTATCACAGCGGCGATCTGGCGCTTCTGGCCTTCACGCAGGATGCTGAAATCGGCCTTTTGCCCTGCCCGCAGACCCGCCACCTTTCTGGTCAGGTCGCGAGAATCGTCGATGTCGGTGCCGTTCAACGAGACCACCACATCGCCCTGCTTGAAGCCCGCTTTGGCAGCCGGGCTGTCATCGACCACGCTGGCGACAATCGCGCCCTTGGCATTGCCCGCACCCAGGCTCGCCGCCATGTCCGGCGTCAGACTTTGAATCTGCACGCCGAGCCAGCCGCGCGAAACATTGCCGTGGTCTTTGAGCTGATCGACGATCGTCTTCACGATCGAAGCAGGAATCGCGAAGCCGATACCCACCGAACCGCCGGACGGCGAGAAGATCGCGGTGTTCATACCGACCACGCGGCCGGAGAGATCGAAGGTCGGGCCGCCCGAATTGCCCTGGTTGATCGGGGCATCGATCTGGATATAGTCCGTGTACGGACCGTTTCCGATGTCGCGACCGATGGACGAAACGATACCCGCAGTCACCGTTCCGCCGAGGCCGAAGGGATTGCCGACCGCCACCACCCAATCGCCCACGCGCAAGCGCCGGTCATCGCCCAACGCGACGATCGGCATGTCGGTGACCCCATCGACCTTGATGAGGGCAACGTCCGTGTCCTTGTCGGCACCGATGAGGTGAGCCTGGTATTCACGCCCGCTCGGAAGCTTGACCGAGATTTTCTTGCCTTCTTCGATGACGTGGTTGTTCGTCACGATGAAGCCGGAGGGATCGATGATGAAACCCGAGCCCATCGCCTGGGAGCGTTGCGGCTGCCGTTGACGCCCCTGGCCCTGACCTTGGCCCTGCCCTTGTCCGCGGCCTTCACCGAACTGGCGGAAGAAATCGCGGAAGGGCGCGGGGACATCGTCCAAACCCGACATCTGAGTACCGGTCGATTCCCGCTCCACCACGACGGTCACCACCGCCGGGCTGACATGCTCGACGAGGTCGGCAAAGCTGAAAGGCGAGCCCTGCTCAAGCAGACGCGGAGGCGCGGCGGCTGGCTGGCGCCCGGTCACTGCCGCTACGGTGCGGAAGCCCTCTTGGGCCAATTCGGTCAGAGGAAAGGTTTGGCGCGGCACCGTGCCATCGCTGGTACGGACGTCCTGGCTGAAAACAACTCCGCCAGCGGCGAAGGACAGAGCGGCAACGGCAACAGCGGCGGCGGCAATGCGCGCGTTCCGCTTACGCAGAGGCGGTTTAGGTTGAGGATAGTCGGTCATCGCGGGATCCCTGTGGTTTGGAGCGGGCAGCCCCCTGGCTTGTTGCTAAGATAATGCCAAATCATTGCTGCTACATGTCGTGAAGATGAATTTCATGTTATGTAGGCTCAGGAACATCCAAATCAAGATCACTTTCTCCGTCATTTCCGAGGCGGCGGCGCGAGCGCGCTACAGTAACGCCGATCACCCCAACTCCGATCAGCACCAGCATGGCAGGGCCGAACCAAAGAAAGAATGTATCCTCCCGCACGGGCGGTTTCATGAGGACGAAAGCCCCATAGCGGGCGACCAAAAAGCTCTTGATGTCATTATCGGATTGACCGCTCTGGATCTGCTGGCGAATGAGGCGCCTGAGATCGGTGGCTAGGGCGGCGTTGGATTCGTCGATGGATTGCCCCTGGCAGACCAGACAGCGGAGCTCTTTTTGCAGCGCCTTGGCGCGGGCTTCCAGGACGGGGTCCGCAAGCGGAGGCACAAAGGTGCTCTGCTCATCGGGCTGCGCGCCGGCCGCCCAGACGGGTCCGGGCGCCAGTTGCGCTGCGAGAAGGAAAGCTGCGAAGAGCGCCGCGAGGGCCTTCAAGCTATACTCCTTACTCAAACGGACATCATTCCGCGGGTTCGGACACGGCCACAGCCGCCGAACGCGCGGCACGGAGCTTGGTGGCCAGCCTGGAACCCAGCGCAATAAACCCAGCGAACGACATGACCACGGCTCCCAACCAGATGAACGGCGCCATCGGATTGACATAGGCGCGCACCACCCAGCCGCCACCCTCGCGGGAATCGCCCAGGACGACATAGAGGTCCGATACTACGGTGGTGCGGATGGAGGAATTGCTCGTCACCATCTGCTCGACCGGATAGCTGCGTTTTTCGGGGTGGACGACAGTGATGGTCCGTCCGTTGGACATCACGGTGATGGCGGCCTGATCGGCGGTGTAATTTGGGCCTTGCAGCTGTGCGGTGCTGTCAAGCCTCAGCGTGTA
>DATHDZ010000302.1:0-2169 GCA_035318785.1 Micropepsaceae bacterium
CGCGGATTCGATCTGGAACATGGCGTTGTCGAACAGGATCGATCCGAGATCGCTTTTTCCCGAGCGCGGCAGATCGATGCCCTTGGCGGACGTCGAACCATCGAAGGGCTGACGCCAAAGCTGCTGATAGGAGTCGATGAGATTCGCCGCGATGTCGCGTGGCTCCTGCCCGACCTTGGCCCGCGCCGTTGGTGGCTCGATTATCCTGGGAACCGGCGTCACGTCGTAGATCATGTTGGTAAGCGCTGCGCCCGCGCCGCCATCGATGCAGGCGTGATGCATCTTGGAATAGAGTCCGATCTCGTTGTCCTTCATGCCTTCGAAGACATAGAACTCCCAAAGCGGACGGGCGCGATTGAGAAGCTTGGCATGCATCCAACCGACGATACGCTCCAGCGTCGCGCGGTCGTGGGGAGCAGGAAGGCTGCCGCGGAAGAGATGACGGTCGATATCAAACTGGTCGTCCTCGACCCAGGACGGATGATCGATGTCGAGCGGCGCCTTTTCCAGGCGCGCCTTAAGGATCGGCGCGACATGCAGCCGCGCGGCGATCATCGCCTTGAAATCCTCGAAGAAGTCGCCCTTGTAATCCTCGGGCAGACGGAAGATCGCCATGCTTCCGACATGCATCGGCATTTCCGGCGTTTCCAGGTACAGAAACGACGCGTCCATCGAGGACAGCTTCCTGGCGTCACTCATATTTTCCTCCCGCAGCTCTCACGCGGCGCCTTGGCGGCGCTTCTGGCGTTCAGACGGTCCTGGGGTTCAGGACGTCATGATTGTGCATTTTCCGGAGCCGCATATGCAATGGCAAACGGCCCCGACCGGTCAAATTGCCTGAATTCGCCCTCGCCTTGGGCCAGCCGATCCGCCACCGCCCACAAAGCGGCCGGGTTGACGCCCAGTCCGACGTGACTGGCAAGGTGAACCTCGATGTTTTCAGCGATATCCGAGGGACGCAGGAGACAGGTTCGCCAGTTAACGATGCCGTCGGTGCGCGAGAAGATCGACGTGGCCGGAACCGGCAGATCGCCCGCAATCGCGGTTCGAAGCTCGGAATTGTCCTCGACCACTTCGCCTGACAGCGCCTCGTAGAGCCGCGTGGCATTGGTCGCTCTGATGTCGTTCGCGAACGGGCTTCCCAGCGTTACGACATCTCGAACCATGTCCGGCGCCTGCAGCGCCAGATCGCGCGCATAGACGCCGCCGAGACTCCACCCGACGACGCTGACCTTGCGGCCGGTGAAGCTGTGAATCTCGGCAAGCCGATCGCGTAGTGCAGCGCGCGTGCGCGAGACGCCGCCGAGGTTGCGGCCTATGTTCCACGCATGGGTGTCGTGGCCGAGTTCCTTCAGATATCGCCGCATCGGCACCATCGACAAATCGCTGGCGAGGAACCCCGGCAGCGTCAGCACCGGATGACCGTCGCCCTTCGGCGCGCGCATCAAGAGCGGCGAAAGCAACAGGCTGGCGTTGAATTCGAATATCCCTCTTGCTTCGGCCAGCAGCAGGCCGAGGCTGGGTGGACGGAGCCGGCCCGCCTCCTCCGGTTCGCTCCGGTCAATCGGCATCATTTTTTCTTATCACTGCTGCGCGCACCGCCGAGGCCCGCCATGGTCACGAACATGTCCCCAAACCGCTCGGCGATCTTCGGATCGAACGTGAACCAGCTCTGCATCAGCGCTTCCGGCGAAACCTTCTCGATGTTGGCCATCATCTGGTGCTGGAGTTTTTCCATCACAGCGGTTTGCATCGGCTGCACATCCGGAAGTCCGAAGAACTGCCGGGCTTCCAGCGGCGTGCAATCTATTTCGACGTTTACCTTCATGTCCGCTCCCGTTGCATTCGTGACAGCTTGCCACAGTATCGCCGCGAGAGGCGGCGCGACGCAAGCGACCTGACGCTGCGAGGTGGCGTCCTGGGCCTCACATTTGGCGGAAATGGTTAGCCAAACCGCTCGACCGCAAAGGGCTTGGGATCAGCAAACGGGGGCTCGCCGGTCATCATCTCCGCCAGCAGGCGGCCCGTCGCCGGGCCCAGCGTCAGGCCGTGGTGGTGGTGTCCGAAATCGAACCACAGGCCGGCATGGCCGGGCGCCTTTCCGATCACCGGCAGCATATCGGGCAAGCACGGCCGCGCGCCCATCCAGGGCTTTGCGTCGAGCGCGTC
>DATHDZ010000303.1:0-3305 GCA_035318785.1 Micropepsaceae bacterium
CCCGTTCTGAAAGTCATCGCGCCAGGTTTCCATACCACTCTCCAGGACCAGGGACGGCGCGGCTTCCAGCATGTCGGCGTTCCCGTGTCGGGCGCGCTCGACCGCAATGGCTACCTGCTTGCCAACGCACTGGTCGGAAACGCGCAAGGCGCCGCCTGCCTGGAAATCATCGGTTCCGGGCCCGAGCTCGAAGTCGCAGGCTCGTCGGCCCGCATCGCGCTGGTCGGCAGCGGCAGCCTTGAGATCAGCGGGCGCGACGGCCCGCTGATCTCATCAGGGCAAACCGCGCATCTCACCAGGGGCGAAATCGTGCGCGTGCGCCTGGGCGGCGAGGCGTTCTGCTCCTATCTCGCCATCGAAGGCGGCTTCGAGGTGCCGTTCTGTCTGAACAGCAGATCTACCTATACGCGCGCCGGCTTTGGCGGCTTGTCGGGACGGCCACTTCGAAGCGGCGATACGCTGCACGGAACGATTGACGACGCCGCGGCACGTGCCGAGGTATGCTTAAACGATCAGCGCACCCTTCGCCTGGATCAGGCAATCCGCGTCGTGCTCGGCCCGCAAGACGACTACTTCACTGAAGACGCCATAGAAACGCTTCTGTCCGGTGTCTATTCCATCACCCCGGCTTCTGACCGAATGGGATTTCGGCTTGCAGGACCGCTTCTTGAACACAAGAGCGACTACAACATCGTATCGGACGGAATTGTCGCCGGGTCGATTCAAGTGCCGGGGTCAAAACTTCCGATCGTGCTGATGGCGGATGCACAGACAACTGGTGGCTATCCCAAGATTGCCACCGTCATTTCGGCGGATCTACCTATCCTTGGCGTGCGCGGCGCCGGCTGCGCCGTCAGATTTCAATCCGTCTCGCGCGAGGAAGCCGAGAAGATTCGCCGGGCCGAGTACCAGGAGCTTCTGAACGTCATTTCGAATATACGCGTCGTCAGCGAATCCCGGAGTGTCGATATCGAAGCCTTGTACAATCAGAACCTGATCGACGGCATGATCGACGCGAACGCCTGACGCCGCCGCGCGCCTGTCCCGGCACCAGCGACGCCCTGGAGTCTCGAGATCTAGAGTTCCGAATTCTTCAGCTATGGATGTTTTCCAATCTTCGCAGGCTCCCCTCGATAACCCCGCGCACGGCATTGCCGGCGCGTCGCTGATCTCCGGCCGCGATGGCGTTATATATCTCGCGGTGCTCTTCAAACGCCGCGGATCGCGTATTGGCCTGCTTTGCCGATGTCTTACGCGCAAGCGCGATCGCTTCACGAAGATGCGGTTGCAGGAATTCCATGAAGCTGACGATCAGAGGGTTTCTCGTCGCGACCGCAATCGCCCGATGAAATTCGATGTCGGCGTCGAGCGCTTCATCGAACGACTTTCGCGCCGGCTCCATCGCCTTCAGGCATTTTTCCATCTGTTTGAGGTCGCGTGTCGTTCGACGCTCCGCCGCCAGCCGCGCCGCTTGGACCTCGACCCCCATCCGCAGTTCGAAAACATCAAGCAGCGCGCGCGGCGTTCCGCCCGTCAACCGGAATGGACGGCCTTTCTCATCCTTGGCGACAAACACGCCCTTGCCCTGTCGAGAAGCAACAAGACCATCCGCCTTGAGGCGTGAGAGCGCCTCCCGCACAACCGTGATGCTAACGCCAAACTGCAGAGCCAGACCCTTGCCAGCGGGCAATTGCACCCCCGGCGCATATTGGCCGTTCACGATAGCCTCCCGCAAGGAGACGGTAATTCGATCAGCAAGACTCTGCGGAGAGAAAGTTTGCTCGATTCGTTTGTGCGGCATGATGTGTCCGGTCGCTAGGTCAAAACTGTCGATCTCTGCGCAAGGTTTGTCCCGTCCAAGGATTCAATTATGGTAAGGCAGATTACAGTGCTTTCGTTCTGCGATTTCCCAGGTCGCACCGTCGTCGAGATGCCCCACAACCTACCTTGGATTCGGAAAAGTCATGTCTGATTCGGGCCCGTCATTCTGGACATTCTCGCTGAAGGTGTACGCAGAGCAAGCGGTTGCAGACGCCTGCCTAAACCTCCAGGATCAGTTTGACGCCGACGTCAACGTGTTGCTATTCATGCTTTGGTCTGCCGATCAAGGCCGCCGGATCAGCCTTCAGGAAATCCGCGACATCATTGCCTTGGTGACGCCATGGCAAACCCAGGTCGTTCGCCCGCTCCGGCTGGCGCGGCGGTCCCTCAAAACTCCACCTTCGGACTGGCCGGACCAGGAAATAGAGGCCCTCAGACAGCGCGTCAAAGCCGACGAACTGGAAGCCGAACGCTTGCAGCAGCAGGCGCTTACGCGTTTCGCTGAAGAAAACGAGATCGGACAACCGGACACGGCCGTTGCCGCCGCGGTGTCCAATCTGAAAAACTACGCAAACCTGTTGAATGTTACGTTTCCAGATCACGCGGTTTCGACTCTAACCCACTCTCTTTCCGGCCAGGACTAGTCTTCGCAGGTCGTCGAAATCCTCCTCGGTCAAACCCCACCGGCCCAGCAGTGCCGATAAATGCGTCAAAAGGCCCGCAAAGAGCATCTTGCACAAGTTAGCTTATATTATAAGCTCATAAGCTAGTACAGCCAAGGCCGGGGAGAAATGAGTGTCCGACAATCAGAGTTTGCGAGGCTTCCTCGACACGACGGCAAAAACATTCCCGCAAGAAATTATCAGAATCACTGAGCCGGTCGGCCGCTCGCTTGAGATGACGTCGGTGGTATTCGAGCTGGATCGGCTCGGGAAAAGTCCCATCGTCATTTTCGAGAATGTTCAGGGCAGCAAGATGCCGGTGGTGACAAACGTCGCGGCCAATCGAAAGTTGCTTGCCCACTGCCTGAAATCCGATCCGAAGGATCTTCCGACCACCTTCCGCGAGCGATGCCAGAATTACATTCCCTGCGAACTGGTTTCGAAGGGTGCGTGGGATGACGTGGTCCTGGAAGGAGATCAGGTCGATCTCACCCAGCTGCCGATTCCGTATCAGTTCACCGTGGATGCCGCTCCCTATATTACCGCTGGCCAGGTTACCGCGCGGGACCCGGAGACCGGCGTCGATACCACCGGCTTCCATCGCTTGATGCTCAAAGGCAAGAATCGGCTCGGCGTGTCGCTGCATTCGCGGCGACGAATGTATGAATTTCACCGGCGTGCCGAAGCTCGCGGCCAGTCGCTGCCGGCCGCCATCGTGATCGGGACTCACCCCCTGCACTACATGGGGTCGATGGCCTATGCCTATCCACAACACGTCCGTAAATACGAGATCATCGGAGGATTATTCGGTGAACCCTATCG
>DATHDZ010000304.1:0-2661 GCA_035318785.1 Micropepsaceae bacterium
AATTTGACCCCTCATATCGCGATGTAGCGGACCCCCCGCTACCACACGCCAGCTATTGGGCGCAAACCGAACATCTCGTTGACTGAGAAGGTCGGCTTAGGGTCCATAATGCTCGCGGCGCGCAAGACGCCGGTTCTGCCTACAAAATGACTACAAAAGCAAAGGCTACTTCGCCCGCCCGCAGCAAGAACGACATCAGACGCGCAAGGCGGTGGTCCGACGAACGGCTGAATTAGCAAACGCAGGGAATTAAAGCCCCTCGCGAATAGAATTTAAAATGCCGGTCGTTGCATCGATGACTTTCAGCGCCTCCTGCGCCTTCCCCAATCCCACCGGGTATTTGGCACACTGCTCGGACAATGCAACCAGCCGTTTTCTTTCGCTTGAGAGAATGCTGCTGGTCTTGTCGACCGCAAACTTCACTACGCTGCGCGTGGCATTGTCATCGCCAACCTCGGTCAGATCCTTCTGCATCGTGATCAGATATTCGTAGCTGGCGAGCTCGTCCGAGATCTGGAGAAGCTCTCGAATAGTTGAGTTGATACAGCCTGCATCTCCGCTGGGCACTTCGGGCCGCTTTGCCGTCTCGACGAGATTGGTCATGAGGTTCGCAAATAGCGGCTTCAAGTTCTCGGCCTGTTTGAAGTCGGTCTCGGAAAGCACGCCGGCTGCCGAATTACCGGCACAAAGCAGACCCAGCACGAGGCCTGCCGTAAGCATCGCTTTTCGTTTGTGCGTTGCATGCAAGTGCCTGCTCTTCTCGAGCGTCATGCGATATCCAGCCTTCGTTCTCCAGTTGCCGGCGCTTATTGTTAGATCGTCCGTTCTGTGCGAATATGCCCTCAGCCTGATCTCATTGCTCGCAGACATCTGGGTCTCCAGACAACCCGAGAATAGATGGATGACCACTGCGCCGCAACGGACTTATCGCGCCGCAGCTCTGGAGGGGGCGGTCTCTCCGGAGCAGCTTGACCATCTCGTCGTTGTCAGCAGGCCGGCGGACTGGATCATTGTCGTGGTGGTCTTGGTCGCGGTCGCGGCCGCGTTGGCGTGGGGCATCTTTGGGCGTGTGCCCTCTCGGGTTTCGGGCGAGGGAATCCTGATTAGCAACGGCGGCAAGGTGGTGGATGCGGTCGCCGCCGCTGCCGGCCAGCTGCAATCTGTTGCGGTTATAGTCGGGGACCATGTTACCCAGGGGCAGTCGATCGCCCAGATAGTTCAGACCGATATCCAACAGAAGCACAAAGCGGCAGTGGAAGTGTTTCACACGCGTGAATACGAATACAAGGACCTCAACTCCAAAGTCGCCAGGGAGCTTGCAGCGAAAAGCCAAAATTTCCAAAAACTAGAGGCGGCACTTGAACAGGTTATCAAGGCAACTAGCCAGCGCGTCGATTACCTCCAAGTTGACGTCAGAAATCTCGAGAGTTTGCTCGCGAAGGGCTATACGACGCGGCGCAGTCTCGAGGAGCGTCGTCAGGAATGGACAGATGCGCAGCAGCGTCGAGCCGATGCTCAAAACGAGATCCTGAAGCTCCGTACGCAGAAAACGGACTTGGAAACACAGCGCGAGCGGGAGATCGGGCAGTCGGAGTTCACATTGAACGAAGCTCGCCGGCAAATGAATGCCGCCGCAGAGCTGTTGAGTCAGAACACGCGGGTGCTTAGTCCGATTGAAGGGCGTGTCGTCGAGGTCAAGATCTCCCCCGGCTCTGTCCTTGCGATCGGCACGGCAGTGGCTGCGATCGAAAGCGAAGGCAAGGAGCTTCAGGCCATCATCTATATCGCTGCGGAACATGGCAAACAGGTCAAGCCGGGAATGTCGGTTCAGTTCGAGCCGACCACGGTCAAGCGCGAAGAGTTCGGGATGATGCTGGGTACTGTCTTGAGCGTCTCCGATTTTCCGATGACGCCGCAGGGGATCAACGCCGTACTGCACAACGAAAACCTCGTCTCCCGTTTTTCCCACAATGGGGCGCCCTATGCCGCCGAGATGGCGCTCGAACAGGATGCCTCTACCAAGACCGGCTATCGCTGGGCCGTGGGCCAGGGACCCGACATTCATTTGTCGAGCGGGACCCTGACGCGCGCAGAAATCACGACCCGTCGGCAACGGCCACTCGATCTGGTGATCCCGCTGATCAGGCATCTCACAGGCATTGATGGATAGGCCCTCTCCGCCTGAGCCCTCCCTCGGACGCTCGCGGCTGGGAAGCCGCTTCCAAGAACTGTTGCGTAAAAAGGTGAAAAGTACGCCTGTCATCCTGCAGATGGAGGCAGCGGAGTGCGGAGCTGCGGCTCTTGCAATTGTCCTCGCCTATCATGGCGCCTGGATCTCCCTGGAGCAGCTTCGTATCGCATGTGGCGTGTCGCGCGACGGCAGTAAGGCGAGCAACATCATCCGCGCGGCGCGTCGCTATGGACTCGTCGCAAGGGGCTATACCGTCGAGCCTGCGGCACTCGGCCAGCTCCAGATGCCATGCATCATCCACTGGAATTTCAAGCACTTCGTGGTGCTGGAGGACGTCAGCGGCAGGCACGCCTACATCAACGACCCCGCGACCGGTCGCCGCCGTGTCAGCATGGCGGAACTCGATCGCGCCTTCACGGGCGTCGTGTTGACCTTTGAGCGCGGCGAAGAGTTCAAGAAGCTCGGCGCCA
>DATHDZ010000305.1:0-4625 GCA_035318785.1 Micropepsaceae bacterium
TGATGTTGAAACAGGGGCCGAAGCCCGCCTCCGTCAGCGCAATCGCCGCGGCGCGAGAGCGCGCGCCCGAGCGGCACAAGAAGAACAGGGGCGCGCCGGGCCGGTAACCGGTCTGTTTGAGAGCGTCCACGACCTCTTGCACGAATGCGCCGTTCGCGGCCGGTGGGAAATGCTGCCATTCGCAGAACAGCGCTTGACGCTGCAGCGCTGCCAAGTCCGGCACCCCGACGAAATTCCATTCCGGCACGGTACGCACATCGATGAGCTGCGCAGCGGCCTCGCGCGCGAGCCTCTCCCAGGTCTCCCGCGGGGAGAGATCGCCCGCATAGCCCATGGCGGAAGAGGATCCGGTCTCGGACGAACGCCGCTCACTCATCAAACGCTCCGGGGAAAATATGTCACATCGTGGAGTGACTAAGCACTCCTACAAGACAAACTCGCTGAGTTCTTGAGTTTTATTTAGCGAGGTCTAAAGGGAGCGCAATTTACAGCGTCGAATAAGTTAGATTTGCTTGAGAATACTTTTGGATTTCGCTGCCGCATGTTCGCCGCCCCGTGCTGAAGACAATCTATAGCGAGCTGGTTAACGGGCGCAAGGGGCAAGATTGGCTTGTTTTGTACGTTGTTACGCTTCGGTCACAACGCCAAAAATGTCGCGAAATGAGAGGCTTGAACGTATACGGATGAACGAATCGGAGTACACGGATTATTGGAGATGAGGCGATTCAGGGGGTTACCCGGTTCCGTGTGAACTTACCAAGACAGATGTGACGACTAGAGTCTCGGTGTTCCGTTTACTGACAAAGTGCAGTTTAGGCCATTATTCGCGTGAAAAAAAATTTTCGAATACAAGAAAAGTGAAGAATCCTAACCCTTAAGGGGTCGCGAGGCTAACCCTTGAGGGTTTTCAGCCGCGCATTGAGGCGCGAAACTTTCCGCGAGCCCGTATTTTTGTGGATAACGCCCTTGGAAACGCCGCGCATCAGCGCGGGCTCCGCGAGCTTGACCGCAGCCGTGGCGGCTGCCTTGTCGCCTGCGGCAATGGCCTCCTCCGCCTTCCGCACTGCGGTGCGGATCTGACTCTTCCGGTTCTTATTGGCGGCGGTACGACGGGCGGTCTGACGGACGCGCTTTTCGGCCGAAGGATGGCTGGGCATGGGCTCGCTCTGTGCTCGATTTAAGGCCGGGACCAATACAAGGGCCGCGCCGCAGCGTCAATGCGAGCGGGGCAAGGATGGTGAAACTCCACGATCAGCGGTCCTTGAACGAGGGTTTTCGTTTTTCCACGAAGGCCGCCATGCCTTCCTTTTGGTCCTCGGTTGCAAACATCGAATGAAACAAGCGTCGCTCGAAGCGAATGCCTTCGGCGAGGCTCGTTTCGAAGGCCGCATTGACGCATTCCTTCACCATCATCATCGCGGGAAGCGAGGCTGAAGCGATCTTTTGCGCCGCCTTCATCGTCTCGCCCAGGAGGTCCGCGAGAGGAACCACGCGCGCGACAAGCCCGGCGCGTTCGGCCTCGGTCGCGTCCATCATGCGCCCCGTGAGACACAATTCCATCGCCTTGGCTTTGCCGACGGCGCGCGTGAGGCGCTGGGTCCCGCCCGCGCCCGGTCCGATACCCAGATTGATTTCCGGCTGGCCGAACTTCGCATTGTCTGCGGCGATGATGACATCGCACATCATGGCGAGCTCGCACCCTCCGCCCAGCGCAAAGCCGGCGACGGCGGCGATGACCGGTTTTCGCGTGTGTGCGACACGCTCCCAATTGCGGGTGATGAAGTCCTCCTTATAGACCTCGGCGAAGCTTTTCCTGGCCATCTCGGTGATGTCGGCTCCCGCCGCGAAGGCCTTTTCCGAACCGGTGATGATGACGCATCGAATGGCATTGTCCGTCTCGAAGCCGTCCATCACGGCAGCGATTTCGTCCATCATCGGGGAGTTCAGCGCGTTCAGGGCTTGCGGGCGGTTGAGCGTAATGATGCCGACCGCGCCCTCCGTCCTGACCAGGATATTCTGATAGGTCATGACCACCCCTATGTTGCGTTGCAATATGCGCTGCGGCGGGCCGCTTGGGCAAGGGCAGGCGAGTTCTCGCCGGGCGTTGCGCCCCCTATGATGCGGGCAAGCGGGAGGAGCGTCGTGCCATGAAGAAAAACTGCAAATTGAGGGGGACTTTCGGAGGCGCAGCTCTCGTGATGCTCGCAGCGCTTACGGCCCCGCGAGCCGCGGATGAGAATTCTCCTCTGATGCTGGCGCGCGACGGATATTTCTACGTCAACGCCAAACCCGCGACTATCGGCGGCAAGACCTATGTCACCGATCAGATGTATGTCGAAGAGCGTGTGCCCGCGCGCAAGACGCATCCCTTTCCGATCGTGATGGTGCATGGCGGCACTATGTCGGGCGTGAATTTCACCGGCACGCCCGATGGCCGAGAGGGGTGGGCGCAATATTTCGTGCGGCAAGGTTATGCGGTCTATGTGGTCGATCAGCCGGGGCGCGGCCGTTCGGGATATCTTCCCGGAACCTATGGCCCGGCGCGCAATGTCGAGAGCAGCAATTCGTTTCCCCGTTTCGTCTCGCAGGAGAAATCGAAACTGTGGCCGCAGGCGGTGCTGCACACGCAATGGCCGGGCACGGGAAATGCCGACGATCCCGCGGCGCGCCAAGTGATGGCGAGCCAATTGCCGGCGATCGAGAGTTTCGAGAAGCAGCAATTCTTGAACCGCGATGCATTGATCGCACTGTTTGAAAGAATTGGCCCGGGCATCCTGATGGTGCATTCCCAAGCGGGCGCGTTTGCCTGGCCGGTTGCCGATGCGCGGCCCGATCTGATCAAAGCGATCCTCGCCGTCGAACCGAATGGCCCGCCGGTTCATGGCGTCGAGTTCGTCGGCGCGCCCGATTGGTTCAAGGAAGGGCCGGTGTCGCTTCCCTATGGGATCACCTCGGTGCCGTTGTCCTACATGCCGGCCACGAAAAGCGCAGGCGATTTGGCGTTCGTCAAAGATGACAAAGCGGATGGGGCGGGCCTGGTGACCTGTTGGAAGCAGAAGGAGCCCGCGCGGCAGCTTCCCAATCTGCAGAAGATGCCGATTCTCGTGCTGACATCCGAAGCGTCCTATCACTCGCCCTATGACCATTGCACGGTGAAATATCTGCAGCAGGCAGGCGTGAAACCCACCGCCATCCGTTTGGCGGATATCGGCATCCACGGCAATTCCCATGTGATGATGCTGGAGAAAAACAACAAGGACGTCGCCGCGGTCATCGCGCAGTGGCTGGATAAAGCGCTGCCCAGTGGGAAGTAGACCGCGCCCCTCGCGCGCAGATTGTGGTTCTCATGGCGTCGTTCTTCACCATCGGCCATTCCACGCGTTGTCTGGATGAGTTCATCTCTCTTCTGGAGCATACCGGCGTGAAGACGGTCGCCGACGTCCGCACCATTCCACGATCCAGAACCAATCCTCAATTCAACACCGATGCTTTGCCGCACGCTCTTGCCTCGTCCGGAATCGATTACGCCCATCTGGCGAAGCTGGGCGGCTTTCGCGGCCGGCAAAAGGACAAAGCCGTTTCGCCGAATATGTTCTGGGATAATAAGAGCTTTCGGAACTATGCCGATTACGCCGGGACCGAACCCTTCCGGACCGGCCTTCGAGAATTGCAAGATCTCGGGCATGACCGGAACGCGGCTATCATGTGTGCGGAAGCGGTCTGGTGGCGCTGTCACCGCCGTATTATTGCGGACTACCTGATCACCCAAGGCGAGGTTGTGTTCCATATCCTGGGTCCAAACAAGATCGAGCCGGCCCACATCACCCCGGCTGCGCAAATCTCGCCAGATGGGACATTGGTCTACCCGGCGGCCAACACCTGATCCATCCGTAAGCGGATTATTTCTGACAGCTCGGACAATAATAGGTCGAGCGTCCGGCCTGGACGATGCGCTTGATCTTTCCGACGCAATCCTTGGCCGGGCAAGGTTTGCCCTCGCGGTCGTAAACCGCGAAATGGTGCTGGAAATAACCGAGCTCGCCGTCGGCTTTGGCGTAATCGCGCAAGGACGAACCGCCGGCCTTAATCGCGTCCGCGAGCACCTTCTTGATCGCGGGCACAAGGCGCTTTGCGCGCTCTCCCGCTACTGACGCGGCCAGGCGCTTGGGTGAGATGCGGGCGCGAAAAAGCGCCTCGCAGACATAGATGTTGCCCAGCCCGGCCACGACACGCTGATCGAGCAGCGCCGATTTGATCGGCGTGCGCTTTCCTTTCAGCGCCGCGCTCAAGAAAGCCGGCGTGAAACCCTCGTCCAGCGGCTCGGGTCCCAGACCGGCGAAAAGCGCGTGCGAGGAAAGCGCGTTTGTGTCCGCGAGCGTCATCAGTCCGAAGCGCCGGTGATCGGTGAAGACGATGCGTGTGCCTTCGTCGGTCTGGAACACCACGTGATCGTGCTTGCCTTCCCCGCTGCCGTCATCTGCCGTGTTGTGATGAAACGTGCCCGGCTTGACCGCCGTATGGGGCCCGTGAACGGTCAGCCGGCCGGACATGCCCAAATGCACGATCAGGGTCTGGCCATTGTCGAGATGTGCCAGAAGATATTTCGCCCGCCGCGAAAGCGTCAA
>DATHDZ010000306.1:0-6087 GCA_035318785.1 Micropepsaceae bacterium
GAGCGTTCGAACTCGCGATATTCCTGCGACAGCTCGTGCGATGTCGTGATGAAAACACCCGGCAAAAGCTCTTCGAGAATCGCTTTCGCGCGCAGCTCATGCGATGCGTTGCGGTAGCAGTGCAGGAACAGCACCGCCACCGCCTCGATGCCCTCGCGTTTCAGCAGCGCGGCGAACTCCACGATCTCCTCATCGCGGAGCGCCTTTAGCACCTCGCCCGTGGCAAGCATGCGCTCGCGCACTTCGTAACGGTGTTCGCGCGGCACCAGCGGGCGGTGCTTGGAAAAGAACAGATTGTAGGAATCGGGCCTGTTTACGCGTCCGATCTCATAGATGTCGCGAAACCCTTCGGTGATCAGCAGCGCCGTCTTCGCGCCGGTCCGTTCCAGGATCGTGTTGATGGCGATGGTCGAGCCGTGCAGGAACAGGCCCGCATCGGCAAAATTGGTCCCCGCTTTCGCGACGCCGGCTTCGATTCCTTCGACGAGTGCATCGGGCGTCGACAGCGCCTTGCCCAGCAGCAAACGTCCGTTGGCCTCGTCGAACGCTGCGATATCCGTGAAGGTCCCGCCGATATCCGCAGCCAGCCTCAAGGTGTGGGATTTGTGATTTTGCTTCACTGACCAAATCCACCAATCAGCAACGTCCGCGATGGCTTAAGCCGCGTGCAGCACCACATCCACGTGGATTGCGTCAAAGGGGAATTCGACGTGGCCATCTTCCGTCTTGCGCAAGATTCCGCCGCCCAGCAGCGTTTGGACATCGGCGTGCACGGCCTTGACGTCACGATTGACCCGGCGAGCTGCCTCACGGATCGACATGGGGCCGGCTCCGGCCATGGCGCGGATCAATTCCCAGCGTTTCGCTGTAAGCAGCTTGAACAGAAGCTCTGGCGTCGCGAAGCTGATGCGCGCGCCCTGTTTGCGGCCCTTGAAAGCGTCAAGTGCGCGGCGGTTTACCGTCTGTCGATTTGCAATTCCCAACGTCACCGTTTTCATATCACCACCTCATATCCACATCGCGCCAGAAATCGGCAAGCAGGGCCTCGGGGGTCGTGAAAGCGTAACGCCTCTCGGTATTTCCCATGTGCCGATGGTCTCCCTTGCCTGCTTCATTGTCGTAGCGAAGCACGCAGACGCCGTCCTCGACGAGTGCCGGCCTATATTTGAACCTATGCGCCGAGCCGCGCACGGAACGCGATAGACGCCAGATAACGATTTCGACGAAAGCGTTTTCGGCGAGCACATGTCTCTCATCGATCATGAGCTCGGCGGCCATGTTGGAGAATATAACAACGCAAACGATGTGTTGTCAATTACTCCAACATCTTCCTCGGAGGCTGGTGATCAATCGGCGCGAGCGCGTTCCAGCTGCTGGGCCAGCTTCACTACGTCGGGGGGCGACGCGTAAATTTCCCTGATGAGCTTCTCGACCTCGGTACCGGAAACCGGCCGCACTTCCAGCTCGAGCCGCTTCGCCTCGGCGAGGAATTTCGGGTCCTTCATCGTGGCATCGAAGGCTGCACGCAACGCTTGGACCCGTTCGGCGGGAATGCCCGGAGGCGCCGCGAAGGGGCGCGCGATGCTCTGGCGCGAGGTGATCAGTTTCAGCGCCGCTTTGTTCTGCGGCGTTGTCGCCAAGTCCATGGCCAGCGGCACGTCGGGCAGATCCTCGTGCTTCTGCAGCGCCAATTGCACCACAATGTTGATCTTCTTGCCGTCCAACAGCGGTTTGCTCTGGCTCAGCAGGCTGCTCCACGACCAGCCGCAGCGCCCTGTCACTTCGCCCCGCTCCATGCCGAGATTGATGTCCGCGCCGCCGCCGGAATAGCCGGTGACGACTTTCATCGGCAAATGGAACATGTTGCGCAGCACGACCGGAAAGATTTCGCTGTCGGCGCCAGCGGCTGACGCTCCGATGATCGTGGGTTTGGTCTGCAGATCCTGCCAGGTCTTGATTCCTTTGGTGGCCCAGAAGGCGCAGACGGAGACCTCGTTCGAGACGCTGCCGATCCAATTGAACTTGGTCGCCTCGAATTGCGTGCCTTGCGCGTGGCCGAGCAGGGGCTCGATCACCAGTCCACGCGCGAAGGTGCCGATGACGGTCCCATCCTTGCGCGCGACATTGTAGAGATAGTTCATCACCTTCACGCCGCCGGCGCCCGGCATGTTCTGCGGCACCATCGTGGGATTGCCCGGAATGTGGGGGCCCATATAGCGCGCCAGCGTGCGCGCATAGAGATCATAGCCGCCGCCCGGACCGAAGCCGACCAGCACCTGGACAGTCTTGCCCCTATAGAAATCGGCGACCGCGTCCGCCGCATGAGCCGGCGCCAAAGCCGCCGCTGCCATCACCGCCGACGCCGCAACGGACGCACAGAGCCGCGTCAGTCCGTTCATGGCAAATTCCTTCCCATCGCAAACCGCAAAAAAGAGCGCACGCCGAACCGGCATGCGCCCTTTAAACTGTTCAGGCCCGATATCCCATGGCGGAATGGGCCTTCGCCTGCACATGCACGTCAACAAGCTCAAGCGGAGATTCGGTTTCTTCCAGCATGCCCCAGCTCTTCAGCCATGCGTAAGTGCGCTGCATCTCCTCGATCGGAATCGGCGCCGGATCGCACACCACAATGCGGCCCTCGCGAATGTCTTCCGGCTTCAACGTGCCGATCTCAGGGTCTTTGGCTTTGTGATAGTCGATGAAGTAATGCAGATAGCCCGCCTTGTTGGCATTGATGCGCTTCACCGCCTCGCGCACCGCGCGGTTGAACGCGCCGTAAGTCTCCGCGTCCACTCTGTCGGACGCCACTTCGGTGCCGTGGTAGAACGCCGAGCAGATCGTGCGGCAGCCCTTCTTCTCGGCCAGCGTGATATAGGGCTCGGTCAGCGTCGTCGCCTCGATCTCGCCCTTCATCATGGAATCGAAGCGGTAGCGCGAGCCGTTGGGCGCACGGCACACTTTGATCAGGTCGCGCGGCAGAAACCCCTCCAGAAGATGCAACGCGAGATAGTGGGTGCCGAAATAAAACGGCACGCCGACCGTGCGGTTCGCCAGCTGCTGCGCCGTATAGACCTCCGAATCCGGCCGCACCACGATCGCACCATAGGTGACGATGCCGCGCCGCCCGACCTGCCTCGACCCAACGCCCGTGTCCTGCACGCGGCAGTAATTCCCCCACTCGCAGGCGTTGTACATGTCGGCCTGGCCCTGTTCCAAAAGGCGGCCATGGCTGGAGAACGGATTGACTCCTTTCTGGCTGGTGATGGCGGTATCGGTCTTCTTCTCGACGCCCTTTTCGCGGTCCGCCCACTCGACCTGCAGACCTTCCTTCTCGAACAGGCCCTCGTCATACGCCACCAGTTCCGGCAGACCCTGGAAAGGCGCCGTCGTCTCCAAGATAAGCTTCTTCTTCATTGCCATTCTCCTACGTTGCGATTCCCGTGGCGATCCGCGCGCGGCACCGCAAATGCGGCATGCCGGCGATCAGCCTCAATTCTCGATTTCCTGCGAAATTTAAGCCCAACCCCAGGGCTGGTCAAACCAGCGCCCCCCTAAGATCACCAGCTTGGTTAGCAATTTCGTGAATATCCGGCGCGCTTCCGGCCCTTGTCCCGCTTGGAGACCGGCAATCCCTCAGTGTAGTTTCGACCACGCGTAACGAGGTGTTAGAGGCTCATGGCGCCGCAGCAAGTCGACATTGCCCAGATCGTCGAAACCCAGGACGGCAAGTGGTTTGCCGCCACGACTTTTCTCCTTTGCTGCCTTGTGATGCTGGCCGATGGCTTCGACAATCAGGCGATCAATTATGCCGCGCCGTCGATCATCGCGGAATGGGGCATCAACCGGGCATTGATGACGCCGGTGTTCAATATCAGCATTGTCGGCTGGATGACCGGGTCGATCGTGTTCGCCATGCTGGCCGACCGTATCGGGCGCCGTCCCTCCATCCTGCTCGCGGCATTGCTGTTCGGCGGCTTTACCTTCCTCATTCCCATGGCCAGCAACCTGGTCGAGCTTTCGGTTCTGCGGTTTTGTGCAGCATTCGGCGTCGGCGGAGCCATGCCGATGGCCATTGCGCTGATCTCCGACTATTCGAAATCGAAGAACCGCGGGTTCCGCATCACGCTGATGTATCTCGGCTATACGGCGGGTTCCTCGGGCGGTGGCCTTCTGGCGGCCGAAATCATTCCGCAATATGGCTGGCGCTCGGTTTTCTATGTGGGCGGCATCGGCGCGCTGGCGATAGCGGCGGTTCTGCTGCTGCTGCTCCCGGAATCGGTGCGCTATCTCATTCTCAAACGCCCTGGGGACAGCCGTATTCTTACCTATGCGCGGAAGCTGAAGCCGAACGCCGGCTTCGGACCCGCTACGCAGTTCTCCATCCAGGAGACCGTCAGGAAGGGCGTTCCGCTGAAGCACCTCTTCACCGAGGGGCGCTCCGCCATGACCATCTTCCTCTGGCTCGCGCTCGGATTTTCCTTTGTCACGCATTTCTTCCTGTCGCAATGGCTGACGACGCTGTTGACCGATCAGCTTGGCTTCGCCAACGCCGCGCGCACCCAGGCGCTGTTCCAGCTGGGTGCGGCCTTCAGCTTCATTTTCGGCTTCCTGATCGACAAGAAGGGCATTCCCGTCATGACATTGGTCATGATCCTGGGGGCGCTTCCCGTCGCGGCCATCGGCCTTGTCACGAATGTCGGTGTGCCGATCACCATGGCCATGTCGCTCGCCTCGGGTATTCTGGTGCTCGGCGGGAATATCGGATTGAACGCGGTCTCGAGCATGATCTATCCGACGTTCATTCGTTCCACGGCTACCGGAGCGGCCTTCGCCGTGGCGCGTATCGGCGCCATTCTTGGCCCGATGCTTGCGGGACTGCTTATCTATATCGACACGCCGCTCGATATGATCTTCATTCTCGGCGCGCTGCCGATGTTGGCGGCGGGCGCGGCCTCCTTCATGCTCGACAAATCGATCACGCCTGATGCCGCCCGCGAGATGGCATCGCGTTCGGCTCTGGCGCGCCACTAAGGCGACGACATGGACAAATCCAAAGCGATGCTCGCCGATGCGGGCCGCGTCCTGGCACATGAGGGGCAGGGCGATTACGTCGCGGGCCATGTCTCCCTGCGGCTGCCCGATGCACCCGACCGTTTCTACATGAAGCCTGCGGGCATCGGCCTCGAAGAGATGACCGATGAGAACATCATCACCGTCGATATCGAAGGCAACAAGGTCGCCGGTACGTCCGGACGCCACAACGAGGTCTTCATCCATTCCGAGGTCTTGCGCGCGCGGCCCGATTGCAACGCGGTGATCCACACCCACGCCGCTTATGCCGTGGTGTTCTCTTCGCTCGGCAAGCCGCTTCTGCCGGTCTCCAATGACGGCGCGTTCTTTGCGAACGGCCTGCCGGTCTTTTCCGAAACCACCGAACTGATCATCAACCAGGCGCGGGGCAAAGCTGTCGCGCGAACCCTCGGCGCCCACGGCGCGCTTATCCTGCGCAATCACGGCATCGTCACGGCCGCGCCGACCATGGAAGAAGCTGTTTGGCTGGCCCTGAAGCTCAACCAGGCTTGTCACGCCCAACTCATGGCGGAATGGGCGGGCGGGCCTAAATTCGTTGGCGACCCCGAACAGGCGAAAATCAAGGGCGCCTATGCCAGCCGGCCCGACATGCACGCCGCAGCCTTCAACTATGTGCTGCGGCGCTCCAAGCGGTGAAGGCTCCTGTCCTGATCGCCGACAGGCTTGACTCCGGCCATGCCTCCGCCTCCTGATTGGCGTGGAATTGAAGGGAGATAAGCCGATGGCCCAAACCGACACCAAAGTGGATAATGGCGTGAACGTGGAAGCGCTTCTCGGCGCCCGCAAGGCACTCACCGAAGCGCCGGAAGCCGCCCAATTTACGTGGCGAGCCTCCTGCGAATGGATCAACGGGACCCACAGCCAGTCGACCGTCCAGGGCTTCTTCGGCCTGGGCGCGGAACAGGCCCACAAGACCAAATTCTCCTTCGACGCCGATCACCCCGAGGTCTTCGCCTCCGAGGACAAGGGCGCGACACCCGTCGAATATGTGCTCGT
>DATHDZ010000307.1:0-11656 GCA_035318785.1 Micropepsaceae bacterium
ACCGCTGGCGGTGCGATTGTCGGTGCGCTGGCAGGTGGTCTGCTCGGCAACAGCATTTCACGAGGCCCGCAGCGTGGCACCGGGACGGCGCTGGGCGCGATCCTCGGTGGCGTCGTCGGCGGCTCGATCGGCAACAACAGCTTGGATTGCGAGGATCGCAGCTACGAAGTCGATACCTATTACAGCGGCTTTGAAGCGGGGCGTCCTCATGCCCGCTATGATTGGCGCAGCCGGCGGAGCGATGCCTATGGTTACCTGGAGGTCGGCGATTATTATCGCGACCGCGCCGGATATCGCTGCGCGAACTACACCCAACAAATCTATGTCCATGGCCGGCCAGAGCTGGCTCGGGGTGTCGCCTGCCGTCAGCCCGATGGCACGTGGCGGATGACCTAAACCTGCTGTTTGCTGGAAAACGCTCCCGGGTTCCCCTGGGAGCGTTTTCGTTTGTCGGCCGGACGCAAGACGGTGGTAACCATTTCCCGACTATCGTTCCCTGTAACCCTCCCGGAACGTGCGCCTTCATGACCATCGCGTGGACCATCAATGTCGACGGGCGCGTTTATGGGCCCTATTCCGCGGAGCGTCTGCGCAGCTTCGCTTCAGAGGGGCGTCTCGCACCGACCTCGCTCATCGCCCTGGAAGGCGCGTCGGAATGGCGCGAGGCGCGTGAAGAGCCCGAATTTTGCGATCTCTTCACGCCGGTCCCGAAGGAAACCCCGCATGTCAGCACGCCGGTCGCGGTGCCGAAGCCGGCGCCAACTCCGCTGGCCGCCGTGAACGTTGACGTGCCCGAGGGCAAGCTCGCCCAATTCGCCATCGTCATCGACGTCAAATCGCATTCGTCCGGCGACTTGGAGCAAGCCATCGCCTCTCTGGGGTCCGCCCACCGTCTCGTGCACAATGTCTGGATACTCTCCACCACGCAGACCGTGAGTGCCGTGCGCAATCGTCTAGTGCCCGAGCTTGGAAAATCCGATTCCCTTTTCGTCGTCGACGCCTCGCGCGGCAAGGCCGCTTGGTTCAATTTTGGACCAGACGCGGACGTTCGCATCCGCCGCGTCTGGCAGAAGGCGTCCTAGCGAACGTTGAAATACGGCCTCAGAGTTCTTTGAGCTCGGTGCGGTAACGCTGCCAGCGATCGTGATAGATTTGCGCGTTCAGCAGCAGCATCGGAACATCCTGTTCCGAAATGCTGCGAACCGCTTTACCCGGAACGCCTACGATAAGGGAGTTATCCGGGAATTCCTTCCCTTCCGGGACGAGCGCGTGTGCGCCCACAATGGAATTCCTGCCGATCTTCGCGCGGTTCAACAAGGTTGCGCCCATTCCGACGATGGAATTGTCGCCGACGGTCGCGCCATGGACGACGGCGCCATGGCCCACGGAGACATGAGCACCCAGGATCAGGGGAATGCCGGGATCGGTATGCAGCACGCAAAGATCTTGGATGTTGGTGTTCTCTCCGATGCTGATCCAATCATTATCGCCGCGAAGCACGCTTCCGAACCATACGCTCGCCCCTCTTGCGAGTCTCACACGCCCGATCAGCACCGCGTTCGGCGCGATCCAATACTCCCCGTCGGGAGGCAATTCGGGGCGCCAATCATCCAGGCCGTAAAGCGGCATGCGGTTCTCCACCCAGTTTTCTCCATAAGACATCGGCTCTGCACCCGGAGACAAGTCGCGCTCGCAAAAGTGGTCGTGACAAATTCTTCGCGCGACGGACTCCCGGAAACCCGTTACGCTTTGATTCGGCATTTGAGTCGCAAGGGTGGGGGTGTCCATGGCCAGGCGTGCCGCGCGTAACAAAATGCGCGATCGAGGCCATCATGAAAGCGCGAACATCCACACCCTGTATCCGACGGGGACCAACTGGACGCCGCTCGAAAGCGATGTTCGGGATCGCAAATACGTAAAGAATGTGCGGGCGCTCAGCCCGGTCCAGCAGACCTTTATCGATGCGATCGAGGAACGCTCGGTCATCCTTGCTCTAGGTCCTGCCGGAACCGGCAAGACCTATCTCGCCATTGCCAAGGCGGTGGACGCGCTGGATGCGGGGCGCGCCTCTCGCATCGTGCTTTCGCGCCCCGCGGTCGAGGCCGGCGAGAGCCTCGGCTTTCTGCCCGGCGATGTCGGCGAGAAACTCGCGCCTTATCTCCGCCCGCTCTATGACGCTCTCACGGAACGGCTTGGAACAAAGCGGCTAAAGGCGCTGCTCGCGGAAGGGACGATCGAAATCGCACCCGTTGCCTATATGCGGGGACGCACGCTCAACGATTGTTTTATCGTCATCGACGAGGCCCAGAATTGTACCTATGGCCAGATCAAGATGCTTTTGACGCGCCTTGGCTGGCGCTCGACCATGGTGCTGACGGGAGATCCGGATCAGACGGATCTCCTGCCGGGTCTGTCGGGTCTTCGGGAGATCGCGACGCGCTTGGAGCGTGTGGAGACGATTGCCGTGGTGCGTCTGGGCGAAGCGGACATTGTCCGCCATCCGCTGGTCGGGGAAATGCTCGGGGTCCTTTAAGTCCGTGCTTCGTCCTGGTTTACAAGTGCACTGCGATTTCAAGCACAAGAAGGCCAAGCGCCAGACTCCAGTAGAACACGCCCGCAGAGACCAGCCAGAACGTCATCGGCTTCCACTCCTTTTTGAGCAAGCCGCGCATGGCCTTTTCGAACAGGACATTTGGGCCGGCCACGACCAGGACGGTCGCCTGCAGCACGCGTCCCGTGGTGTTTTGGGCTTTAAAGCCGCAAACGCGGTAAATATTGGCGATGACTCCGGAAGCCGTGAAGCCTGCAGTTAATGCGAACATGAACAGCAAAAAACCATGCATCGGACCGGCTCCTGTGTTTGTAAGCCGGTAGTTGCAGAGGGCGTGCCCGCATTTGGGCCGGTTTCTGTGCCGATCTGGGTCAGATCGGGGGTGTGCTTGCTTAATGTTGTCCCTTTTGGAGCCGAGGGCCGCGTACTAGATAGGACGTCAGGTCGACGGCAAGCGTGACGGGGACGCGGGATTTGAGCCACGCGGGCGAGGAGTTTGGCGAACCGGCAAGGCGGCGCTCAGGCTGGCTGATCCCGCTCGCGGTATTTTTCGTGACCGCCTGTCTTTCTGCGCTCGTGCTTGCTTATTATTTCGCGCCCGCGCCGCCCGGCCTTGCGCAGGAGCAGCCGGCACCCACCGACGTCAATCGACCGGTGGCGATTTTTGTCGGTTCGACGCGCCTACAGATTCCCGCAAATTACATCTTGCTCGCGAGTGCGCGGCGCGGTGGTGCGATGAAGGAACTTGCTCTGATCACCCTGCTGCCGGATTTTCAGGGCTACACCCTCGGCGCCGCGCAGGATCTGACCACGAATGCTCCGGATTCTGGCGTCATTAACCTCATGCTGAAAGGCGACCAAGCGCTTTTGTCCGAGCAAGAGCGGCTCGAACGCGTCTATATGACCCAAGTCGAAGACCCCAAAGGACAGTTGGGGCCCTATGGTTTGCGGCAATATTTGTTTCGCGCCGATTCCGGCTATCACGATCAGGATCTGTTCGTGGGCAACGCCCCTCGTGGGCTCATGGTGCTTCTCTGCACCAAGCTCGCGGTCGATATTCCGTCTCCGAGTTGCCTGCGCGACATGCCGCTCGGCAACGGCCTTGCGCTCAGCTACCGCTTCAAGCGCGCGCATCTTTCGCAATGGCGGATCATCGATACCCGCATCCGCGCCCTCATGAACGACTTCACGAAGAACTAGCGGGCGCGGGTAGCCGGAGGTTCGGGCAGATCCATTTCCAGGATCGACATGTTGAAGGCGTAAGAAATCTCGCCGTCTTCTTCATCCTTGAAGATGAGGCCGATGAATTCCCCTGCCACATGGACTTCGACCGAATCCGACTGCGGCCTTTCCAGCAGTGTGATGGTGTCGAGCCGGAACAAATTGCGGAGATATTTTTCCAAACGCCAGATTTCGCTGCGGGTCAAAGCCGGACTCCCTTAGAGAATTCCACCTCGCACGCTCCCACGCACGGGTCAAGCAGCGAACGGCGCTAGGCTTCGCCTCAAATCTGGGAATCGCTTTCCGGCAGACCGTGATCCATGTCTTGCGACGGGCGTGCCGATCCCGCTTTGCCGATCACGCGCGCGGGAACCCCAGCCACCGTCGTGTGTGGCGGCACCGGTTTCAGCACGACCGATCCCGCGCCCACGCGGCTGTATTCGCCGATCTCGATATTGCCCAGGACCTTGGCGCCGACCGACAGCAACACGCCGCGGCCGATCTTTGGGTGGCGGTCTTCGTTTTCCTTGCCCGTGCCTCCCAAGGTGACCCCGTGAAGCATGGAAACATCGTCTCCCACCACTGCGGTTTCTCCGATGACGACGCCGGTGGCGTGGTCGATCATGATGCCGCGCCCGAGCTGCGCCGCGGGATGAATATCGACGGCGAACAGATCGGACATGCGGTTCTGGATGAAGAGCGCCATCAGTTTGCGCCCTTGGGTCCACAGAAAATGCGCCACGCGATAGCTTTCCAGCGCATGAAACCCTTTGAAGAAAAGAAACGCCTGGACATAGGAATGACAGGCCGGGTCGCGCTGGAAGACGGCAGAAAGGTCGGCGCGCACAGCCTCGCCCATAGAGGGTTCGGCGGCAAAGGCCTCCTGGAATATCTCGCGCAGCTGCATCGGCGACATCTCGTCGCCGCCCATCTTCTTGGCCAGGAGGTAGGACAGCGCTTCCTCAAGCAGATCGTGCTTCAGGATCGTCGCATGGGCGAAGCTCGCAAGCTCCGGCTCGCTCTCCGCCAATTGTTCGGCTTGCGCGCGTAGATCCGACCAGATCGGGTCGCAACTCGCAACTTTTTCAGCCACGCGCATTTTTTGCTTTCGGCTCACGCTTCATCATCCTGACATTATGCTTAGCGGCAAAGAGGGTTGCACCATCTTAAGCCAGAGCGGAATGAAATCCCAACCCCCTGATTTTGCCCCGTTCCACGACCTATTAGCGTCTTTCTTAGCCCTGTTCGCTCCCCTATGGTCCGCCCCATCGACTTAAACGGTAGAGCCATGTCCGATTATTCCGCCAAACTGAATATCCCGGTTCCCGAGACGTTCGATCTGCTGCTGAGCCGCCGCTCCGGCTCGGCCAAGGCGATGAAAGGCCCCGGCCCAAATCCCGACCAGCTCCGCCGCATTCTGGCATCGGCCGTGCGCGTTCCCGACCACGGCAAGCTGACGCCCTGGCGCTTCATTCTCTTCGAAGGGGAGGGCCGCCAGCGGATGGGCGCCATCCTTGCCGAAACCATCGCGGGTGAACGAGACTCTTCGCCCGAACGCATCGAACAGGAGCGCAACCGGTTCATGCGCGCTCCGCTGATTGTCGGCGTCGTCAGCCGCGCACGCGAGCAGATTCCCATCCCCGTATGGGAACAACAACTCTCCGCCGGCGCCGTGTGCATGACCATGGTGATCGCAGCGCATGCGATGGGCTTTGTCGCCAATTGGATCACCGAATGGTGCGCCTATCACCCGCTTGTGCTCGAACGCATCGGGTTGAAACCGACCGAGCGGATCGCGGGATATGTCTATATCGGACAGCCGGCCGACGCTCTTGAGGATCGCCCGCGCCCCGCGATCGAATCGATCACCACGCGCTTCTGATCTCGCTTCGATCAGGAACGCTCATAAATCACGGCATTCCAGAACCGCGCCCGATGCGCGCCCGTCCGGGAGAATCCCCGCTTCTTGAGTACCCGCCCGATCATGGCGTTGAAATAGCCGTGGGCGACCAGCACCGCCACGCCCTCATCGGCGTCGGCGCGGGCAAGGAGAATATCGGCAGCGTGGGAAGCACGTGCCTTTGCTCGACGATAATTCTCAATCTCCGGATGATAGCCGGCATGCCACATGATACGCGCCATCACCGCCCAGATCGGCACCTTCATCTTGAGCAGAGGAATCCGCGGGGCCGCGAGCGGAGCTTCCGTGAACAGCGGATCGGCGATGATCTCGGCCTCCGGCAGCAGGCTGCGTGCGCTGTCATCGGCACGCGGCAGGCCACTGGTAGACACCGCGTTCAATCCCTTCACCAGGTCGAGAAGCTCCTCCGGGGGAGCGCTTTGAGGATCCAGGCCTGCATCCTGGTAGGCATCGATGTAACGCCGAAATCCATGATGGCCGGTGCGCGGATTGGTTGGGATAGCCGGCTTCCCGTGCCGCACCAGAATCACCCGTGTGGGCTTGGCCGCAACGGCCCTGGATCCGCGCGGCCTCTCGTCCATCACCAATGTCATCGTTGAGCCAGCGATCGTCTGAACTGGTCCGCGGCATCAATATGCGTCGCGATTCGTGCCACCCTCGTCATGCCAAAACCATATAGGCGGGCGTCGCATCGAGACAATGAATTCAATGTCGCTCCACAGGTCCAGGCATGGGCGAAGGGCTCACCTCCCAGGGAACACAGCTTAGTTTCCCGGCTTGTTGCCTAAATCTTAGGCATAATTCTCGCAGGTTTTGTGCTTTGCCTTTAAAATGGTCTGGAATGTGATCGAAACGACACATTTTTGCACTGCAGCACGATTGTTTTTATATGGCCATGCCCTCCCTAATCCCGCCGACGTTCTGCCGGCCCGGCTCAGCCCAGGCTTTCAGAACTGAGCCTGGCGGCCGGTGCTAGCCGGGAAAGCAAAAGGAGTGATCATGAAAAAGACTCTACAGATTGTTCTCGGCGCCGTCGGCCTCGCTGCGCTAGCAACCCCTGCCATGTCCGCGCCCTTATCAGCGAACGGCGCTGTCACGACGAATTATGTGTTCCGTGGAATTTCTCAAAGTGGTGCTCAATCGGCGGTTCAGGCTGGCCTCGACTACGATCTCGGCGAGCTCGTTCCGGGCCTTGCGGTCGGCACCTGGGCGTCGTCGATCGATTTTGGGCATGTGAACGGCGAAGACACTCCGATGGAGTTGGACCTTTATGGCAGCTACACGGGTCAGTTCACCGACGCGTTTGGTTATTCCTTCGGCGCGATCACATACAACTATCCGAATTCTCCGCACGGCGTGAATTACAACTGGTATGAGATCTGGGCCGGCTTGACTTACAATTTCGGCTTCGCTGCGGTTACGGGCAAAGTTTATTATTCGCCCGACTATGTGAACCTCAGCGATCGTCAGATCTATTACAACGGCGCCGTTTCGATTCCGATCGCCCCATGGCTGTCGCTCAATGCCTCCGTTGGTTATACCGATCTCGAAAACAACGTTCCGCCTATTATCAAGAGCTATACGGACTATGGCGTCAGCCTCGCCGCCACCTACGAAGCCTACACTCTGACGCTCGGCTATACCGGTACGTCTCTCAACGGCATTTACAAGGTGACCTCCGGTCCCTTCGAAACCGACGACCAATTCTATGCGATGATCTCGTTCAAGCTGCCTTAACGACGACGGCTGAGTCTATTCATTCAACGGATCCGTCTCCCCGGGGGCGGGTCCGTTTTTATTTGCGCGTCTCAATAAGCCCGATCTTCGCCGGCGCGGATCAAGCCGCGGACGACGCGGTAGAGATACCAGATCGCCAACACCGGAAAGAGGACGAACCCGAATAGCAGCGGAAACACCGCCGTGGGCGTCCATAGCCAAACGAATCCGCTGGCGAACCACCAGGCGAAGGCGAAGGGCCAGGAGAGGAAAAACAGCAGCGTGGCGCCCACCATCACCCAGAACACCAGAATGAGATTGTTCAAGTGGCTTTCCCAGGTCGTGCCCATGGCATCGCGGCGCTTCACATAGGCGATGATGACACCCACGATCGCCGTAATGCCATTCACACAGGCGAGCAGGAACAGCACATAGCAAAGGATAACGAGCGAGCGCAGGCTGGCCGTGTCTGTGATTTCGCTACGCGGGAGCTGCGGCGGCGTGGCGCCGGCTTGTGACGTATCGCTCATCTTCGCTCCTATGGGTCCCGTTTATATGGGGGCACTGCCCCCCGGCACAACCGGCTGGAGCGGGATTGATCCGCGGGCGCCCACGCCCTATCGAATGCGCAACCGCGATTCGAGCGGCTGGGGCGGGACAAGAACATGGTGGATTGGGTAGCGAAGCTGAAACGCGAGCTGACGCGGCCGTTCCGCGGCAAGGGCCCGCCGGCCATCCCGCTCGATTTTTCCCCCTTCCAGAAGGCGCTGCTGAAAAAGGTGCGCCCCTACACCATGACGTCCAATGAGCGCGTGGCGGTGCTCGAATCCGCGGTGCGTTATGTCGTGGCGCAGAATTACCCGGGCGCTTTCGTCGAATGCGGCGTCGCCAAGGGCGGCTCGACCATGGCGATGGCGTATACGCTGCTCGACCTCGGCATACGCGACCGCGACCTCTATCTTTACGACACGTTCGAAGGCATGCCCGAGCCCGATGACGTGGACCGCGGCCGGTTTGGCGAAGCCGCCGGGCGGAGCTGGCACAAGCGGCGCGACACGGCCGGGCGATCGACCTGGATCAATCATGGCTTGGACGAGGTGCGGGCCAATCTTGCGCTCACCGCCTATCCAGACTCGCGCCTCTATTTCGTCAAGGGGAAGGTCGAAGACACCCTGCCGGGAGCCGCGCCTCCCGGCGCCATTGCGTTGCTGCGCCTCGACACCGACTGGCATGCCTCGACCAAGGCCGAGCTCGATCATCTTTATCCGAAGCTGGTACGCGGCGGGATCGTCATCATCGACGATTACTTCCGCTGGCAGGGTGCGCGCAAGGCGGTCGACGAATACGTCGCCGAGCACAAGATCCCGATCTTCTGGGTCCGCGTCGATGATTCCTCCGTCATTGGCGTCAAGCCCTAACCGCCCGCCGTCCTTGTTCCTTCACGACTGAGGGGGCCGCTTGCCGCTCCCTGGTTTCCGGCCCGCCCGATTCATGCCACAATCGCGGGATGTTGTTGTTAGGTGTTTAGCCCAAGGGAGGATCCAATGCCTGCACAAGCTTTCACACGGAATCTCGTCGGCGTGCTTGCTCTTGCCGGAGTGGCGTTTATGCCAGCCGCTGCGCTCGCGGATGGGCCCCAAGCCATCGCGACCGCCGCAAACCATGCCGGCCTTGCCGCGGCCGCCGGCGGGATCGATATGGTGCACACACATCTGCATCACGTGGTGAACTGCCTGGTCGGCCCTGGCGGAAACGGGTTTGACGCCGCCCCGGGCAATCCTTGCGCCAATGCTGGTGGCGGGGCCATTCCCCAAACGGCGGATGCAGCGACGAAGGCCAAGCTCGAAGCGGCCGCAACCCAGGCGCGCGCCGGAATCGCGAACGCCGACATGGCCGCGTCGAAGAAGACGGCCTCCGACGTTCAGGCGATGCTGAAGTAAGCGGCGCCTAACGAGCAGACCCAAACGTTATGAGTGAGCGCGTGCCGCCCAGGCACGCGCTCATGCCGTTTTCCTGGACTAGCTGCATAAACGGCGCGCCTCCCCTATATTCCGCTGATGGCGCACAACAATGGGCCCGCATTCCGGCCGATCAACGGTCTAGCCGAAGCTTCTGCTGCCTTCCGTCACATGACGGGGGCGGAGCTGACGGCGTTCGTCCCCCATCGCCCTGAACGCCCGGAGAAATCCGAGGGCGGCAAGCGTTTCAAGCTCGTCTCGGACTACCAGCCGGCAGGCGATCAGCCCGAAGCCATTCGCGAGCTGATCGGTGGGCTCTTGGGCGAAGGCCCTAACGCCGTTCCCGAACGCGATCAGGTGCTGCTCGGCGTCACCGGTTCGGGCAAGACCTTCACCATGGCCAAGATCATCGAGCTTGTGCAGCGTCCGGCACTCGTGCTCGCGCCCAACAAGACCCTGGCCGCGCAGCTTTACTCCGAGATGAAGGGCTTCTTCCCCGAAAACGCCGTGGAATATTTCGTCTCCTATTACGACTACTACCAGCCCGAAGCCTATATTCCGCGCACGGACACCTATATCGAGAAGGATTCCTCGGTAAACGAACAGATCGACCGCATGCGGCACGCCGCGACGCGCGCGATTCTGGAGCGCGACGACGTTATCATCGTGGCTTCGGTCTCCTGTATCTACGGCATCGGTGCGGTCGAAACCTATTCCGGCATGGCGTTCTCGATCGCGCGGGGCCAGCATATCCAGCGCGCCGATCTGCTGGCGCGATTGGTCGCGTTGCAATTTCGCCGCAACGACGAGGCGTTCGCGCGCGGCGCTTTCCGGGCGCGCGGCGACACCGTCGACATTTTCCCGGCGCATTACGAGGACCGCGCCTGGCGCGTGACCCTATTCGGCGACGAGGTGGACTCCATTTTCGAATTCGACCCGCTGACAGGTAAGAAATCCGCCGAGCTCGACACGGTCAAGATCTACGCCAATTCGCATTACGTGACGCCGCGCCCCACTCTCGCCCAGGCCACCAAGGGCATGCGCGAGGAATTGCGCCTGCGCCTCGAACAGTTCCGCCGCGACGGCAAACTTCTCGAAGCGCAGCGCCTCGAACAGCGCACGATGTTTGATCTGGAAATGATCGAGGCCACCGGCTCTTGCGCGGGCATCGAAAATTATTCGCGCTGGCTCACGGGACGCCGCCCTGGCGAGCCGCCACCGACCCTGTTCGAATATATCCCAGACGAAGCCATCGTCTTCGTCGATGAATCGCATGTCACCATTCCCCAATTGGGCGCCATGTATAAGGGCGACTTCCGGCGCAAGGCGACGCTGGCCGAATACGGCTTTCGTCTGCCTTCCTGCATCGACAACCGGCCGCTGAAATTCGACGAATGGGACGTGATGCGCCCGCAGACGGTCTATGTCTCGGCGACGCCCGGCCCGTGGGAGCTCGCGCGCACCGGCGGCGTCTTCACCGAGCAGGTGATCCGGCCCACCGGGCTCATCGATCCGCCGGTGGAGGTGCGTCCCGTCGAGCATCAGGTCGATGATCTCCTGGCGGAATGCAAGGACATCGCCAAGAGAGGCTATCGCGCACTCGTCACCACACTCACCAAGCGCATGGCCGAAGACCTCACCGAATATCTGCACGAACACGGCGTGCGCGTGCGCTACATGCATTCCGACGTCGAGACCCTCGAGCGCATCGAGATCGTGCGCGATCTAAGGCTGGGTGCCTTCGACGTGCTTGTTGGAATCAACCTCCTTCGCGAAGGCCTCGACATTCCCGAATGCGCGCTGGTCGCCATTCTCGACGCCGACAAAGAAGGGTTCCTGCGTTCCGAAACGTCCCTGGTCCAGACCATCGGCCGGGCGGCGCGCAACATCGAAGGCAAAGTCATTCTGTATGCGGATCATATGACGGGGTCGATGACGCGCGCGATGGCGGAGACCGACCGCCGGCGTAGCAGGCAGGAAGCCTATAATCTGGCGCATGGCATCACGCCCGTCAGCATCAAGAAGAACATCGCCGACATATTGGGCTCGGCCTACGAGCGCGATCATGTCCTGGTGGATGCCGGACTCGCCGGCGATCCCGTGCCGGTCGGTCACAATCTGCGCGTCCATATCGCCGAGCTGGAAAAGCGTATGCGGACAGCGGCGGGCGATCTCGAATTCGAGGAAGCAGCGCGCCTGCGCGACGAGATCAAGCGTCTGCAGGCGACCGAGCTGGCCATCGCGGACGATCCCTTCGCTCGCCAATCCGCGGTGGAAGACGCCGTCGAT
>DATHDZ010000308.1:0-12413 GCA_035318785.1 Micropepsaceae bacterium
TATGCCAGCGACCGCGTCGTGTTCGGCAAGCCCATCGGCGCCAATCAGGGCGTGCAGTTTCCGCTTGCACGCAGCTACGCCCATGTCGAGGCGGCCGCCTGCATGCGCGATGTGGCGGCAGAGAAATTCGACCGCGGCGAGAAATGCGGCGCTGAAGCGAATATGGCCAAGCTGCTGTCCAGCGAAGCCGCCTGGGAAGCGGCGAACGCCTGCCTCGATGCGTATGGCGGCTATGGCTTCGCGCGCGAATATGACGTGGAGCGCAAATTCCGCGAGACGCGGCTCTATATGACCGCGCCCATCAACAACAATCTGGTGCTGGCTTTCCTTGGCCAGAACGTGCTCGGCATGCCGAAATCCTATTAATAATCTTCCCTCCCTCCTTGAGGGGGAGGGCGGTTCGCCTTGGCGCGTTAGCGCCCCTAGGCGAACCGGGAGGGGGGTGAGAATGGTTCAATCCATGAAGTTCGTAAGGATGCCGCTCAGATGATCGAACGCACTAAACTCCTTCGCTCCTGGATGTTCGTTCCGGGCGAACGCCAGCGTATGATCGACAAAGCGCTGTCCTTGCCGGTCGATGCCATCATGATGGACATCGAGGACGGGGTCGCACCCAGCGAGAAGCAAAACGCGCGCGCGCAGATCGGCGCCGCGCTCGACGACGTTGCCGCACGGCTGGCGGAGGATCCGAAACTCCGGACGCCGGCGCGCTTCGTGCGCGTGAATGTCGTCGGCTCGCAGCGCTTCATCGAAGACACCAATGCGGTTGTCCGTCCAGGCCTTGAAGGCCTGGTGGTCCCCAAGGTGGAATCCGTCGATCAGGTGCGCATTGTCGAGGATGAGCTCGGGCGTGCCGAGGTCCGGCATCACATGCCTGGCGGATCGGTCAAGCTGCTGATCGCTATCGAAAGCCCGATCGGGCTGTTCAACGCCTATGCCATCGCGTCCTCGACGGTGCGGATCATCGGGGTGATTTTCGGCGCCGAAGATTTCACCCGCGAAATGAATCTTCCGATGCGCCGCGAAGGCGAAGCGGTGGACCTTATCTATGCACGCTCGCACATCGCGACGGCTGCCGCGGCTGCGCATGTTCAGGCGGTGGACGGAGTCTGGGTCGATCTCAACGATCCCGAGGGAATGAAGCGCTACGCTCGCCAAGCGCGGCGTCTGGGCATGACGGGCATCTCGATCATCCATCCCAATCAGATTGAAGAGGCCAACGCTGCCTTCACCCCGACGCGCGAGGACATCGACTATGCCCAGGCGGTGGTGAACGCCTTTGAGGATGCGCGCGCGCGCGGCCTCGGCGCCATCGCCTTTCGCGGACAGTTGCTGGATTATCCCATCGTCGACCGGGCGCGCCAGACCGTCGCGCTGGCCAAATCGCTGGGCGTCAAATAGGGGAATGTCATGCCCGCGAAGGCGGGCATCCAGAGATATTAGACGAGCTGGATTCCCGCTTACGCGGGAATGACACCGGGAAGGTGGAGGGAATTCATGACCGTCAAACCGGGTTGGGAAGGGCGCTACTTCGAAGATTTCGAGATCGGCGACATTTATCGCTGCCGTATCGGGCGCACGGTGACGGAAGCGGATAATATCTGGTTCACGCTCCTGACCAACAACACCAATCAGATTCATTTCAACAATGAGTTCGGCAAGAAGACCGAATTCGGCAAATGCCTGATCAATTCGGCGTTGACGCTTGCCATCGTCGCAGGCCTCGGCGTCGCCGACATCAGCGAGAACGGCTTCGCGCTCGGTTGGGACGAGATCAAACTACCCAACCCGCTTTTTGCCGGCGACACGCTCTATTCCGAATCCGAAGTGCTGGAGAAGCGCCCATCCAAATCCAAGCCGCAATGGGGCATCATCAAAGTGCGCACGCGGGGCATCCAGCAGGAAGCCAGAATCGTCATCGATTATGTGCGCAGTGTCATGGTGTGGAAGAAGGCGCATGCGCCGCATCGCGATATTTTCCCGAAAGTCCAATCCTGATGGCGCAGGCCGGCGCCGCGCTGCCGCGCCGTGCGCTTGATGGGGTGCGCGTGCTGGCGCTGGAAACATCCTTGTCCGGCCCGCATGCGACCAAGATCCTGGCCGACATGGGCGCCGAGATCATCAAGATCGAAAAGCCCGGTACCGGCGATGTGATCCGCGGCTGGGACACAGCCGTGAAGGGGCTCTCGTCCGGCTATGTCTGGGTGAACGGCAACAAGAGAAGCGTCACCCTCGACATGAAGAAGCCGGCCGCGCTGGAAATCCTCAAGCGGCTTGCCGCGCGGGTCGATGTGGTGCTGGAGAATTTCGCGCCGGGCGCCGCCGAACGGCTCGGCCTGGGCGCGAAAGACCTCACGAGCGCCAACCCGCGGCTGATCTATTGCTCGCTGTCCGGCTACGGCCAGGACGGGCCCTATCGCGACATGAAGGCGTATGACGTGCTGATCCAGGGCGAGGCGGGGATCATCGCCACTACCGGCTATCCCGACGCGCCGGCCAAGGTCGGTGTATCCATGATCGACCTCACCTCGTCCATGTATGCAGCCGTGGGAATTCTTCTTGCTCTCTATCAGCGCGAGAAGACCGGGCAGGGCCAGGTGATCGACATTTCCATGTTCGAAACTGCCGTCTCCTGGCTCGGCTATTACCCGCATCATTATTGGCATCGCGGCGAGGAGCCGGTCCGCGTCGGCTTGCGGCACCAATACGTCACGCCCTACGGACCTTTTCTTGCGAGCGACAACAAATATGTCGGCGTTGCGGTGGCCAGCGCCTCGGATTGGGAGATGTTCTGCCGCCAGGTGATCAAGCGCCCGGACCTGCTGGACGATGCGAAATTCAAAACCAACGAAGCGCGGCGCCAGAACCGGGGCGAGCTGGAATCCTTGATCGATAGATTATTCCTCGAACATCCCTCGGCCGAATGGAAGCGGCGTCTGGAACAGGCGCGCCTTCCCTATGGCAGCGTGAACAACATTGCCGAAGTCCTGGCCCATCCGCAGCTTGTCGCACGCGATATGATTCAGGAAATCGATTCGCCGATCGGCCCCGTGCCGGTTCTCGCGTCACCCCTGCGCCTCAGCGACAGCCCTCAGCGCCTCGATCCGCTACCCGCGCTAGGCGAAGATACGGAGTCCGTCTTGCGTGACTTAGGCTACAGCGAAGCGGAGATCTCGACCTTCCGCCGCGACGGGGTCATCTAGATCATTCTATGCCCGTAATCCTTATCCCCGAATGATGCGTCTTGTAGTGGCGGTTCAGCGAGATCAGCAGCGCTGTCACGCTCTCGACAATGCGTGACATTTCCAGCGGCCCTGCATCGAGCGGCCGCAGACCGGGAATCAATTTCACCAAACCCGACACCCTTTCCTTCGCGGCGCCGTCGTCGCCGGAGATCAGGATGTCGCAATCCAGTCTCATGGAAAGATCATTCAACATCTCGGCCGAAACATTGTGGAACGCGGACACCACTGGGACGCCCGGCACGAGACCTTGCGCCTGCTGTGCGGCGGAGCCCTCCCAGATTCCGAGCATGCGCGTCGGCCGCCCGCCGATGGTCGCCGCCAGGGGCACGCTGGTGTCAACCAGGATCGCATTCTTCAGCGCAGGCTTGATGCTCTTGAGGATGCCGGCCTGGGCGGAGAACGGCACGGCCAGCACCACGATGTTCGCCTGTCCTGCTGCCGCCGGATTGTCGAACCCCGCGACATTCGCCTGAGGCAGCGTCTGTTTCACACGGGCCGCCGCCTCTTGCGCTTTGGCCGCGTCGCGCGAGCCGATCACCACATCGGCGCCCGCTTGCGCCCAGCGCAGCGCCAAGCCGAACCCCAACTCACCCGCGCCGCCGATGATGGCGATTTTTTCCGTTGCCATGTCTTGCACCCATCAAGGATAGACGGAAGGCTTGTGTCATGATGCGGCTTCCCGGGCAACAATGTCCGCGGCCGTGAACCGCTTGAAAGCAACAATCGTGACGCGTTCCCCCGTTCAGATTTTTCCGCTTCCAGGGCTGCCGGAAATCCGCCGGGGCGATGATCTGGCGCGCCTCATTCTGGGCGCGGTGAGGATGCAGCAATTCCAAGCTGTAGCAGCGGACGTGTTCGTCATCGCGCAGAAGATCGTCTCGAAAGCAGAGGATCGGATCGTGTCGCTCGATTCCATTGTTCCCTCCGACCGATCGAAGAAATGGGCGCAAGAGTGGGGCAAGGACCCGCGCGTGATCGAGCTCGTCTTTCGCGAGTCGAAGCGGATCATCCGCATGGAGCGGGGCGTCATCGTCGCTGAGACGAGCCATGGCTTCGTCTGCGCCAATGCTGGCATCGATCTTTCCAACGCCGACGAAGGCACCGCGATCCTGCTTCCGGAAGACCCGGATGCCTCCGCCCGCGCGCTGCAAATCCGGCTCCGCGAGAGCTTCGGAGTCGACGTCGGCGTCATCATCTCCGACACGTTCGGCCGTCCCTGGCGCGAAGGCCTCGTCAATGTCGCGCTCGGCGTCGCCGGCACTGCGCCGCTGATCGACTATCGCGGCGAACGCGATGCCAACGGGAAATTGTTGCAGGCGACGATTATCGCGCTGGCCGACGAATTGGCGTCCGCGGCCGAATTGGTGATGGGCAAAGCCGACCGCGTGCCCGTCGCGATCATCCGCGGGGTGGCGAGCGGGGGAGGCGGTAGCGGCCGCGACCTCATCCGCCCCGAAGAGAGGGACCTGTTCCGGTAAAGATTGTCATCCCCGGCGAGCACGCGTTAGCGTGCGAGGGAAGGGGATCCATTCGTCAGATAGATGGATTCCCTTCCCCTCGTGACTATTGTCACTCGGCCAGGAATGACAATTAGGTATTGAAGCCGCGTGTTTGAAGCCATTTCGCCGTGACGGAATCGGGAGGAACCAATCCAGCGAGGGCGCGCAAATCGTCGATCTCGTCGATGTCCAGTTCGATCCGTGGATTGCGCACAATATGCACCTGAGCGCCGCAGCGCTTCGCCTCATCGAGGTGCAGCGCGAAACTGTCAGGTCCGAAATGCGACGGAAACAGAGTCGGCGGCGAACGCAGCAGCGCGTTGGTGCCCGTGCCGTCGCGCGACGGAACGATGACGATCCCGAGCGCATCCTCCGCTTGGCTGAATAGCGCTTCGATGTCGCGCGGCGTCACCAAGGGAATATCGATGGGAAGGCGAAGCAGCGCGTCGACGCCTTGCTCGGCACATGCACGCGATGCGGCATCGACAGAATGGCTCTCGGAAATCTGCGCTGTTTCGACGATGGTTTCCCACCCCTTGTCTCGGGCCCATGCTAGGGCCCGCGGCTCCTGGCTGACCACGAACACGCGGTCTATGCCTGTCACCTCGGCGACCGTGCGGAAAAAATCCTCGCACAACGCCGCCGCGAGCGCCGCGCGGTCTGACGCGGGATAATGATCCGCGAGTCTTTTCTTGGATTCCGCGAAGGTTTTGACGGGTATCAGGATCGCCTTCACACAGCGTTGCTTTCAAATACGCGCAAGACCACCCGCGCGAGCTGCTCCTTGTCGGCGAGCGTCCGCATCACCGTCGGGCAGACGATTGGCTTCACGTCCAACGTTTTAAGGGCCGAACTCTGATCCGCATCCGCATCGTCGATCACCATCGTCGAACAGAAATCCTGATAAAGCTGCGCCACGCCCGCCGCCGATACGTCGTAGCCGAGCTGCGCCATCATCCTGTCGGATGGCCCCTTCAGCGATTTTCCCCCGACCAGCGGGCAAACCGCCACCACCTGTTCGCGCCGCCGGCACAGGGCAGCGCGCAGGCCGGGCACGGCCAGAATCGGGTCGATGCTGATCAGCGGATTGCTGGGCGTAATGATGATGCCGTCGGCCTGTTCGATTGTCTCGATCACGCCCGGCGCGGGCCGCGCTCCTGCAATTCCGGCGAATTCGATGCTTTTCAATGCCGGTTCGCATCGTCTGCGCACGAAATAATCCTGCAGATGCATGCGCCCCTCATCCGTATCCAGCATGGTGGGTACGAATTGATCGCTCATCGGCAGGATGCGCGTCTTCACCCCGAGCGCCATCCGGATGGATTCGATCACCTGCGAAAGCGTGGCGCCGCCGCCCAGCATCGCGCTGCGGTGGATATGGGTGGCGAGATCGCGATCCCCCAATTGGAACCAGGTCGGGCGGCCATATTGCGAAAGACCCTCCGCCACGTTGAACGTTTCGCCGCGGAATCCCCAGCCGGTTTCCGGATTCACCAGATCGGCCAGCGTGTAAATCAGGATATCCGGATCGGGCGAGACGTGGAGCCCATGCATCACGACATCATCGCCGGTGTTCGCAATCACCGTCAGGTCGCGCGGGTCCATCACCTGGTACAGACCGAGGACGAGCTTCGATCCGCCCACGCCGCCGGCAAGCGCCGCGATTCTCATCGTCAGTAGCCGACACCCAACGGCACGGAACCCGATGCCGCCGCCATGCGCTCGACCGGAAGGCGTTCGTCCGCATCGGCATCGGGAAACAGCCGGCGGATGTCGTAATTGGTGTAGCGCTCGGCCGGCACACGGCCGATGGTGCGGATCATCGCGCGCAATTCGCCGGGCAGGACGGATTCGCCGAAATCGGCGCCCGCCGCCTTTGAGATGCTCTCTTCCATCAGGGTGCCGGAAAAATCATTGGCGCCGGCTTGCAGACAAGCCAGCGCGCCCGGGAATCCCAGCTTCACCCAGGACACCTGCAGATTCGGGATGTGGTTGTTGAGCAGAAGCCGCGCGAGCGCGTGCACGATCAGATGCTCGTCGAATGTGGCACCGGCGCGCGCATGGCCTTTGCGGTATAGCCGCGTCTCGGCATGGATGAAGCCGAGCGGCACGAATTCGCTGAAGCCGCCGGTGTCCTTCTGGATGTCGCGCAAGAGCAGCATGTGCCGCACCCAATGTTCCGGCTGCTCCGTATGGCCGTACATCATGGTCGAGGTCGAGGGAATGCCCAACCCATGCGCGGTGCGGATCACTTCGATCCAGCGCGAAACCTTCAGCTTGTTGGGGCTGAGATCACCGCGCACGTCATCGTCCAGGATTTCCGCGGCGGTCCCCGGAATACTGCCGATGCCGGCTTCCCTGAGCGAGATGAGATGCTCGGTCAGCGAAAGACCCGTCTTCTCGACGCCATAGGAAATCTCCATCGGCGAGAAGGCGTGCAGATGCAGCTCGGGTAGAGCCGCATGGATATCGCGCAGCAATTGCGCGTAGTAGTTCCCGTTGAGATCGCGCGGCAGGCCGCCCTGGATACACACTTCCGTGGCGCCGAGTGCGACGGCCTGCCGCGATTTCGCGACCAATGTCTCGGTGGAATGGAAATAGGCGTCCTTCGCTTTGGGTCCGCGCGAGAAGCCGCAAAAGGCGCAGCCGACGAAGCAGACATTGGTGAAGTTGAGATTGCGGTTCACCACATAGGTGATGGCCTCGCCGACGGTGCGGCGGCGCAGCTCGTCCGCGACTTTCACCAAAGCGACAAGATCACCGCCCTGCACAGAGCCTAGCTCCACGCCCTCGTCGAATCCCAACTCATTGCCGTTGAGGGCTTTGTCTAGAAGCGCGGCAATGGGTGCCGTCGCGCGCGCCAAGGCGCCTTCATAAGAGATATCCTGCCAGACGGAATTCACGGCCATGTTCATTTAGGCATCCTCGCGGGCATAGAAATCGCCGCTGCGCTGTTTGTCCAGCTGTGGCATGAGACGCTGATCGACAAAACCACCGTTGCGCGCGAATTCGGGATAGATCGCGAGACGTTCCCGCAACGTGAATCCGGCCTCCTCGGTGCGTTGCTCCAGAATCGGAATCTGCGGCCAGGCGGCTTCGGGATTGATGAAGTCGCGCGTCACCGGGGAAATCCCACCCCAATCATTGATCCCGGCCGCCAGCAGTTGCGGATAATCTTCCGATACGAGGTTGGGCGGCGATTGCACATTGATGTCCGTCAAGATCAGCCGCGCCACGGCCAGCGTGCGTTGCAGATCCTGAATGGAGGGCTCAGTTGCCGACCTCATGCGCGTATCCGCTTTGGCGCGGAAAGGCTGGATTAGCACCTCCTGGATGTGGCCATAGCGCGCATGCAGTTCTTTGATAGCGAACAGCGAGTCGACGCGTTCCTCCGACGTCTCGCCGATGCCGATCAAAAGCCCCGTGGTGAAGGCAATATTCTGGCGTCCCGCTTCCTCGATCGTGCGCAGCCGGAGCGCGGGCGCCTTGTCCGGCGCGCGCCAATGGGCGGCTCCCTTGTGCCGAAGCCGTGGGCTGATCGATTCCAGCATCAGGCCGAGGCTGACATTACTCTCGCGCAAACGGATCAGGTCCTCGCGGTCCATCAGACCGGGATTGGAATGGGGCAGGAGGCCCGTCTGTTCGAACACCAGTCTCGTCATGGCGGCGAGGTAATCGAGCGTCCGCGCGAAACCGAGTTTCGCCAGGAACTCGCGCGCTTCGGGGAAAATCCGTTCCGGCTGATCGCCCAGGCTGAACAACGCTTCCTTGCAGCCCGCGCGGGCGCCGGCTTGCGCGACGGCAAGCACCTCGTCCGGAGACATATAAGCCGGGCGCCCCGCCACCGGATCGGAGCGGAAGGTGCAATAGCCGCAATAATCGCGGCAGAGATGGGTCAGCGGAATGAAGACTTTTTTCGAATAGCTGACGATCCGCCCTTTCAGCCGGTCGCGGAGCGACGACGCCGCAAGAAGCAGAGACTCGAGCGGCGCGTCGACCATGAGAAGAAGCGCATCCTCCCGCGACAGGCCCGTCCCCGCTTCGCCACGCGCAAGCGCGGTGGCGATCCGCTGTATGGAATCGTCGTCATGGTGGGCGAGAGATGCGAGGCTCATTCTATTCCTGCCGGACATTCTTGGAGAAATCGTAGTCGCTGCCGAACTCGCTTTCAAAGCGCCAGCGCACGCGTGCCGGCGGCCATTCGCCGGCGAACGCTTCCTTGAGGAAACGCTGCTGCGCCGCCCAGGCGGCATCGGCCTGCGGTTTGCGATAGCGGCCCGGCATGGTGTCGTTCAGCCAACCATGCGGCGCGCCGGCATAAAGGTGCATGTCGTAGGATTTCTTATGGTTCTCCAACGAGGTGCGGAAACGGCGCACATCGTCGACCGAAATGATGTGGTCGTCGGACCCGAAGGCACCAAACACCGGGCAACCGATCTTGGCGATGAGGTCGTCCAGCGGCCGCGGCTGGATGGTGTTCACCTCCCATTCGCGCTTGGACGCCGCGCCATACCAGACGACGACCGCCTGGATTTTTTCCTCTGCGGCCAAGGCAAGCGGGTGTCGTCCGGTCTGGCAATAGCCGGCGATCGCGACTTTGCTCATATCCGCGAACGACATGTTCCGCACCGCCGCCAACGCCGATCTCAAGAGCACAACGGATTCTGGGTCCGTCATGTCGTAACGCTCATTGCCGGCATTCAACGCCTTCTGGTCCGGATGTTTGAAAAAGAAATTCGGCGCCAAAACCACATAGCCGTCGCCGGCACAGCGGCGCGCCAATTCCTTGGCATGGGCTACCAGCCCATAACGCTCATGCATCAACACGACCACGGGATAGCGCCCCGCCGCCTTCGGATAGGCGAGAAACGCCGGCATGCCGCCCGGGCATTCGATGTTTTCGTTGGTCGCGATCTCAGCCATCGGTCCCCTCGGTCATGGCGCCATCAATGCGACCGCTTGGTCGACACTCATCACGCGGCCCATGCGCGGGAAGACGCGGTCCATGAAGAAATCATTGTTCGTCCCGCGGGTGGAATAGCAGGCGTCACGCACCACCACGATGCCATAATCGAGATCGCGCGCGGCGAATACGGTGCTCGCAATTCCCACATCTGTTGAGCCGCCCGCGATCACGATCGTACCGATGCCGCGGGCGCGAAGCTGAAGGTCGAGATTGGTCTGGAAGAACGAGCTCCAGCGCTGCTTGGGAACCATAAGATCGCCCTTGGCCGGGGCCAGCTCGGGCGCGATTTCCGCATCGCGCGAGCCCGCGTGGAAATGCGGCCGGATCGGTTTCTCCACGCTTCCGCCGGGCCCCAGATCCATGTCCGTATCCGTCAGACGGTCGACTGAATCCGAACCGTCGGGCGCATGCGCGCCAGAAGGATAGAACGCCGTCATGCCGACCTTGCGTGCGCCTTCGAGCAGGCGCTGCAGGTTCCCGATAATGTTGCGCTCGGCCAGAAACTGCACCTTGGCCGGATTGTTCGGATGCAGATAGCCGTTAAGCGCGTCGAACAAGATCAAGCCCGTATTGCCGGCGCTCAAATGTTTTTCGAGCCGCGCAAGCTTCGCCATGTATTTTCACTCTCTAATGCAGCGACAGCTTTCTCAGCCGGTCGACAATTTTGGGGGGTGTACGATAGGTCTCTTCGATGAGGTGCTGGATCTGCGCGCCCGTGCGGGGCGAGCTTACGCCAAGCGACATGCGTTTTGAATCGGCGAGAAACGCCGGGTCCTTGAATGTGTCCTCCAGGGCCTTGCGCATGGCGGCCACACGATCTGCGGGCACGTTCGGCGGCATCAGATAGGGCCGGCCGAGCGTCACTTCGGCGAGGCCCGCCTGCAACAGCAGCCTGTCCTCGGGATTTGTGACGAGGTCCAGCGCATTGGGCACCTCGGAGATTTCGCGCTCCTTCTCCAGCCCATATTGCAGGATGAGCTTGATGTTCTTTTCTTTGCGCCAGGCGGGGCGCGTCGCGTTCAACGTGTTGTAGAAGAGGCTGGGGAAGCCATCGACCTCTCCCCGTTCCATGGCGAAATAGACTTCGTTCTGTCCGGGATAGCCAACGACGATCCGCATCTTGGTGCCGAGCGTCTCGTTGATCAGACGCGCATAGAAACTCGGCGTGGAATTGGCGCCGGACGAGCCGACGGTGATTTCCCGCCGCTTCAAATCGGCCAGCGTATTCACCGGCACATTGCGCCACACGGCGATCAGCCCGACTTCCGTGCTGGGCGAACCCAGCCAGTTGAACTTGGTCGGATCATATTTGGCTTCGCGCGTGCCGAGCAGCGGCTCGAACGGCGTGTTGTTCTGCACCGCGCCCAAGACCGTGCCGTCCTTCGGCGCATTGGTGTAAAAATAATTCATCGCCACGATACCGCCGGCGCCCGGCATGTTCTGAACGAGCACGCGTGGGTTCCCCGGCAAATGGCTGCCCAGATATTTCGCGATTGTGCGGGACATGATGTCGTAGCCGCCGCCGGGGCTCGAGCTTACGATGAGAGTGACGGATTTGCCTTTGTAGAAATCGACCGCCGGCTGCGCCTGTACGGCCGAGGCGAAAACGAGCGAGGCTGCGCCAAGCGCAAGGGCCATACGGCGCGAGAGACTATTCACGCAAATCCTCCGAAACACGAAGCCCTAATAGGGCCGCGTCGTACCTTCGACGGTGGTGCGAAGCATCAGGCGCCTTTCGGCGGAAGGGAAATCGGTGCGCGCATGGGACGAGCAGCGATTGTCCCACAGCAGAAGATCGCCCTTGCGCCAGCTATGCGAATAAACGAATTCCGGCTTTTCCGCATGATCGAACAGCGCCTTGAGCAAGGCGTCGCTCTCCGCCGGATCCATGTCGAGAATTTTCACCGTCATCAACCGGTTCACATAGACCGCTTTTCGTCCCGTATCCTCGTGGGTGCGGAACACGGGATGCACGCATTCATTGAAGGCGTCCACGCCGCGATCATCGCCGCGTTGGGTGGAGCCGTAATTGTAATGGTGCAAAGCGCGCTTGCCTTCGAGCCTGTTGCGTAGCGCCGGATCGAGCGTGTCATAGGCCGCATGGCCGCTCGCGAACAATGTGTTCCCGCCATAGGACGGAATCTCCACCGAAAAGAGCAGCGTCGCTTTGCTCGGGACTTCCTTATGGATCATGTCGTGATGGAACATCATTTCCCCGTCGGGCAGGGCGCCGATCGGTTCGCCATTCTCGCGGATATTCGAGATCAGCATGATCCCGGGCAGCATTTTGGAAAAGCCAGGCGGATGATATTTGGCCGGCCGGTCCAGATGGCCGGTCCGCCCGAAATAGGTGGTGGCGCGAAGCAAATCTTCCTGAGTCAAATCCTGACCCGGAAAGATCAGCACCAGATGATCTAGCCAAGCTTGGTAGATCGCCTTGACCGTCGCGTCATCGGGCCGTTCCCTAAGATCGAGTCCGCGAATCTCCGCGCCGATATACGGATTGAGCGGAACGACATCCAATTTGGTTTTGGTCAACACATTCATAGCGAAAGCCCGCGAAGAGATTGCTGAAATTCCGATGGCCCAGAGTACCGAATGGGGTTGCGTCCATGCAACTCTAGGGCTTTTGCGGCTCAGGGTGAGGCATTTAACCCGCGTTTACCGAAGCGGGAACGGGCGGGGCACGCCCCCGGATCATAT
>DATHDZ010000309.1:0-10987 GCA_035318785.1 Micropepsaceae bacterium
CCAATCCCGTTCACGCGGCGAAAATGGCGATGGCAGCCGGCGCCGATGGAATCACGGCGCATCTGCGCGAAGACCGGCGCCACATCAATGACGAAGACCTCGCTTCACTCCTGCGCGCAGGACTCCCGCTGAATCTGGAAATGGCCGCTACCGAGGAGATGCTGGCGATTGCGCTCAAGGCGCGGCCCCATGCATGCTGCATCGTGCCGGAACGCCGCGAGGAACGCACGACGGAAGGCGGCCTCGATGCGGCGGCTACGCATAATCGGCTGGCCCCCATCGTAGGCGCGCTCAAGAAAGCCGGCATCGCGGTGACTCTGTTCATCGAAGCGGACGCGCGCCAATTCGAAGCCGCCCGCTCCCTCAATGTGCCGGTCGTGGAACTGCATACCGGGGCCTATCATGACGCCGGCTTGGCGGGGAACGGAGCGGGGGTGGCGAGCCAGCTCGAGGCGCTGCGCAAAGGCGCGCGCGAAGCGGCGTCCCTCGGTCTCGAAGTGCATGCGGGGCACGGCTTGACCTATGCCAATGTCGGAGCCATCGCGGCGATTCCCGAAATCGTTGAATTACAGATTGGTCATTTTCTGATCGGAGAAGCGGTTTTTGCCGGGCTGGAAACCGCGATTAAGCAAATGCGCGCGATCATGGATGAGGCGAGGGGGATGTCATGATCATCGGGCTGGGTAGTGATCTCATTGACATCAGGCGGGTCGAAAAAACCCTCGACCGCTATGGGCCTCGCTTCATCGAACGCATTTTCACCGACGTCGAACAGCGAAAATCCGAGCGTCGCGCCGCCCGCGCAGCCAGCTATGCCAAGCGTTTTGCGGCGAAAGAGGCCTGCGCCAAGGCGTTGGGGACGGGGCTGCGGGCCGGCGTCTTTTGGCGCGATATGGGGGTGGTTAATCTGCCTTCGGGTCAGCCGACGATGAGACTCGCCGGAGGTGCAGCGAAAAGGCTCGCGGAAATCACACCGAAAGGCATGACGGCGCAGATCAATTTGACCATCACCGATGATTATCCCCTCGCCCAGGCGATTGTGATAATTACGGCTGTGGCGGAACCGTCGCAGAGCAAAGGGAATTCATAAACTATATATATGCGTAAACCGTGCCGCCCTTGACGCGTATCGACCGCTCCGCTTCCCTGGCAATTGCCTGGAACACAATGAAAAAGGCCAGTCTACATGGCGCCTGAAGACCTGAATCAGACTGCCGCGGAGATGCCCGCGGGCGCCACCGGCAAACCGGCCAAAAAGCAGGAATCCTGGCTGGAGGTGGTGAAGACCATCGTCTATGCGCTGCTGATCGCCGGCGTGATCCGCTCTTTCATTTTTCAGCCTTTCAACATCCCGTCGGGTTCGATGGAAGGCACGCTTCTGGTGGGCGATTATCTGTTCGTCTCCAAGGCGGCCTATGGCTATAGCCGCTATTCCTTCCCCTTCGGAATTTTGCCGTTCTCGGGACGCTTTATGGCCTCGACACCCACCCGCGGCGACGTCGTGGTGTTCAAGTTCCCCGGCGACAATACGACCGATTACATCAAGCGTCTGGTTGGCTTGCCGGGCGATCGCATCCAGATGAAGGACGGCACGCTCTTCATCAACGAAAAGCCCATACCGAAAGTCCGCGTGGCCGATTATGTCGAGGATTTCGGCGGCACCCCGCATCACGTGCCGCAATACCGCGAAACCCTTCCCAATGGCGTGAGCTACAACGTGCTCGATCGCGATCCGCAGGGTGACCTCGACAATACGCAAGTGTTCGTCGTGCCCGAGGGCCATTATTTCATGATGGGCGACAATCGCGACAATTCCGCCGACAGCCGCGCCAACGTGGGCTATGTTCCGTTCGAGAATTTTGTCGGCAAAGCGGAAATCATCTTCTTCTCGACCGATGGCAGCGCGCACTTCTGGGAAGTCTGGAAATGGCCCTTCGCCATCCGCTATGGCCGGATCGCCGAGATCGTCCACTAGATTGGACTTGGCCGCGCTCGAAGAACGGCTCGGTCATCGATTCCGGAATCGCGAACTTCTCAAGCTCGCGCTGTCGCATGCGAGCATCGGCACGGAATCGAACGAGCGCCTGGAATTTCTCGGCGACCGCGTGCTTGGTTTGATCGTCGCCGAGCGGCTCTATGCCGATTATCCCGACGAAGCCGAAGGCGGTTTGGCGGTGCGCCTGAATGCGCTGGTGCGGCGCGAGGCTTGCGCGCAAGCGGGCGAGGCGGCGGGACTTGCGCCCTATCTGATCATGGCGGCGTCGGAATCGGGAAGCGGCGGGCGACGCAAAGCTGCGATCTTGGCCGGCGCTTGCGAGGCGGTGATTGCGGCGGTCTATCTGGACGGTGGCATAGAAGCGGCGCGCCGCTTCGTGCTGAATTATTGGGAGGAATTGTTCGCGTCGCTGAAACCGGAATTGCGCGATGCCAAGACGGCGCTGCAGGAATGGGCGCAAGGCGGTCCACGCGCGGAAAAGACTCAGCCGGCCTATACTGTTAAGCAACGGCTTGGGCCTGACCACGCGCCGGTCTTTACGGTGGAGGTTCGCGTGCCGGGTCAGGAATCCGAGCAGGGCGAAGGCTCGACCAAGCGGGATGCTGAACAGGATGCGGCGCGCCGTATGTTGTTGCGGCTCGGCCTATGGAAGGAATGACGAAGGTGCAGACGCATTGCGGGTTTGTTGCCGTTCTGGGTGCGCCCAATGCGGGGAAGTCGACGCTCGTCAATGCGCTGGTCGGCCAGAAGGTCTCCATCGTCACCCAGAAGGTGCAGACCACGCGCATCCCGGTGCGCGGCATCGCCATCCGCGGGAATGCACAGATTGTCTTTGTCGACACGCCGGGAATCTTCGTACCCAGGCGGCGGCTCGACCGGGCGATGGTGAAGGCCGCATGGGGCGGGGCGGCCGATGCCGATGCAATTTTCGTCATGGCGGATGCCCCCGAATTGTCGGCAAACCCTAATGGCCTCGCGGCGGGAGATACCGAGCGCATCATCGAAGGCCTGAAACAAACGGGGCGGAAGGCCGCTCTGGTCCTGAACAAGATCGATGCGATGCGGCGCGATGCGCTGCTGCCCTTGGCCGACCGGCTGCAAAGCTCGGGCGTGTTCGACCGCACCTTCATGGTGTCGGCGACCAAAGGCGACGGTCTGCAGGAGCTACTCGATTACGGCGCCGGCTTCATGCCCGAGGGGCCGTTCCTCTATCCTGAGGATCAGGTCGCCGATATTCCCTCGCGTCTGCTTGCGGCCGAGATCACGCGCGAGAAGCTTTATCTCAGGCTGCATGACGAGCTGCCTTATGCGTCCACGGTGACGACCGAAAGCTGGAAGGACCACAAGGACGGCTCGGTGCGCATCGATCAGACGATCTTTGTCGAGCGCGAGAGCCAGAAGGGCATTGTCATCGGCAAAGGTGGGCTGACCATCAAAGCCATCGGCGAGGCGGCACGGCACGAGATGGAAGCCGTCTTCGACCGCCGCGTGCATCTGTTTCTCCACAGCAAGGTCGCCGAACGCTGGGGAGACAGCCATGAGCACTATCGCGAATGGGGCCTGGAATACCCAAAGGATCAATGAGTTGCAGCGTTATCCCCAAACTGTGGATGAATTTCGTCCACAGCCTGTGAGTATGTGGATCGGCAATGGAATGGTCTGACGACGCCATCGTCCTGAGCCTGCGCGCCCATGGTGAATCCAGCGGGATATTGGAGGCGCTGACGCGCGACCACGGCCGCCATCTCGGTTTGGTGCGCGGCGGCGGCTCTTCCAAAGGCCGCGCCGTGATGCAGCCGGGTAACCGCGTGAAGCTGGTCTGGCGGGCGCGGCTGTCCGAACATCTTGGCGTGTTTACGGTCGAGCTGGCCCGGGCGCGGGCTTCCGACATCTTCGAGCGTCGCGCGGCGCTTTCGGGGCTGAATGCGCTCTCGGCCGTCGCGGCCGCGGTGCTTCCCGAGCGCGAGCCGCATGAGGCGGCCTATGAAGGGGCCGATGCGCTTCTCGACGCAATCGTGGATCACGAGTTTTCCGATTGGGCGCCTCTGTTCGTCCATTGGGAGATCGGCCTTCTGAACGAGCTCGGTTTCGGTCTCGACCTGGCGCGCTGTGCCTCGACGGGCACGGGCGATGATCTCATCTACGTCTCGCCACGCACGGGGCGCGCCGTTTCGCGCGAGGCGGGTGAGCCCTATCGCGACCGTCTTTTATCCTTGCCGGCGTTCCTGTTGGGGCGTCAAGCGGGCGATCCGCGCGCCGCAGATCTTCACGCCGGGTTGCAATTGACCGCACATTTCCTCGATCAATGGCTGCTCATGCCGCATGACAAGGCGATGCCCGAAGCGCGGCAAAGGCTGACCGATCTTGCCGCTCGCGCCGCAACCGAATCGGCTTAATGCTTCGAGACGCCAAGCTGGCTCATCCTGAGGAGCGCGCGAAGCGCGCGTCTCGAAGGAGCGGCTCGGCTCCTCAGCATGAGGAGTTTGTTTGATATGGGTGAAATTGCCTTCAAAGACGACATCAGGCCGGAGCCTTTGGGCAAGGCGCTTTCCGAGCGCTATCTCGCCTATGCGCTTTCCACCATCACATCACGCGCGCTGCCCGATGCGCGCGATGGGCTGAAGCCGGTTCATCGGCGCCTGCTGCACGCGATGCGCGAGCTGGGCCTCAATCCGGCGGCAGGCTTCAAGAAATGCGCCCGCGTCGTCGGCGACGTCATCGGCAAGTTTCATCCCCACGGCGATCAGGCGGTCTATGACGCGCTGGTGCGCCTCGCGCAGGATTTCGCCGTCCGCTATCCGCTGGTCGAAGGGCAGGGCAATTTCGGCAATGTCGACGGCGATAATCCCGCGGCGATGCGCTACACCGAAAGCCGGCTGACCCAGATCGCCGATTCCCTGCTTCAGGGTCTTGACGAAGACGCCGTCGATTTCCGTCCCACCTATGACGGTGAAGACCGCGAGCCGATTGTTCTTCCGGGTGCCTTTCCCAATCTCTTGGCGAACGGGGCCACCGGAATCGCCGTCGGCATGGCCACATCCATTCCGCCGCACAATGCGGGCGAGCTGTGCCAGGCCCTGATCGCGCTGGTGGAAAACCCCAAGGTCCAGGACCGCACGATCTTCAAGTTCGTCAAAGGCCCCGACTTTCCGACCGGCGGCATCATCATCGATGATTCCGCCACCATCCAGGAAGCCTATCGCACGGGCCGCGGCAGTTTCCGCGTGCGGGCGCGCTGGAAGCGCGAAGAAGGTGCGCGCGGCACCTATCAGATCGTCATCGACCAGATCCCCTATCAGCTGCAGAAGGCCAAGCTCATCGAACGCATCGCGCAATTGATCGAGGAGAAGAAGCTCTCGGCGCTCGATGATGTGCGCGATGAATCCACCGAGGACATCCGCATCGTCCTGGTGCCGAAGAGCCGCACGGTGGAGCCGGAGATCCTGATGGAACAATTGTTCCGACAGACCGAGCTGGAATCGCGCATCGGCCTCAATCTCAATGTTTTGGACAAGGGCGTGACGCCGCGTGTGATGAGCTTGCGCGAAGCGCTGGAGGCATTCCTCGAGCACCGCCGCGACGTCCTGGGCCGCCGCACCCGCCATCGCCTCGCGCATATCGCCGACCGGCTCGAGGTGCTGGAGGGCTATCTCGCCGTCTATCTCAACCTCGACAAGGTCATCAAGATCATCCGGACCGAGGACGAGCCGAAGCCCAAATTGATAGCTGCGTTCAAGCTCACCGACCGTCAGGCAGAGGCCATCCTCAATATGCGTCTGCGCAGCCTTCGCCGGTTGGAAGAGATGCAACTCCGCGAAGAACATAGCGCCCTCACGAAAGAGCAGAAGGAGCTGAAGCGCCTCTTAGGATCGGAAAAGTTGCAGTCGGAGAGACTGGTCGAAGAAATCCAGCAGATCGACCAGCGGTTCGGGTTGAAAACTGCTCTTGGCCGGCGCCGCACAGAGTTCGCCAAAGCCGCGGAGCTCGCGGAGCTGCAAGCGATCGCGGAAGAAGCGACCGCCATCGCCACCATGGTCGAGAGAGAGCCGGTGACGATCATCTGCTCCGAGAAGCTGTGGATCCGCACACTTAAAGGTCATCAGGAGCCAAGCGACTCCGTGAAATATCGCGAAGGCGATCGGGCCCGCTTCCAACTGCATGCCGAAACCACCGACCAGCTGATGTTGTTCGCGACCGATGGACGTTTCTTCACGCTCGATTGCGCCAAGCTCCCCGGCGGGCGCGGTCTCGGCGAGCCGCTGCGCGATTTTCTCGATCTGCCGCCGGAAGCCGATATCGTTTCGATGTTTGTGCATCGTGAAGGACGCAAGCTCCTCTTGGGCGCGATGTCCGGCCACGGATTCGTCACCGCGGAAGACGATGCGGTGGCAATGACGCGATCCGGCAAGAAGGTGATGAACGTGCCGCCCGGCATCGAGGCCGTGGTGTGTACGGTCGCCGAAGGCGATTGCGTTGCTGTGCTGGGCGACAACCGCAAGCTGTTGATATTCCCTGCCGCCGAGGTGCCCGAATTGGCGCGCGGCCGCGGCGTGATCCTGCAGCGCTACAAGGACGGACATCTTGTCGATGCGCGAATGTTCCATTGGAAGGAAGGTCTGCGCGACGCCAATGGCCGTACCTTCACTCCGGCCGAACTCAAGGATTATCGCGGCGCTCGCGCCCAGGCCGGCCGCATCGTGCCGCGCGGATTTTCCAAGGCGAACAAACTCGGCTAACGCTGCGGCATCGCACGCGAAATGATCGCGCTGCTATCCACTTTCCCGCTGAGCCCGCCATAGGCAAGGCCGACGGTGTCGCCGAGGCGCGCGGCGCAGAACGCATCGGAGATGAATCCGGGTGCGTGCTGCACCAGCAGCGCCGCCTGCAGCGCCAGCGCCAGGGATTCCACGAGCCGCCGCGCCGCCGATTCCGCGATGGCCGCCTGCTTCAATTGCCGTTCAATATCGCCGATCGCGCGGTCCAGATGCGCGTTCGCGCCGTGCGCCCGCTTGAGCTCGTTGAGGAAAACGTCGCCCGCTCGCGGCGACTGGGACAGCGCGCGCAGCACATCGAGGCAGATGATATTGCCCGAGCCTTCCCAGATGCCGTTCAACGGGGCCTGACGATAGAAGCGCGCAATCGGCCATTCTTCGACATAGCCCGCGCCGCCATGGCATTCCATGCACTCGGCGACGTGGCCCACGACCCGCTTGTTGAGCCAATATTTGGCGATGGGCGTGGCGAGACGCGAGAAGAGGGCGGCCTCTTCGCTCGTCGGCGCCTCGTCGAAGCTGTGCGCGACGCGGAAGGCCATGACCGTCGCGCCTTCGGATTCCACCGCGAGGTCGGCCAGCACCTGGCGCATCAGCGCATGATCGATGAGCAGCTTGCCGAAGGCGGCTCTGTGCGCGCTGTGCCACAAAGCTTGCGCGAGCGCGCTGCGCATATAGGCGGCCGGCGCAATCGCGCAGTCCAGACGCGTGTGATGCACCATGTCGAGGATGGTCGCGATGCCGCGTCCTTCCTCGCCGATGCGAACCGCGTATGCGCCGCGATATTCGATCTCCGCGGACGCGTTGGCGCGATCGCCGAGCTTGTCCTTCAGCCGCATCAGATGGATCGCGTTATGTTCACCCGCTGCGTCGAAGCGCGGTGCAAGGAAACAGGTGAGCCCGCCGCGCGCTTGCGCCAGCGTCAGGAATCCATCGGACATCGGCGCGGAGCAGAACCATTTCTGCCCGGTGAGCCGATAGCTGCCATCGCCCCGAAGCTCGGCCAGCGTGATATTCGCGCGCACATCCGAACCGCCTTGTCTCTCCGTCATCGCCATGCCGATGGTGACGCCGCGTTTGCGCTCCGCGGGTTGCGAAGAAGGGTCGTAGTGCGAAGCGAGAATACGCGGCAGCCATTCGCCGGCGATGTCGGGTGCGTGTTTGAGCGCCGCGGGCGCCGCATAAGTCATGGTGATGGGGCAGCAGACCGAGGGCTCCACCTCGGCCAAAAGAAACTCCAGCGCGGCATGCAGAACATGTCCCGATTCGACACCGCTCCATGCAGCCGACGAAACACCCGCCGCGATTCCTTCGCGCATCATGGCGTGATAGGCGGGATGATACTCGACCTCATCGATTCGCCGTCCATAGCGGTCGAAGCTGCGAAGCTCGGGCAGGTGACGGTGAGCAGTGGCTGCGAGCGCCCAGCTATCCGGCCCACCCATTTGCGCGCCAAATCGATCGATACTCAGCTCATGAATGGACGCGCCCTCGCGCGCCACCGCCTCGCGCAAGGCGCAGTCTGAGGCGAAGAGATTCACGTCCTCGAAAGGCGGCGGCTGGTTATGCGAGGACGGGAAGGAGCGGCTCTCAGCCATGTTTCGAATCTCCGGGTCTCATTATAGCGACGCCCAGGGCAATACGGATGGCCGTTAACCTATCCCTCGCCCAAGGAACTAGTCGACCATCTACGCATTCCCGTTTTGTCTACAATCTGGAAACGCCCCTACGCGGGTCCGGTGAGTTGACGAAAGGACAACCCGGAGGGTTCGCGTGGAAACGACAACGGGCCGATTCTTGGCCTGCATCGGCTTGGGCGTCGCGGTTTTGCTCGGCTCCGAGGTCGGATCGGATGCTGCCGAGCCGCGAGAGCCAAGAGGGATCACGCTCCCGCTTCCGCCGTTTCCATCCTCCCTGCATCGAACGCAACCGGCAACGGACGTCAGAGCTGCGCTATCGGTACCGGAACGCGCCAAATCCGCCCGTGTACGGACGAATCCCGATACCGAACTCGCTGGACCCCTGACGGATCAACTCGGCCCAAGCGAGATCGCACAACTATCGGATCATCTGACTGCCGGTTTGAGTCCGGAGCTGCGCGAGAATTTCGATCTCTTCATCTATGTCAGCAAAGCCGAAGAGGGATCTTGGGCTCAGCACATGTATGTTTTCGTGAAGGAACGCAGCGCCGGGCCAGACCCCAAACTGATCTTGCTCGAAAATTGGGCGGTCTCGACCGGCCGCGAGGCCATGGAGCGGGCGAAGAACGGCGAGCGCATGTCGACGGAAACACCCGCCGGAATCTACCAGTTCGACCCCGACCGCTTCTCCGTCGACTACCACTCCAGCCAGTGGCAACGAGACATGCCGAATTCCATGTTCTTCAACTGGATGATTCGCGGCAATCCGACCGGACTGGCCATCCATGGCGTGGTGGATGCGGATGAGATCGCAGCGCTTGGCCGCCGCGCAAGTGCCGGCTGCGTGCAGCTTCCCTTGAACGCGTCGCAAAAGCTTTTTGATCTTGTGCGCGACAATTTCGAGGGCGAAGTGCCGCGCTTTGCCTATGACGAGAAGACCCGCACCCTCAACAACAAGGGCGAGCTGGCACGCGATCCTAACGGGGATCTCGTCATGACCAGCGGCTACCGCGCGCTGGTGGTGATCGAGGATTACGGCGGCCCCGCGGCGCGGACGTCCAAGCTCGATGTGGACTCGCACCCCCCCGCCGGGTAAGCCGTTCGGACGCGTTTCAGGCCCGGCCGGACAATGTCAGCGGACTCTGCGACTTCCTATCACGGCCTCTATATCAATCTTGACCGCAGCACCGCGCGGCGCGCCGCCATCGATGAGCAGCTTACGGCGCTCGGTCTGAAGGATCGCTACGGCCGTTTTGCCGCCGTCGATGGAAGCGCGCTGCCGCCGTCGCGTGGTGGCCTTAGTCCCGGCGAACTGGGCGCGTTTTTCTCCCATATGCGGGCGCTTGAATCGGCGCGGTCGTCGGGTGGCGCTGCCGTCCACATCATGGAAGACGATGCCCTGCTGTCGGAGCATGTTCGTCCCGTGATCGAGGACGCCATTGCGGCGGATCTGTTCCAGCGCTTCGATATTCTGTTCACGGATGTTTTGGCGCCACCGCATCTCGGTATGCTGAAGGGACTGAAGAGCGTCTTCGACCGCATCGATGCCTCTGCAGGGCGGCCCTTGCGACTATTCGACCTGCAAATAATCGATCTCGCCGGGCAGAATTTCTCATGCTTGACCTCTTATGTGGTCGGCGCGAAATCGATCGACCGCGTGCTCGCTCTTTATACCGCGGAGGCCCAGAGCGGCCCATCAAAGCCCGTCGATCTCTTTGTCCGCGATGGCGTCCTTTCGGGAAAGCTCCGCGCCGCTTTCCTTTTTCCCTTCATCACCAGTCTTCGTTTGGAGGAGATCGCGGGCAGCACGATCGGCGGTTCCGCGCTCGCCGCGAATCCCTCGGTGATGGTTCTCGCCGTGCTGCGCTATCTATTTTTCGTGAATCGCGATGTCGCCAAAGCCAAAGCATTCCTTGATGCTGCGACCAAGGAAAATCGGCGGCCGACGAATCCGCACCATGACATGATTGTCCAGGCGCTCGAATTCGTCGTCTCCGCAGACTTTCAAGAGTTCTAAAAGGCTTGAAAGCGGATCATTTGATCCGGAGCACGATCTTGCCTAGCACGTGCCCGGCCGCCAGACGCTCATAGGCCCTGGCGGCATCCGCAAGTCCGAAAACAGCCGCGATCGGGACCTTGAGTTTTGCGGCCTCCACCGCGCGATTGAGCCGCTGTAACTCGCGGACACCAATGATGCCGTCATAGGCTTTCACACGTAGGCCGCGTCGTTTCTTCGGCGCCGGTTCGACTCCGTTCGGGTACGCTACGCAACCGCCTTTTCGCACCAGACCGAGAAGGATCTTTTGCGCCGGTCCACCCGCATAGAAGAGAGCTGCGTCGAAGCCGTCCGGCGCGAAGGAGCGCGCGGCCTTCTCGACATCGGCGCTCTTTCCGTCCACGGCCTTATCCGCCCCGAGGCGGCGCACGAAGGCCGCGCCATCGGCGCCAGAAGCCGAAGCGAATACCCGTGCCCCGCGGAGCTTCGCGAATTGGACTGCGAACAGGCCGACGCCGCCGGACGCGCCATGAACGGCTATTACGTCGCCCCGCCGGAGCTTGAGTGTGTCATCGATTCCCTG
>DATHDZ010000310.1:0-2279 GCA_035318785.1 Micropepsaceae bacterium
CGTCGTCACGATCACGCGCGTCTTCTCATCGCCCGACTGATAGACGAGGCCGTCGAGCCGGCCGAGGCTCATCTCGCCTCCGATCAGCGTTTCGAGATTGATCTTGCCCTTGTGCGACACGCCCGCGCTCGTCGTTGGACCGATGAGTTTTCGAGTTGCTTCTGCAGCGCCGAGAGTGCGGCATCATCGGCTTTCGGCGTCACGGGGGCGACTAAAGCCGTGCGTGTAATTCTATAGTCCGGCGCGCGGTACGTGAGTATTCCCATAGGTAAACCATTCAATCTAAACACATTTTTGGCGCATTCGAAGTGTAGACACTCTACCATAACGTTTACGTCGGCTCACCGTCTAAACGGTGACCGGGGGCGATGATGATCGGTCCGGCGGACCCAACACAACGCGCCAGCAGCAAAACCGTCCGCGGCCAGCCGCCGCGCGGCGGCGTTTGGTGTCGCGCCGCCCGTCCGCAGCCCGGTTCTGGCGCCCCGCGGACAGATCAAGACATTGGCAATACCGGTCGAGCGGGGCGCGCTAAGGCGCGCGGCTCCATCGCGCCGTTTTTCAAAAAAAGGATCGTGCTCTGACACGAGGTTGGAGCGGGATGATTGGGTTCAAGTAACAAAAACAAATACGGGGATGAGAATGCGCGCGCGATTGTTTCTGGCGTTTTTGCTTTTAGCGAGTGCCGCCGCGATCGGCACGGTGAGCGCTCAAACTTCCGCGCAGCCGGAGGTGTCGGGCTCCGTGCGGGAAAAGATGCGACAGAAAATAAACGAGAACCTGCTTGTTCTCGTATGCGGTTCATTGGGCGCACCGTACATCCAGCTCGGTCATGACATTTCGGTTGTCGTCAATGAGGGAGACAATCTTCGTGTCCTCCCGGTCGTCAGCGATGGGGCATTCACCAATGTCCGCGATGTTCTCTACCTGAAGGGGGTGGACCTTGGCATAACGACGGTCCAGACCCTCAATTCTCTCAAGGCATCGGGCGAATATGGAACGCATATCGATCGTCTGTTGACTTATGTCGCACCGCTTTCGGTCGACACGCTTCACATCCTTGCGCGTCCCGGCATCAACACGATCTTTGACCTCAAGGGAAAGAAGGTGAACTTCAACAGCAAAGGCAGCGGCACCGCCCGCTTCACGCCGCTGGTCTTCAAGGCGCTCGGCATTCCGGTCACGGAAGTCACCATGGCCCAGGGCGATGCGATTCAAGCCATGCGCGATGGCGAGCTCGACGCGACGGCATGCTCTTGCCCGATGCCGCTTCCTGCGTTTCCCGGGGTCAAGCCTGAGTGGGGTTTCAAATTTCTCGACGTGCCCTACGGGCCGCAGTTTGAGCAAGACTATTTCCCGGCCTCGATCTCAAACGAGAACTATCCGAATCTGGTGCCGAAGGAGAAGAAGGTCCAAACGCTCGCGACCAGCACGATTCTGATCTCGTTCAACTGGCCGCGCAACACGGACCGCTACCGGCGCACCGAGAAATTCGTGCAGGCTTTTTTCTCAAAGGCCGAGGAATTGCGCAAACCGTCACGCCATCCGGCGTGGCGTGACGTCAACCTGGCGGGCACGATCCGCGGTTGGCAACGATTCCCGGCGGCGCAGGAATGGATCGATCAGAATATCAAGAAAGCCGCGGAGCCAACTTTCACTCCGACGGCCACCGCGCCGCGCAACGCCGAGGAGGAGGCGCTGTTTCAAGAGTTCATCAGGTTTCGGCGGCAAAGGAAGCCGTGAAGCAATGTGGCAAGCTGGCCGGCTGCGTGGACAAAGATAAAGGCGGCGCCGCTTGCGCGGCGCCGCCTCGTCCGACGTCGGTCAGATGGTTGAAGTCAGCGGTTCGGACGGCAGCGGCCATACGGGCCACGATGCATGCCGGGGCCGCAGCCGCGCGCGATGAACGCCGGGCGGCAACGGCCCATGGCGTTGCGGGCCATGCCGGGGCCGCAGCCTTGTGCAACCTGTGTGGTGAGGCCGTCGGCCTGAACCGGTGCGACCGGCATGGCCTGCGCGGCACCAAGGCCGAGCGTCGCGATAAATGCAGCAGCAGCGATCAAGCTTTTCATGGGTGTTCTCTCCTTTGGGTGTGCCCCCAACGCCGCTTATTTTACGAATCAGATCACGGCGCCCCTCCGACATACAGAAACACGGAGCGAGGAAAATCTTCAAGCGAAATGCCCGAGATGAATTCTCGTTTATGCTTGGCGCGCAGGAAGAATGCTCCTCACCCGGCTCGACGCTTTGCGTCCCGCCACCCTCTCCCTGCTAAAGCG
>DATHDZ010000311.1:0-11038 GCA_035318785.1 Micropepsaceae bacterium
AGGCGAAGCTTGCCTATGTGCTTGTCTCACGCGGCCGGACGGATGCGCCGTTCTGGCACACTCTGGACGATGGCTTGCTCGACAAATCGCTGCCGCCCCGCGCCGCGGCAGATGCTGGCCCAAGCACGACAACTGCCGCCCCCGACCTTGCGGCCGCCCATGCCGTCGCCGGGGTCTACGAACCCGCTCTGGGTGGCGCTTTTTCCCTGGCGGTGCTGAAGCGCGGCGACCGCCGGCTCACCGTTCGCGCCGCCAGCAATGGCGCCCTTATCCTGTCGGGCGCGGAAAATGCCACGCTGGCCCCTCGGCCCGGTGGATATTGGGGCGCGGCGGACGGCAATCTAAACGCGGTTTCTTTGGATGGGCGATTGCTGCTGACGGCGGGCGCCTACCGGCCGCTCGTCCTCTATAAGCGCCCTCAGTTCTATGCCTGGCTTGCGCTCTTGGCGGCGCTCGGGGCGCCGGCAACATTCATTTACGAAAAGCGACGCAAGCTCGCAGCGGTTTTCCCGAGCGATTCCGTCTTGGCGGTGGCGAGTGCCAGCGTCGTCTTCTTGGTCCTCTGCATTCTTACCTGGCTCCTCGCTCCGCTGGCGTGATCATGGGGTTAGGCGAAACCGAGCTGGAGCATCTCGCTGGCCTCTTGCGGCAATCCCGCCGTGTCGTCGTGTTCACGGGTGCCGGCATCTCCACCGAATCGGGCATTCCGGATTTCCGCAGCCCGGGCGGCGTGTGGGATCGCATGCCGCCGATCAATTTCGAAGACTTCCTGGCCTCGCAAGCGAAGCGCCGCGAGACGTGGCGCCGCCGCTTCGCCATGGAGGACTTGTTCGCGGGCGCGAAGCCCAATAGCGGCCATCTGGCGGTGGCGGAGCTGGTAAAACGCGGCAAGGTCTCCCATGTCATCACCCAGAACATCGACAATCTTCACCAAGCCTCCGGAATCCCCACGGAAAAGATCATCGAGCTGCACGGTAACACCACCTACGCCACCTGCCTCGACTGCGGCGCGCGCTATGACATCGCGGCACTGCGGCATTCCTTTGAGGAAAAGGGCGCCGTGCCCGATTGCCGCTGTGGCGGCCCTGTCAAGGCGGCCACCATCTCCTTCGGCCAGGCCATGCCGGAGGACGCCATGCGCCGAGCTCACGACGCCGCCATCGCTTGCGACTTTTTTCTTGTCGCAGGATCATCGCTCGTGGTCTACCCAGCCGCCGGCTTTCCGCTGACGGCCAAACGCGCCGGAGCAAAGCTTGCCATCCTGAACCGGACGCCGACGGCCCAGGACGATTACGCCGAATTGGTCATCCGAACGGGCATCGGCGCCACGCTTTCGGCGGTTATCGCCCAGCTTTGATGGGGCTGGCCGCTTTCTATAGAGTGCAATGATTCAGCTCCTCATCAGGACAAATAGCGAATGACAAGAACTTCCTCTGCTTGGCTTGACGACGACGATCCCGAGAAGGAACACGACAAAAACGAGGGCATGAAGCCCGAACAGCCCATGGCGCCCGTGCAGATGGCGCTGTTCAAGGCCAGAACCGTCCTCATCTTCGGCGAGATCGATATGAAGGTCGCCGAACGTGTCTGCGGCCAACTGATCGCCTATGCCGCGGAGGGCACCGGGGACATCCGGGTCATTATCAATTCGCCGGGCGGCCATGTGGAATCGGGCGACACCATCCACGACATGATCCGCTTCGTCGGCCCACGCGTGAGGATGATCGGCACCGGCTGGGTGGCGAGCGCCGGCGCGCATATTTTCTTGGGAGCCGAGAAAGAGAACCGCTTCTGCCTTCCCAACACGCGCTTCCTGCTGCATCAGCCGCTGGGCGGCGTGACGGGCCAGGCTTCGGATATCACCATCGAGGCGGAAGAAATCATCAAGATGCGCGAGCGCATCAACCGGATCATTGCGCGCGAAACCGGCCAGACCTACGACAAGGTCGTCAACGATACCGACCGGAATTTCTGGATCGGGGCCGAAGACGCCGTGGCTTACGGGCTCATCTCGCGGATCGTGTCGCGCTCGGACGAGCTGTGAGGTTCAGGCGCGCTTACCCGTATCAAGCGCGATCAGCACCGCATCGATGGGAAGCAGCACGCAGGTGTGGCGATTGCGATAGATCGCGGCACCGGTGAGCGCGGCATAATCGGCGAACGGCGCCGGCGGTGTGGGACCATCGTGCAGCATGGTTTCGACGGCTGCGCGCAGATCCTGCACCGCGTGCCGGTTCGCTCCCGCGAGTTGGGCCCCCAATATGGATGACGAGGCCTGCGCCAAGACGCAGGCATTTGTCTCGTGGGCGATTCCCGTCACGCGGCCATGCTCGTCCAGGCGCAACGTGACCGACACTTTGTCGCCGCAGGTCGGATTGTGCGCGGCGCCTTCGGCATCGAAGGGATCCAATCTACCGGCGCCCACCGCGTTCGCCGCCAAACGCAGCAAATCCTTGGCGTAAAGCGGATCGCTCATGCCGGCGCTTCGCCCAACGCGCGCAACGCGGCCAAGGCCTCGGGCGTGTCGATGTCGCGCAGCACGCCCGCATCGGCGTCGATCTCGCACACCAGCTCCTCATGCACATCCAGCAGTGTTTTGGCGCCCGCATCGCCGGCGAGCGTCGTAATCTCGGCGAAGAAACGCCGCGCCCACAGCACCGGATTGCCGCGCCTGTGCTGGTGCATGGCAACGCAAATTTCGCGCCCATCCGCGGGCGAGAAGGCCGCGATCATGCGGTCGATCAGCCCCGCGTCGATTTGCGGCATGTCGCCCAGCAGCACGAGCGCACCGTCCGCAGCTGGCGGAACAGCTGACAATCCCGCCTTCAAGGACGTGCTGAGTCCTTCGCGGAACTGCGCATTGTGGACGAAGGTCACGGTCAGGCCGGAAAGCGCCGCTGCGATCTTCGCGGACTCGTGGCCGGTGACGACGATAACCGGCTCCGCCTGGCTCGCGAGCGAAGCTTCCACCACCCATCGCAACAGCGGCTTGCCACGCCATTCCTGAAGCAATTTGTTCGAACCCATGCGCGACGAAAGTCCGGCCGCCGGCACGACGGCGGCAATGCGGGGCGCGCGCAATGGCGCCGGTTCGATTTCGCGCGGTTGCGGCCTTGTGGGAATCTCCTGCAGCAAGCCGCCGACACCCATCCGCATCAAATCTTCGCTTCCCACCGGCAGGCGCGCAAACAGCCGCTGCAGCACGAAATCGAAGCCGTTCACTTTGGGCGAGCGCGCGCAGCTTGGCAGCCCGATCACGGGCTTGGCATGCAAGGCGCCGAGCAGCAAAAGATTCCCTGGATCGACCGGCATACCGAAATGCGAAACCTCGCCGCCCGCCGCCACGATTCCCGCAGGGATGACGTCGCGCCGGTCGGTGATGGCCGAAGCGCCGAACACGAAGAGGAGCTCTGCGCCCGCCGCTTCTCCCTCGATCAGGCCATCGGCCACCGCCTTGGCGGCGTGAGGTGTGCGCCGCTCGAAGATCAGCGTCCCGCCAAGCGGTGCGAGTCTCGTTTCGAGGGCGGACCGGTTCTTGTCGAGCAGCGAGGGTTTTTGTCCGGGCAGATGCGTCGAGACGAGGGCGACCCGCATGGGCTCGAACGGTGCAACCCGGATCGGCGCCTTCATCGCCGCTTTGGCCGCAGCCTCGACCGCCCATTCCGGCGCCGCATAGGGGATCACCTTGATGGTCGCCACCATCTCGCCGGGGGCGACCACGGCGTAGGGCGCGAGCGTTGCCACCGTCACGGATTCATCGATCAGATTCACCGCGTCGATTCCAGCCGGATCTATGACCGCAAGGCCGGACCTCTGCGCGTAAAGATTGGTGCGGCCGGTGAAGGCGGCACTCAGTCTGATGCCGTCGCTCGCGAGCGCCGTCGCGACGCGGGTGGCAGCGACGTCCTCCGGGACATCGCCGGACTCCAGCCTGGCGACCGTCACTTCCTCTATCCCGGCCGCGGCAAGGGAATCCAGATCGGCTTTGCCGAGCAGCCGCCCCTTCTTGAACAGCCGTCCGCTCGCGCGCAGGCTGTGCACGAGGATAGCGCCCTCGGCTTCGGCGAGCGGAAAGATCCCAAATCGCATGCGGCAAAACTAGGTGCCCACGGCCTCCGGAGCAACCGCACTGGGCGGCGCATCGTTTTTCAGCCGGGTCTTTTCGCGTGGCAAGCGCAAGGAGGCGCGCAAACCCACGATCCGGCCACCGCTGCGCCGATTCTCCAGCACGATGTCGCCGCCATGCTCGCGCACGATCGCGCGTGCCAGAGTGAGACCCAATCCCGCCCCACCTGTGGCATTGTTGCGCGATTCCTCCAGGCGAACGAAGGGCTCGAACACTTCTTCCAGCCGGTCTTCGGGAATGCCCGGGCCGTCATCATCAATGGTTGCAACGAAGAAATCGGGATCGGTCCGAAGCGAAACGCGAGCAGAGTCGCCGTAGCGGACGGCGTTCTCGATGAGGTTCCGCACCGCGCGGCGAATTTCGTTGGGCCGGCAACTGCACGGTGCAAGACCCTGGATCTGCACTTCGATGGGAAGATTGAGCTCGATAAGGTCGTCGCAGATGCTTTCGATCAGCGTGGCCAGATCGGTGCGGCGCGGTTCCTCGCCGGGACCGGCGCGCGCGGCCGACAGCACCGCCTCGGTCAAAGATTGCAGCTCGTCGAGATTGCGCGTCAGCCGGTCGCGCGTTTCGGAATCATCGACGAATTCGGCGGTGATCCTCATCGCGGCCAACGGCGTCCTCAGATCGTGTCCGACCGCGGAGAGAAGCTGACGATGGCTTTCCAGCGTGCGCGTCACGCGGCGGCTCATCTCGTTGAAGGCCTCGGCGGCGCGGCGAATATCTTCCGGACCGTCGGCCGACAGTCTCGGCGCGGTGCGGCCGCGCGCGACTTCGTCGGCGGCGTAGGCAAGCGCCGACAGCGGACGCGACACGCGGCCGGCGAGCCACGCCGCCGCGGCGCCGGTCAGAATCGTTCCGAGGGCGGCGGCGATCAGAATGTCAGGCGCCGGCGAAGGCGTCGGAGGACGCACAAAGCGCGCCGTCAACCAGCCATCGCCGTTTGGGAAGGGCTGCGTGATTTCAAACGCGGCCCCATTATTGTTGAAGCCGGCAATGTTGGGTTCGGTCAAGCGCACGCGCGCGGGCATGATTCTGTCGCTGCGCTCGCCGGCGGCGAGATCGATCGCCATTTGTTTTTCTTCGGTGCTCATCCCCTGGGCGGAAAACGGCGGTGATATGGAAATGGAATAATGGAAGGCATTTCCGCTGAGCGCCTCCACGGCGGCGTCGCGCTGGGTGTGGGGAATGCTGTTGATGTAGCGAAACACGGCGGCAATGCGATCGACCGCCGCATTGATGCGTGCGGTTTGCAGATCGCCCTCGCGGCCGACCTCAAGGATTGCGACGACGGCGAGGTTGGAAAGGATCACCGCCGCGGCGACCACCGCGACGAACTGAGACCTGAGCGTTGAGAAAGCGCGCATCACAGAATCTCCACGTCCGAAGTGAACATATAACCGCCGCCCCAAACCGTCTTGATGTAGCGCGGGTTCTTCGGATCCTGCTCGATCTTACGCCGAAGGCGGCTCACCTGATTGTCAACCGACCGGTCGAAGACCTCCGCGTCTCGCCCTTTGGTGAGATCGAGAAGCTGTTCGCGCGACAGGGCCACTTTAGGCCGCTCCAGGAATGCCATCAACAGCTTGAACTCGCCGCTCGAGAGCGGCAAGGCGATCCCTTCAGGGCCGGCGATTTCGCGTTGTGCTGCGTTGAAGATCCATTCGCCGAAACGATAGCGCTCGGCGGTCGGCCCGCGCAGCCGCGGCGGCAGGGTGTTGGTGCGCCGCAGCACCGCGCCGACGCGGGCCAAAAGCTCGCGCGGATTGAAGGGTTTGGCGACATAATCATCGGCCCCTACCTCCAGGCCGACGATGCGGTCCAGTTCCTCTCCGCGGGCGGTCAACATGATCACCGGAATGCCGGAGTTTTCACGGATGGAACGGCACAAGGAAAGCCCGTCTTCGCCGGGCATCATGATGTCGAGGATGACCAGATCGATGCCCGCTGTCCGCATAAGACGGCGGGCCGCCTGGGCCCCGTCGGCCGCCGAAGCCCGATAGCCGCTTTCCTTCAAGTAGCGGACCAGCGGCTCGCGGATATCGCGGGCGTCGTCTACCACCAGGATATGGGGCTGAACGGCGCCTTCCTGCACCGGCTTTGTCCTCTCGGGGCTTCCGCTTACCATCCTCAATCGTCCGTGTGCCGCAAGGGTTAACCTGTCGCAAACTATGTCATCTGAGCGGAAACGGCAAAGAGCGGTGCGCTTTCAAGCGGTTTTGCGAAAGCCCTGGCACATAGTTGGGGTCTGTTTGAGGCTATCGCGGATCGTCGCTCACGATCTTCGCGCGTGACTCCAGCCGGGCGGTCCTCCTATCCCAACCGTCCGGCTTTTTTTTACCCTTGGCGCAATGTGGCGGTCATTTCCCCCAGGATCGCGACCGCAATCTCGGCCGGCGAACGTGCCCCGATATTGAGGCCGATGGGACCGTGAATGCGCGCGAGTTCGGAATCGGAAAAGCCTTGCGCCTTGAGCCGCTCGAGGCGGCGTGCATGCGTGGTGCGCGAGCCGAGCGCACCGATATAGAAAGCGGAAGATTGCAACGCCGCGACGAGCGCGGGATCGTCGAGCTTGGGATCATGCGTCAGCGCGACAATGGCGCTGCGCGACGTCAGCGGCGCGCGCGCCAGCGCCTCGTCCGGCCAATCATGGGAGAGCGCCGCGCCGGGGAAGCGTTCCTCGGTCGCGAACGCCGTACGCGGATCGATGATGCGCACCGCATAATCCGCCAATGAAGCGATGCGCGAGAGCGGCTGGGCGATATGGACCGCGCCGATGATCGCCAGATCGAGCGGGGGATTGAACACCGTCAGGAACCAGGATTTCCCATCGGCTTCGACTGCGCCGCTTTCATCGCGCCGGGCTTGCAGCCGCGCCGCCTCGTGAAGCGCATCTGTACCGGCCTCGCTCGGATAAAGGACGCGGCTCTCGCCCGTGGCAAGGTCGGTCGCCAGGGCCACCGCGCGTTTCTCATCGCGGGCCTTTTTCAACGCGGCAATTGCGGATTGCTGCGGCGCCGCCAAGACGGGCGCCACATGGATCTCGATGGTGCCGCCGCAGGCGAGGCCCACGGCCCAGGCGTCTTCATTGCTGACACCGAATGTCAAATTGCGCGGCTTGCCGTCGCTGAGCGCCGCCTCGGCCTCGGCGATGACCGAGCCTTCGACGCATCCCCCCGACACGGAGCCGGCGAAGGCCCCGTCCTCCCGCACGGCCATCTGGCTTCCTGCCGGGCGAGGGGCTGAACCCCAGGTGCGGGTGACGGTGGCGAGCGCCACCTTATGTTTCGCGCCCATCCAGGCGGTGGCGGAGGCGAGCGGATCGGACGGTGTGTCGTTCATGTGACCATTATAGCATCGCCGCGAGAATCGCGCGCTTGGCCATGACGCCCACCAGATGGGCGCGATATTCCGCCGAGGCAAAAAGGTCGGCATTGAGGCCTTCGGGCGATGTCGCAATTTTGGCAATCGCATCGGGCGTGAAATTTTTCGCCAAAGCCGCTTCCATCTCCGTAGATCGGAAGACGCAGGGCGCCGCGCCCGTCACGGCCACACGAACCCCTTCCGCGAAATCGGCCACGAAAACGCCGACCGTGGCGTAGCGCGAAGCGGGATTGGGAAATTTCGCATAACCCGCACGCCGCGGCACGGGGAAGGCGATCTCGGTCACGATCTCGCCCGGTTCCAGCGCGGTCTCGAACATGCCGGTGAAAAATTCATCCGCTGCGATGGATCGGTTCGTGGTCCGGACCGTCGCGCCCAACCCAACGATTCCTGCGGGATAGTCCGCAGCCGGATCATTGTTGACGATCGATCCGCCGAGCGTCCCCTTGTGGCGCACCGCCGGGTCGCCGATCTGTCCCGCAAGCGAAGCAAGCGCTGGGATCGCGCTACGCACATCGCGCGAAATGGCAACATCGGCGTGCGGCGTTCCGGCGCCGATGACAAGCATGGCCCCCTCGCGCCGGATGAAGGTGAGGAAAGCCATCCGCCCGATATCGATCAGCTCCGCGGGGGCGGCGAGCCTTTGCTTCATGGTGGGGATGAGAGTCTGCCCGCCCGCGATATAGCGCGCGTCCGAAGAATCGCGGAACAACGCTTGGGCTTCGGCAAGCGTCTTGGGTCGCAAATATCGGAATGGCGCGGTGTACATGGATCAACCTGCCGCGGCTACCGCACGGATGGCCTTGATGATGTTGAGATAGCCGGTGCAGCGACAGATATTGCCTTCCAGCTCGTGACGGATCGTCGTTTCGTCGGGATTGCGGTGCCGCGCCAGCATATCCACCGCCGTCATGATCATGCCCGGCGTGCAGAACCCGCATTGCAGGCCATGATGTTCCTGGAACGCGGCCTGCACCGGATGCAATTGTCCGCCTCTGGCAAGTCCTTCGATGGTGGTGATGGCATCGCCGTCCACTTGCACCGCGAAGATGGTGCAGGACTTCACCGCGCGGCCGTTCACATGCACGACGCAGGCGCCGCATTGACTGGTATCGCAGCCGACATGCGTGCCGGTGAGGTGCATCTGGTCGCGCAAGAAATGCACGAGCAGCGTGCGATCCTCGACCTCCGCTCGCACGGGCGCGCCATTCACCGTGACCGACAACGCCGTCATGAAACCTCCACATCCGATGGGGACATGACTAGTTCGCCAAACCGCGAACGTCTAGTGTGGCGAATCCGAAATTCGCCATCCCTTGGAGCAACACTGCGAGCGAAATTCGGATTCAAAGCCACACGAGCAATCTATGGATTCTAATGTGGTTTTCGAATTTGAAGTTCCCTGAACGTGGATGCCATGCCCATTCCAGGAACTTCAAATTCACCACATTAGAGCACGATCGAAAAGACGATCAGCAGAATTGCGATGATGCCGATCAGCCCCGCCACCCAGATTTGCGGCGCCAACCCCTCTTCGTGCGGTTTGCCGTCCGCCGCAATAGGTGCCGGCGTTGTGGGAACGGGTACCGAATGTGCCCGCGCCTGCATCACCCTTGCGAATTTGGCGAAGAACTCATCGGCCAGTGCTTTGGCAGCCCCATCGATAAGCCTTTGTCCGACCTGAGCGAGCCTGCCGCCGACAACGGCCTTGGCATCATATTCCAGAAGCGTGCCGTCGCCTTCCAGGGAAAGACGCACCTGCGATTCGCCTCGCGCGAACCCGGCGGCTCCGCCCTGGCCTTCACCCTTCAGGATCATGGCATGGGCGACGCCCGCAGAAGGTTCGATTTCACGAAGTTCGACCTTGCCGTCGAAGCGGGCCTTCACAGGGCCCACCTTGACCACCGCCCGGGCCCTAAATTCGGTGGGCGAGAGTTTCTCCACCGCCTCGCATCCCGGGATGGCGGCGGCCAGCATTTCGGGATCATGGAGCGCATCCCAAACCGCGGCCGGGCGGGCCGGAATGCTGTATTTGCCTTTAAAATCCATGAGATGGGTTGCCTTTTGGCGCCGATCCGGAGGGGCAGGGAAAAGCGATCAAAGTTGACGCGCAGCGAATCGCTATCTTCTCTGAAGATCACATTTATGTTAACTTCTCTTTAACTATCTGGGGGGATGGGGGAAATCGTGGGCGCGGAAACAACATTACCATCACCGGAAACCGGTGAAGTGGTCATACAAATTACGGGCCGCATCAAGTGGTTTGACTCGGTCAAAGGGTACGGTTTCATCAAACCGTCGGACGCCGTGCAGGGGGACATTCTCCTTCACCAATCTTGTGTGCGGCAATCCGGATTCAAACTGGCGCAGGAGGGCGCTCGCGTCGTGTGCGAGGCCGTTCAGCGACAGAAGGGATTCCAAGCCATCAGGGTGTTGGAGCTCGACAACAGCACGGCCACCGCGTCGAGCGATCCGATTCGCGACGCGCGTTATGTCGCGCTGCCCGAAGGGCCGGCCTTCGAAGCCACCGTGAAATGGTTCAACCGCGGCAAAGGCTATGGCTTTGTTTCGCGCGATCCGAACTCGCCGGACGTCTTCGTCCATATGGAGACGCTGCGCCGGTCGGGCATTCGCGAATTGTTTCCCGGCCAAAAGGTCAAGGTGCGCGCGGGAGACGGTCCGAAGGGTCAGCTCGCCGCCGAAATCGTGGTCCTCGAAGCCTGACCTTGATCCAACGCGCACCCCTTGCGTGCGGCGATGTTGCGGGTAAGCTCGCCTCCATGCGCGCTGTCTTAACGTTTCTCATCGCCTTCGGGCTTATCTCCTGCGCTTTTGCGGCCGAAATTTTAGGACCGCAGCCGACTCTCCCGCAGGTTCCGCTGATCATCGAGACGGCGAAAGGTCCTGCGCGGTTCACTGTGGAGATGGCAACGACGTCCTCTGAACAGGAGCGTGGTCTGATGTTCCGCAAAGAGCTCGCTCCCAATGCCGGTATGCTGTTCGATTTTGGCCGGGAGGGGATGCAAGCTTTTTGGATGAAGAACACGCTTATTCCTCTGGACATGCTTTTCATCAAAGCGAACGGCACCATCGCGCGCATCGCCGCCAATGCAAAGCCGCTTTCGGAGGACAGCATTCCGTCCTACGAGCCGGTCAGGGTCGTGCTCGAAATCCCGGGTGGGCGGGCGGCGCAATTGGGCCTGAAACCCGGCGACGTCGTGCGCCAGACGATCTTCGGAAATATGCCGCGCTGAATTGGCGATTGCCTGTACGCGCAAACTCGTTACGGCGAAGCGGCGTGAAGCTGCTCGACGAGGACGCTGCTCTGTGTTGCCCGATGCAAGACTGTCGGTTTCATTAACCACAAATAACGCTGTAGATACTACGCGCGTTGAAATTCAACAGATTTTTGCAATGGCATAGTTTGTGCTTCAACTTGTGATCGAGGATAGAGAGCTATTCGCCGCCGACCCGAGGGGGACCTTCGATGAATCTGCGCGCCGCATTGATCACATCAGCCCTGTTTGT
>DATHDZ010000312.1:0-32220 GCA_035318785.1 Micropepsaceae bacterium
AAGGTCGGAAAATCGCGCGTCGCGAAAATCGACAGTCCCTCTGGGCCCCACACTCCCATAAGAGAAAACTTAGGAAGAGTGGGGCCCAGAGGGACTGTCGATTTTCGCGACGCGCGATTTTCCGACCTTGCGGATAAGATCACCAGCTGACGTAAGCCTTCGCGCTGCTAGCCCAACAGTTCGATGCCGATCTGCGAGCGGTCATGCCGGAAAAGCACGGGCACGACGTCGCCGGGCGCAACGGTCACCAGCCGTGGAAAGCGGTGCACGATGTGCGTCCAGTGGTTGTTGAAGTCGGCCTGAGGCGAGGGGCGATTCTCATATCTCGTCTGGGCATCGAGCTCCAATTTGATCCATTGCGCCACGCCGGCGCAGACGCCGTGATGCGTCGCTTTGAGAGCCAGGCGCACGCCGCCCGCGGGGAAGCGTTTCGCCTTCAGGTCGAAGCGCATCAACTCGACATCATCCGACAGGGCCTGGTGCGGCACATTGTCGAGCGAGACCGCCAACATGCCCGGCGCGAAATCGTTGAACCCCGAAAGATCGAAACCGGCGATTCTGCCGACGAACAGCATGCCTTGAAGCGCCGGGCCGCCGGCGAGATAGCCCATGACGCAGGCGGCTGCCGGGATGATGGTGGCATCGGGAGTGAGCAAATGGTCGTGCGCATGTTCGACTGTCGGCAAAACACCTTCGGTGATGAGGCCGCTCGCAAAAATCTCCGTCACCAGCACCTCGGCTCGCTCGGGCATATCGCGCGGCACTGCCATGTCGGTCGATGCTTTGGGAATGACGGTGATGCGATCCGATAGGCCGTTCTGGGCGATGATCTCCCGCGCCCGGGCCGCCATGAGACTAACCGTTTCACAGGTGGTCACTTTGGCGGCACCCGCCCGCGCCGCCATCAGCGCGAGAAGCCCGGCGCCGGTCCCGATATCCAGCACTCTTTTCCCCGGCGCCGCGCGCCGGATTGCCGCCTCATAGGTTTCGTTGCGCTTAGAATCGTCCATCATCTGAAAGTGCCAGCCCGGCACCACCCCGCGATAAATGGATCTGAGATTGGGGTTTGCCTTCAGCAGATCGGGCTTGAGTGCCACCGCCTGGCGAAAGGCGTTGATAGCCTGCTCGGTCTTCTGCTTCTCGCCGTAGATCACCCCGAGATTGTGGAGCGCGTCGGCATAGCCGGGGTTGATGGCCAGCGCCCGCTCGAAAGCTTGAGCGGCCTCGTCCTTCCGGCCGAGCGTGTTGAATGCGGCGCCGAGATGATTGTGAATTTCCGCCGTGGCGCGGGGCGAAGCCGCCGCGCGTTTCAGGAAGGCAGCGGCTTCCTCGGTCTTGCCCTGCTGAAAGCGCATAGCGCCCAACAGATGGTTCGCCTCCGCGTGCTCTGGGTCGCGGCCAAGCACGACCCGGCAACGCTCCTCCGCCTCTTCGAGGCGCCCGGAACGAAAATGCTCAATCGCTTGCGACAACGGATCGGGTTGCATCTGTCGCGATTTTCTCCGTCACGATTGAATCGGCGCCGCCGGTGCGCCGCCGAGAGCAGATTAAGACCTCGCCGATCGGGTTTACAATCGCTGAGCCCTTCAAGTACCTTGAATTCTCGGCCATTGTTCTGCGTCGTATATGCATTATGGTGTTTGACCAATCTGGCATCCGCGAGGCCGCGGGTACGACGATGTGGCAGAACGATAAGCGCGGTGACGTGCCCCAGAGCTTCGTGGGGAATCGCGAAACCCACGCAGAAATTCTTCTACGATGAGCGAATTTCTCCTGCAAAACGCGCAACGCATGCACAAAGCGGGCAATTTCGCGGAAGCGGCGCGTCTTTACGCAGAAGTCTTGCATCTTAACCCTCGCCAATTCCAAGCTCTCTACGCGCTTGGATTTCTCCGCTTCCAGACCGCGCAGTATGGCGAAGCGGAATACCTGATGAGTGAGGCCGTCAAAATCAATCCCGGCATGGCCGAGGCACATTACATTCAAGGCTGCTCCTTACACCGCCTGGGCCGCATCGAAGATGCGTTCACCGCTTTCGATCGCGCCGTAGAAAATAGGCCCCTCTTCGTCGAAGCGTTGATCAATCGTGGCGCCGCGCTCATGGCATTGAACCGCCATAACGAGGCGCTCAGGGACTTCCGCAGCGTCATTGCCGTAAATCCGAGCATCGCAGGGGTGTGGAGCAATTGCGGAGCCATCCTGAAGAATATGAATCGCCATGAGGAAGCCCTTGCCTGCGTTGACAAAGCGCTGACGATCAATCCGGATTTGACCGAGGCGCTGGCCAATCGGGGAGCTGCCCTCTTGGCGCTGAAGCGATACGGCGACGCGGTCGGGAATTACGAGAAGTTGCTCAGCGTTCATCCCGAGCTCCCCGATGTGTACGGCCATCTCGTACTTTGCAGATTGCAGTGCTGCGATTGGCGGAGCCTGACCCAGGACCGAGCCGATATCGCGGCGCTCCTGAACGCCGGCAAGCGTGTCATTCAGCCATTGGTCAATGCCAGGCTATCGGCCTCGCCGGCGGATGAGCTGCAATGCGCGCGCATTTTCGCCGGCAACTGGCCCGCTTCGCCGAACCCGCTTTGGCGGGGGGGGGAGCCCTATCATCATGACAAGATTCGCGTCGCCTATATTTCGGCGAATTTCTGCGATCACGCGACGTCCTGGCTGGCCGCGGGTTTGTTCGAGCATCATGATAAGTCGCGCTTCGAGACCATTGCAGTTTCCTTGGTTGGGGACGATGGCAGCGAGATGCGGGCGCGCACGAGAGCGGCCTTTGACGGCTTCATCGACGCGGATCGCCAAACCGACGTCGAAACCGCGGCGCTTCTGCGCCGGATGGAAGTCGATATTGCCGTCGACCTGATGGGCTTCGCCTCCGGCTGCCGTCCGGGGATTCTCGCGCTGCGTCCTGCGCCGGTTCAGGTCAACTATCTGGGCCATCCCGGAACGATGGGAGCTTCCTATGTCGACTATATCGTCGCCGACCGCATCGTGATTCCCGACGAACATCGGCGCTTTTACACGGAGAAGATCGTCATCCTGCCCGACACCTATCAGTGCAACGATTCCAAAAGACGAATTGCGGAAAAGACGCCCACCCGCGCGGAGGCAGGTTTGCCCGCTCAGGGCCTGGTGTTTTGCTGCTTCAACGACACCAGCAAGATCACACCGGAAATATTCGATGTCTGGATGCGATTCCTCAAGGACATTGCCGGCAGCGTGCTGTGGCTGCTCGAAAACAACCCTGAGGCCACGCGCAATCTTCGCCGTGAGGCTGAGGCAAGAGCCGTTGATGGGAGCCGGCTGATTTTCGCAGCCCCCATGAAGCTGGCCGAACATCTCGCTCGGCATCGCTTGGCCGATCTTTTCCTGGATACGCTGCCTTATGGCGCTCATACGACGACAAGCGATTCACTGTGGGCGGGCGTTCCGGTTCTCACCTGCATGGGCGCGACCTTCGCCGGGCGCGTGGCGGCAAGCTTGCTTCATGGAATCGGAATGGCCGAATTGATCACCGACTCGCTTGAAGACTATGCGGCATTGGCTCTGAAGCTGGCTCGCGACCAAACAGAACTCACCGCCATCAGAACGAAGCTTGCGCGCAATCGCGATACCTATCCCCTCTTCGATACGGCACGCTTCACGCGCAATTTCGAAGCTGCGCTCGCGATGATGCATGAACGCCAGAAAAACGGCGAATCTCCCGGGCATCTTGCAATTGCATGAGATGCTGGTGGATTTGGCGAGCGAGTCCAACTCGCCCGAGATGCGGACCGTGCAATTGGGGGCGACGCAAGACCGCGGCCGGATCGGGTGATCACGTACACAGCTTCACGGCGGTCGAAGAGTCGCGCCCCTTTCGTTACATTCGCTCGAGTTCCGTCACCAGGTTTTTGTCACTCTCACCCCGATCACTCGGCCATAGATGTTTTTCAAGATGTCGAAGGCCGACGGATTACCGCCACCGGTAGAGATTCGATATTCGAATGCCGGTTGCTTGTCCAAGACATTATCGACGGTGAGCTGAATGCTGACGTGCTTCAGATAATCGTTCACCGGTTCGTCGCCGGTGTCATAGCCGGCCGACAGATCGAACGTGATATAGGACGGCTCGATGTTATTGTAATTGTTGATCGCGCAGGGGAGCGAGCCGCCCGTGGCCCCGACCGTGGCGCCCGCAGTGAGGCATTGGAAGTTGACATTCGGCGGTGCTGTTTGCGTATGGTAGAAATGCCCCTCGTAATTCATGAAGCCGGTCACGGTCCACGACGAGTTGGCCCAGCCAAGCCGGGTCCGAATCCTGTCCCGCGGCCGCGGTGTCACGACGCCAAGCTGCTGTATTCCGCCGACCGGAGCAACGTCGTCGTGGTAGCCATCTATTATTGGCTCACCGGGGAATCTTTGGGTCAAGATTTTTAAAACATAAGTGCCGGCGACGCCCACATTAAAGGCGCCGATATCGCCCCAATCCCAGTCATAGCTGATGTTGTAATCGAAGCCCTCGTTCCTCTGCCAGCCCTTGTTCATGGTGCCGCCGTCATTGAGCCAATAGATCAAAGTCTGGGCGCTGGACGGGACCGTATTGTTGGGCAGGCTGAAGGCTGCTTGCACCATGGCCTGGAAGGGGGCACAGAGCTGCGGCGTAAGATCCATGCCCGGACAAAGCGCCACGCCGGCGGCATTATGCAGGTCGCTCGGCACCAGATAGACGAATCCCAAGGCGGCGTCGGAGAACCTTCCCGTTGTCGGATTGCCAAAACCGACCAGAATGTCGCTGATCTTGATGCTGTACCAGGTCGCCTGGACATCGAGCCCCTTGAGGAAATTCGTCGTCGGGGCGTAATCGAAGCCGATCGAATAGTTGAGCGACTTCTCGGGTCCGAGTATCTGCGTGCTCTGATTGACGAAATCGCGCCAGCCCGCAGTAAACGGTCCCTTGCGGCCGCCATTGAACGACATTCCCGCCGGCTGCGAACCGCAGGCGAAGCCGGCCTTGAAGAGTTTCTCCGAGCCGGAACCCGCCACGGGCTTCCCGCCGGTGCAGCTGATGGAGATGCTGGCGTTGTTGGAGAAGATGGACGTGGGCAGCCCAAAGCCGTTCCATGCGGCGTTGACGATCAGCGAGTTCTCGCCGAAGTTCGGGGCGCGGAACGAGGTGCCCCAGCCGCCGCGGACGGTCAGATCCTCGATAGGCGCCCAGTTGAAGCCGATCTTCGAATTGCTGGTGCCGCCGAAATCGCTGTACTGGTCGTGGCGCCAGGAGGCCTCGAACTCCAGTCTTCTGAACCCCGGGATGGCGTTCATGTCGCTGAAGATGGGGATGTTCAACTGCGCGAACCCTGCCCAGACCGACCGGTTTTGCGCATCGACGTTGTAGGCGAGAATAGTATTGTTCGGATCCTGGAGGGGGTTCGTGACGATATAGTGGTTGGTAATGTAATTGGCGCCGATGGCCGCTTTCACGGTGCCGCCCGGCAGATCGAACAGCGGGCCGTCGGCCTTGATAGACTTCTCGTTGAGCAAGTACGCCTCGTCGGACCTGGCGAAGTTCCCGATGTAAGCCAAGGTGCTCGGCGAGTTGCACTGGAACTGAAGCGGATCGCAGAACAGGTTCAGATAGGGGACGGTGGCAGGCTTCGTCCAGGTGGCGATACCCGGTCTCGTGCCGATGGCCACCGTCGCGGGCATCGTCCAGCCCAAGGCCGCGGACACGGCGCCCTTGTTCACTGAGCCGCTGGTATTGAGCCAATTTTGGTCCCGGGTCATCGAATAAGAAATTTGGGCGGCCCACTGAGAGGGCAGATCGATGTTGAGCCCGCCCTGATAGCGCAGCGAGAGCTCATTGCCCGCTTGGTAGGAGGGGGATTCGATGGACATGTGGTAGGCGACGCGCAAATTGTTCGGCGCACCACCCGTCGGGTAATAGGGGTTGATGGTCGGCACCGCGAGGCTGTTGAGCTGGTTGGCGTTGGCTTGCTGGAACACCTGCGAGCGGCGCATGCCATAGAGGCCTTCACCGTAGAAGGAGATGTTCTTGGTCAGCCGCTGATCGACGGTGAGGGCGGCGCCGCTGAACTGCAGGGCCGAGGTGTAATCGACAATCGAGTAGGGGTTGAATCTGTTGCGCGTGCCGTTGGTGCCAGTGTTGGCCGCCGTGTTGAAAGTTGTCCAATTCAGGGTCGAGCCGCTGAACGGGGCGGTCGGACCGACGCCGCCATTGATCGGATTGAACGAACGGCCTGTGCCCTTAGGAATGGCGAAGCAGTTGGTGCAATTGGGTCCTTGGGCAGCGGGATAGAAATTGTTTGACGGGTCGTTGGCATTTGTCGTGCCGCCGGTTGAGATGGTGCCCGGCGTCGAAGACGCGATCGGGGTGCGATCGTCCAGGCCGAAGGGCGTGAAGTCGAAGCTGTATCTCGAGTTGACTGTCCCCTTGACGGCCGCAATGTTGCGCCATTCATAGCTCAGCGTGATGTCGCCGCCGTCCCAGGTGCGGCCCCACAATTGCGAGGCGAAATACTGATTGTTGCCGCCGGCGCCGTTCTTGTAGCCCGCCTCGGTGACCGCACCGTCATAGGCGCGCTTTAAGATGACGTTGAACACACCGCCGATGGCGTCCGAACCATAGGTCGCCGACGCGCCGTCCAGGAGAAGGTCGATGCGGTCGATCGCGACCACGGGAATGATATCGGGCTCGATCTGGCAGAGCCCCTGATCTTGCGGTGGAAAACGCATGCCGTCGATCATCATCAAGTTGCGCGGCGCCGTGCCGGTATCGAGCTGGCGGAGATTGACGCGCGTTCCGCCCTCGGCGCGGCCCGCGGCTATGGTCCCCGCTCCCGGGCCGGCACCGACGTTGAATTGCGGAACCGAGCGGAACAGGTCAGCGGTCGAGAGCGCGCCGGTCGTTTTAAAATCCTGCGCACCGAGATTCGTCACGGGCACACCGACGGCGACCGTGCCGCGGATGAGCGAGCCGGTGATCAGCACCTGCTCGGGCACTTCTTGCTGGGCCTGTGCCATCTGCGCCTGCGCGACTTGCGCTTGCGCAACTTGTGCCTGGGCAATTTGCGCCTGGGCAATTTGCGCCTGCGCAACTTGCGTCAGAGAGCGAGGATCCCCCACGGGGCCGGGAATGACGTTGAATTCGGGGACGCTGCGGAACAGGTCCAAGTTCGTGATCGCGCCGACACCCGCCGCTGCCGTGCCGCGGAAGCGTGATCCCGTAATCGGTACCTGTTCCGGCACCTCCTGCGGACTGGGCTGCGCGATCTGCGCCTGGGCTACCTGCTGGGCTTGCGCGGAAATCGAGGTGGACAAGGCCAGGAACGAGGCCGTACCCAACAGCGAAGTCAATCTTGATGTGGTCGGATTCATGACAATCCCCCTCCCTGGCACGCCGAAATCGGCGCGCTTCTATCTCCCGGGCGGGATGCCGAACCTTCCTAAATGACGCTACGCGATGACGCTATTCCTCGGATATGGCCGAAACCCCGCAGGCGTGCCCGTACGACGCAGAGTGAGACCCCCTCACTGGGCGTCGGTTTAATCAGTGCCGTCGCCTCCCGGGTTCAGCCGGAAGGCGGCAGCACCACAATCGAGCGCGCTCGTTCTCAGTTGAAGGCACGTTCCCCCGGGCGGAAACCTAGGGATATCGCGTCGACAACTTCCACGTCGCGCAACGATCACGTGCAGGCTAGTCCGTTGAAGCGCGACAAGCTCTGACTATAGTCAGATTTTTTCATTTTCTTTTGAGACGCGGAAACGCTTAGAACGCGCGCCTAGAGCGCGATCAGATGGAATCGGATCATGCTCTAGAGTGCTCGATTGTCGCGCAATCTTACGGCGAGCCGGCTTCTGCTTCGCGGTATCGCGCTTAGGATGGCGATCTGAACGCGATCAGCTCGGCGCCAAAGCCAGCTCCGCTGATAGCCAGCACGATGTGCTGCTTGCCGCCCAGCATGTACGTCATCGGCGATCCGGTTTGCCCCGCGGGCATATACACAGCGCCGAGCTCCTGCCCCGTCGCCTTGTCATAGGCGCGCAGCATGCTGCCGCGGCGGCCGTCCGGTGTCGTGGCGAAACCGGGGTCGCCTGCAACCACCAGAGTCTTGGTGACGAGCGTGCCAATGCGCCCATTGCGTCCGGTGCGTGGAATGTTCATGCCCCGGAGCGCCGGATGGTTCTTGATGTTGTCCGGAGTCTCGCCATGCGCAACCTGCCAGACCAGATCGCCCTTGTTCAGATCGATGGCCGTGATGCGGCCATAGGGCGGTTTCACCAAGGGCAATCCCTGCACGGTGAGATTGGGACCGTCTTCACCACCGCCGCCAGGCGCCGACGCGGCGGCGGCCGGCGCCGATTCTTCACCGCGGACAAATCGCATATCGGACTGTCCAGGCTTGGGCGGCACCAAACCTAGCGGCGAGATCACCGTCGAGGAATGGACATAGATCATCTTGGTTTCGGGATCGAACGCACCGCCCGGCCAGTTGGCGCCGCCCCCCGTTGACGGCAGCATCAGAGTGCCGAGCGGTCCTGGATATTTGCTGACCACGGGCGGCGTGAATTGCGGCCCGATTTTGTATTTGGCCGCGAGGGCCGCGCCTTGTGCCTTGAGCTCCGGCGTGAAGTCGATGAGGTCGTTGAGAGAAACGCCCTGTCGGTCATAGGCGGGAGGCTTTGTCGGGAAGGGTTGCGTCGGCGAGTACCACTCGCCGGGCACATCTCCCGCCGGCACCGGCCGCTCCTCGATCGGCCAAACCGGCTGGCCGTTTGTGCGGTCGAAGACATAGAAAAAACCCTGCTTGGTCGGCTGAGCGACGGCCTTGATCGCGCGGCCGTTCACGGTGATGTCGGCAAGGATCGGCGCGGCCGGGATGTCCATGTCCCAGATGCCGTGGTGCACGAGTTGATAATGCCATTTGCGCTGCCCGGTCATCAGATCGAGCGCGACCAGGCTTTCTCCAAACAGTCCACTGCCTGGGCGATGACCGCCATAATAGTCGCCGGTCGGCAATTCGATGGGCAAGTAGACCATGCCAAGCTCTTCATCGATCGATATTTGGCCCCACGCACCGGCATTGCCGGTCTGAGCCCAGGATTCCTGTTCCCATGTGTCGTTGCCGAATTCGCCGAGCAGCGGAATGGTATGGAAGATCCACAGACGCCTGCCGGTACGCACATCGAAGCCGCGGATGTAGCCCTTTTCGTTGTTCCTTCTTCTCGGGATGCCGCCGGACAGGTGGGCGGCGCCGACGACGATCACATTGCGGCCCACGATCGGCGCCGAGTGAAGGCCGATTTCACCATTGATCAAATCCATGCGCTGATCGTCGTCGAGCTTTAAGTCGACCACACCATTGGTGCCGAAGCCGGCGACGGGTGTGCCTGTCTTGGCGTCGAGCGCAACCAGCCGGTAGCCCGGCGTCACATACAAAATCCGCGCCGCTGTACCGTCGGTCCAAAAGGCGAGCCCACGGCCCGACAATCTGCGCGGCGCGGCTGCGCCGCGTGGGCCCTCGTCTTCTCTGTGCACCCAGAGGATTTCGCCGGTTCCTGCATCGAGCGCCACGACATCGCGGCGCGTGCCGACGGTGGAGTACACGACCCCGCCGACCATAAGCGGCGTGCCTTCGAAATTGATCTCCGGGCGGGCGCCAAACGCGTCGGTCTTGAAACGCCAGGCGACTTCGAGCCGGCTGAAATTGTCCTTGGTGATCTGGTCGAGGGCTGCGTATCGCGTGCTGCCAAGATCGCCGCCATAGCTGCGCCACTCACCGGCCGAAGGTGCATTGGAGGCCGGCGAAAGTCGCGCCGGCGGCTGCTGCGCCAGCACGGGTCCGCCTGCCGCCATCGCCAATGCTCCGACCGCAGTGCTCGCCAGAAGAAATTCGCGCCGTTGCATGTCCATTGGATCCCTCCCTATGCCCACCAAATATTGTCTGTCCGCCCAGTCTAACCTGAAAACCTCTCCCTTCGGAGAAAGGGATTACGGAAACAGATGATCCGTCTTCCAGGAGTCGCCTAGGGCCTCGCGGCTATAGCGGATGCGCTCATGCAGCCGGAACGGCCGGTTGCGCCAGAACTCGATTGTCAGCGGCTGCACGCGGAAGCCCGACCAATGCGCCGGCCGCGGCACGGTTGAGAGCGCGTATTTCGCGGCATAGCGCGCCACTTCTCTTTCCAAGGCGAAGCGTCCTTCCAAAACCCGCGACTGCCGCGATGCCCATGCGCCGATCTGGCTGTCTTTCGCGCGCGTGGTGAAATAGGCGTCCGCTTCCGCATCGCTGACCCGCGTGACGGGACCGCGCACGCGCACCTGCCGGCGCAGCGATTTCCAATAGAAGCAGAGCGCTGCGCGCGGATTGGCGGCGATCTCCTCGCCCTTGGCGCTTTCGAGATTGGTGTAGAAGACGAAGCCTTCATGATCGACATGCTTCAACAGAACCATGCGCACATCGGGTAACCCATGCGCATCCACCGTCGCCAGCGCCATGGCATCGGGATCGTTCGGCTCATGGGCTTTGGCTTGCGCGAACCACTCCCGGAAAAGCTCCAGCGGTTCATCGGCCGGTACAAGTTCCTGGTCTTGGAACGGAACGCTCATTTATACAGCCGGTCGATGGCGCCACTCTTGTCGAGCGCCTCGACAAAAGTGGAATCATAGAAATCCTCGGCCTTATATTTGCGCATTTCAGGCGAATCGTAGATCGAAAGCGTGGCCCTTATGCCCTCGACCGCGGGATAGGGCTTCTTGGGAATCTCCAGCGCCTCGCGGTACATGCGGTCCTGCGTCGGTGCATCTTTAATATTGAACCATTTCACCAGCGCCGCACTGAACGCCGCGCGGTTGGTCTTCATCAGCGCATCGGCTTCGATGGCCGCCTTGACGAAGCGGGCCGCCGTGTCGCGATTGGCCTGCAGCCAATTCTTCTCGGCCAGGATCGAAGAACCCGCGACCGGAATCTTATACGCGGTCAAATCCATCACATCGTTAAGCTTCCTCTCGGATGCCATTGCGAACAGCATTCCGCTCCCAAGCAGGGCGTCCTCGCGGCCCTCGAGCAAGGGATTGAGCGCGTTGCCGCCGCCTACCAGTGTGATGTCCTTGCCCGGCTCCCAACCCATTTTGCGCGCAAAGCCCACGGCACCGACATGGGTGACGGCACCTGGCACGGAATAGCCCAGCCGCTTTCCTTTCAGGTCCTGTACCGATTTGATGTTCGGCGAAGCGATGATGTGGTCGCGGATGATGCTCTCCGTCGTGGCGAGAACGACGCGGTGGATGGCACGCGCATCATTGGCGACGCGGTAGATCATCGGGCTGCCGCCGCCGATGCTGATCGGCGCCGAGCCGATATCGTTCCTGACGAATTGGGCCGGCACGCTGACCCCGGAATTGCGCGCAACCTGGGCAGCGCCCGGAGTGATGAACTGGTGCACGTCGAGGCCGTTCCTGGCGTAGATGCCGGCATCGGCCGCGATCAGGAAGGACACCTTGTTAAGCGAGACGTCACCGAGCGCCACATCCAGAGAAATGAGCTTGTCGGCCGCGCCGGCCGGCAAAGCCGCCAGACTCAGCAAGAGCCCTAGCAAAAGCCATGATCTTCCCCAAGAAACCGCCATTTTTTCCTCCCGAAGCCGCGCTGCCGTTTGATCATAACGGATGGGGAGCCGCGGGACAGGCCCTTACCCTGAAGGGCAGACTCTCCCTATATTGAGACGGCAAAGGGAAGAATGATGCGCGATCCGTACGAGATTTTGGGTGTCACCAAAAAAGCCACCGAGGCCGAGATCAAGAAAGCCTTCCGCACGCTTGCCAAGAAACATCATCCCGACACCCATGCGAACGATCCCAAGGCCGTGAAGAAGTTTCAGGAGATCAGCGCCGCCTATGAAATCGTCGGCGACAAGGAGAAGCGCGCCCAATTCGACCGCGGGGAAATCGACGGGGCCGGACAGCCTAAGGGCTTCAATCAGGGCTTCCATCCGGGAGGCGGCGCAGGTGGATTTGAGCAAGGCTTCGAGGGCTTTCGCTCACGCGGCGGTGGGACTGGCGGGGCTGGGCCACAAGGCTTCGAGTTCCAGTGGAGCGGCGCGGACGGGTCCGAAGGCCTGAAGGCCGACGACATTTTCGCCGACCTTCTCGGTGGTCTTGGCCGCGGCGGGCGGCGGCGCGCCCAGCCCAGAAAAGGGCCCGACGTTCAGCTCGAGACCACGGTTTCCCTGACCGAAGCCGCGCTCGGCGGCACCAGGCGTGTCGTGCTCGCTGACGGGCGCCAGCTCGAAGCGCGCATTCCGCCCGGCGTCAAGGACGGCCAACAGATTCGGCTCAAGGGACAAGGCGCGCCGGGGGAGAGCGGCGGACCGCCCGGGGACGCGTTCATCACCATCCACATCGCACCCCACCCGTTTCTCGAGCGCGACGGGCTCGACTTGCGGATGGACCTGCCGGTCACGCTCAAGGAAGCGATCCTCGGCGCCAAAATACCCGTGCCGACATTGACCAGTTCGGTGACACTGACGATCCCGCCTCATTCCAATAGCGGGCGCACCCTCCGACTCAAAGGCAAGGGATTGCCTGGAGCAGGCGGCGAATCGGCGGGTGATCTCTATGTGCGTTTGATCGTGACACTGCCGGAGCCTGCCGATCCCAAGCTCGATGAATTCGTCAAGAACTGGGGCAATGATTACGATCCGCGGGCGAAACTCAAGATAGTTCCCTGATTCGATTCCGTTCGCGCGACCACGAGTGTAGTTTCGTGGCAACACAACAATCGAACAACATCGCTTGGCGTGCGGCGCGCCCCTCCGCTATAGGATGGAGGCACTAGTGTTGCGAATCCGAAATTCGCAATGGCTTGGGCAACACTCCGGGCGAATTTCGGATTCAGAGCCACACTAGCAATCTATTGAATCTAGTGTGGTTTTCGGATTTTAAGTTCCTAAACGCACATGCCAAGAAAATCTTAGGAACTTCAAATCCACCACACTAGTAAAGGATCAGCGTATGGGCAGTTCAGGCATCATGGAGGGGAAGCGCGGGCTGATTATGGGCGTCGCCAATGAGCGCTCGATCGCTTGGGGCATCGCCCAGTCGCTTGCCGCCCATGGCGCCGAGCTCGCCTTCACCTATCAGGGGGAGGCATTCCGCAAGCGGGTCACACCGCTTTGCGAGCCGTTGCGACCCGCTGCGCTCATCGATTGCGATGTCTCCTCGCCCGCCTCCCTGGATACCGCCTTCGCCGAGCTCGCGACGAAATGGGATCACCTCGACTTTGTCGTTCATGCCATCGCCTTCTCCGACAGGGAACAGCTCAAGGGCCGCTACATCGATACGACGGCCGACAATTTCGCCATGACGATGAACATCTCCTGCTATTCGTTCACGGCGGTTGCGCAACGCGCCGAAAAGATGATGCCGAATGGCGGCAGCTTCCTCACCCTGACCTATTACGGCGCCGAAAAGGTCATGCCGCATTACAACGTCATGGGGGTGGCCAAGGCCGCGTTGGAAGCGAGCGTGCGCTATCTGGCGGAGGATCTCGGCAAGAAGAACATCAGGGTCAACGCGCTGTCCGCCGGACCTATCCGCACCCTGGCCGCCTCAGGCGTCGGGGATTTCCGCTATATCCTGAAATGGAACGAGTTGAACTCACCATTGCGGCGAACCGTGACGATTGCCGAAGTGGGCGATTGCGCGCTGTTCCTCTTGTCGGACCTGGCGCGCGGGGTTACGGGCGAAATCATGCACGTTGATTCCGGATACCATATTGTCGGCATGAAGGCGGAAGACGCGCCCGATATCGCTGTCGTCAAATACGATGGCGCCTGAGCTAAAACAGGGAATAACCCTCTATTTTGCCCGCCACGGCGAAACGGTGGCCAATGTCGAGCGCCGGTTTCAGGGCCGCAACGATACGCCGCTGACCGAGCATGGCCGCATACAGGCGCGCATGCTGGCCGTGATTCTTGCGGAATTTCTCGCAGGCCAGCCCGCACCGCGCTTCGTCTGTAGCCCGCTGCCGCGCGCACGCGCGACGACGGAGATCATCCTCGACGCCCTCGGTTTTCCCCGCAAATACGACACCGACCCGCGGCTGATGGAGATCAATCTCGGAGACTGGAGCGGCCTTACCGACGACGAGGCCCGCGCGCGCGATCCGCAGATGTGGGACAAGCGAATCCACGACAAATGGAACGTGCGTGTGCCCGGCGGTGGCGAGAACTACGCCATGGTCGCCGAACGGCTCACGGAATGGATCAAAGAGCTCGACCGAGATACCGTCGCGATTTCGCATGGCGCCGCCACACGGATCCTTCGCGGCTTGTTGTTGGGCCTCGGCTGGCAGCAGATGTCAGCGCTCGATGAACCGCAGGATTGCGTTTTCCGCTACCGTGATGGGGTGCTGACGCGCCATGAATATCAGGGTCCCTTGCCGCCGGTTTGACGCCCCTTGGCCGGTTGCCTAGAAACGGAACGCCATGTCGCATAACAGCTTCGGCCACCTGTTCCGTTTCACAACCTTCGGCGAAAGCCACGGGCCGGCAATCGGCTGCGTCGTGGATGGCTGCCCTCCTGGCATTGCGCTGACCGAAGCGGACATCCAGGTCTATCTCGACCGCCGTAAACCCGGCCAATCCAAATTCGTCAGCCAGCGCAAGGAACCCGATACAGTCCGCATCCTCTCGGGCGTGTTCCAGGACGAGCGGACGGTGAATCAGGTGACGACCGGAACGCCGATTGCGCTGCTGATCGAAAACGTCGATGCCCGCTCGAAGGATTATGGCGATATAAGGGACAAATTCCGCCCCGGCCACGCCGACTACACCTATTGGGCCAAATATGGGTTACGGGATTATCGCGGCGGCGGACGGCAATCGGCGCGCGAGACCGCTTCTCGCGTCGCAGCCGGCGCCATCGCGCGGAAAATCTTGGATCGCATGTATGGCGCCGTCACGGTGCGCGCCGCGCTCATCCAGATGGGCAAATTGAAGATCGACCGCTCGCGCTGGGATTGGGATGAAGTCACGCGCAACCCGTTCAACGCGCCCGATGCCGGGGTGGTCAATCAGTGGGCGGATTATCTCGAAGGATTGCGCAAGGCGGGATCGTCCATCGGCGCGATCGTCGAGGTCGTGGCCGACGGAATCCCGGTCGGACTTGGCGCGCCGATCTACGGCAAGCTGGACGCCGATCTGGCGTCTGCCTTCATGAGCATCAACGCCGTCAAAGGCGTGGAGATCGGCGCCGGTATGGGGGCGGCTGCACTCACCGGCGAAGAAAACGCCGATGAGATGCGCCGCGGGCCGGACGGGAAACCCGTCTTCCTCTCCAATCAGGCGGGCGGCATCCTGGGCGGCATTTCGACCGGACAGCCGATTGTCGCGCGTTTTTCGGTCAAGCCAACCTCGTCAATCCTCACGCCTCGCAAGACCATCGACATCGCGGGCGACGACACCGAGATCGCGACCAAGGGTCGGCATGACCCCTGCGTTGGCATCCGCGCCGTGCCGATCGGCGAAGCGATGATGGCGTGCGTCTTGGCCGACCACGCGCTGCGTCACCGCGCGCAGATGGGCTGACGCTTTGTCAATTCACGGCGAGATTTTATAGGTTTCCAGCAAGGGCGCGATCGCCGAGCCGATATAGAGCTGCGGCTCGGACGGCGGCGTGGCGCCTTCTGCTTTTTCTCGTAGCTCGACACAGTCCTTGGTTGTCCCGGCGAGCGCGTGGAAATCGGCGGACATCGGCAAGGACTCCAGCACGCATTGATCGAAGAACGTATATTGATTGGCCTCGCCGCAGCCGAACGAGGTGCGGTCGGGGCGCGCCGCGGTAAAGATCATGCGATTCGTGGCATGCATGACCGGGATGAACATGCCCGAAAAACATGCCGAAATGATGATCACCGTCGGACGGCTGGCGCAGGTATCGTCGACGATGTCGGCGACCGTGCGAATGGGCACGAGAGAATCGCCGACAACAATTCCCAACGGCGCGCCGTGCGAGGTGAAATAGATGAAGCAGCCCCCGGTGGTCCGCTGCGCCAGTTTCTTGAAGTTGACATAGATTTGTTCGGCATCGGACTGCAGCGGTTTCGTCGTGGGATCAAGTTCCGGCCGCGCGGAAAACTGCTGGATATGGTCCTCGGCAAAGCCCATCTTCTTGAGCGCCGTTATCAGATCCCGCCGCGCATTGTCGAACACCTCGCTCGGAGCGCCCGAATGCGCCCGCGAATCGCCGGCAACGACCAGCGCAGCCCAATTGTCGAACGGGCCCGCCGACGCAGGCACCGCGCCGAAGGCGGTTCCCAAAATCAGCAGTAGAAACAACAGAATGCGCTTCATCATTCCGATGGGCTCTTAAGCGATTTCGCCCATGTTGGCCGAAAACCCCTGAATCGGCAAATAGAGCGGTTAATCGCGTGTGAAGCGTGCGAAGAGCTCGACATGGGGTGACCATAGGAATTGGTCGAGCGGGACCACGCGGGTCAGGCGATAACCGCCGTCTACAAGGATTCGCGCATCGCGCGCGAAGCTCGCCGGACTGCACGACACGTAGAGCACGGTGGGGACCGTAGACTGCGCTAGCGCTTGCGTCTGCGCCGTCGCACCGGGGCGCGGCGGATCGAGCACCACAGCATCGAATCGCGCGAGCTCGGAAGCGAGCAACGGCCTACGAAAGAGGTCCCTCGTTTCGGTGGTGAGAGCGGCCCTGCCCGCCTTCGCGGCCGCTGCCAGCGCTTCGATCTGCGCGCCTGCGCTGTCGACCGCGTGGATCGCGCGGCCTTCCGCCAAAGCGAGCGCGAATGTTCCGCAGCCGGAGAACAGGTCGGCGATTCGGCGCGACGCACCCGCCTCCTCTCGCACCAATTCCTGCACGATGGCCTCTCCCTCCTTGGTCGGCTGCAGGAAGGATTCGGGCGGCAGCGCCACGGTAAATCGCCCCATCGTCATGGAGGGCGTCGCCGCCATGGCAACCGTCTCGCCGTTCCAATTGAGCCGCGCGAGATCCAATGAGGAGGCCAACTCCGACAACGCCATCAGCAGATCGGGGCCGCGAGCGCGTTTGATCTTCAGCGAGAGATCGACGCCGGTCTCCGTCGCTGTGGCATGCAGCTCAGCGGTTTCGGCGGGCTTGAGAATCTGCGCCAGCTGCACTTTCAACGGCCCGATCAATCGGGCAAGCGCTGGAACCAGCAAGGGACATTCGGAGATGTCGACAAGCCGGCGGCTTTCCGGTTCGTAGAAGCCGAGCGCTACGCGCCCCGCATCCGCGCGCGCCTTGAACATCGCTCGCCGCCGCGTGCCCGGCGGCACGGCGCGAATCTCTTCCACCGCCGCCTCCGTGAATCCGCGCTGCTTGAGCGCGCTCAAGACCAAATCACGTTTCCAGGCGAGATAGGGCTCGCGCTCCATCATCTGCAGGGCACAGCCACCGCAGCGGCCGAAATGGGAGCAAACCGGCGCGGCCCTCGACGGACCCGGCGTGACGATCTCCTGCAAATGGCCGCGCGCCCCCTCGCGGATCACCCGCACGACGTCGCCCGGCACCGCATAAGGCACGAACAGCCCGTCCGCGGTGATGCCGTCGCCGGCATGTCCGAGCCGCAAGATTTCGACCGTTTCGCTCATAGGATCACATCGGCGCTTGTTGCGCCGTCGGGCGATTCGTTAGACTGGTGGAACAACGTGACGCCATGGGAGCCCACATAGGAGCATGGGAAAGAGGATGCAACGCGACCAGGACTCCAAGAAGGCCAAGCTTACACGGCGCACAATGCTCGGTGCGGCCGCTGCGGCCGCCGTGGTAACGCACACAAAAGCAGCCGAAACCGCGTCCGCGGGCTGCCGCATCGGACCTGCGGCCCACCCGAAGGGCCCGCTTGTCTTCATGAATTACGACCAGATCGAGCTGGATGCGGCCTATGACCAGAGCGCCTATGCGCCGCTCGCGGCACAGATCCAGGCTCGGCGAACCACCAACAGCGAAGAGGTGCGCCGGCGCCTGGGTGAACCACGGCGCGAATCCTACGGACCGAGCGAAGTCGAAAAGCTCGACATCTTCCGCACCAACCGCGCCAACGCGCCCGTGTTCATCTTCGTGCATGGCGGCGCCTGGCTTGGCGGTAGCTCGAAGGAATACCATTTCGCCGCCGAGAACATCACCACCGCGGGCGCACATTACGTCACGCTCGATTTCATCGCCGTGGGCGCCGCCAATGGCGATATCCGTGTCATGGCCGATCAGGTCAAGCGTGGGATCGCTTGGGTCTACAAGAACGCCGCGAGTTTCGGCGGCGATCCCAACCGCATCTATCTCTGCGGACAGTCGTCCGGGGCGCATCTGTCGGGCGTGGCTCTTGTGACCGACTGGCAGAAGGATTTCGGTTTGCCCGCCGACATCATCAAAGGCGGGGTCCTCTTGAGCGGCATGTATGAAATGAAGCCCGTACGCCTTTCGGCGCGCAGCAAATATGTGAAATTCGACGACGCCATGGAAGATTCGATGAGCACGATCCGGCACATCGAAAGACTGCGCGCGCCGATTGTTGTGATTTATGGGACCAACGAGACGCCGGAATTTCAGCGCCAAAGCCGTGACTTCGCCGCTGCGGTCAAAGCCGCCGGCAAACCCGTGCAGCTCATCGTTGGCCCCAACCACAACCATTACGAATTGCAGGAAACCCTGGCCAACCCCTATGGCTGGGGTGGCCGCGCGGCGCTTGCGATGATGGGCTTGGGCAAGGCGTAAGGACTACCGCCGCTGCGCGTCGCCCTTCTTGGCTGCCAGCAGATATTCGCGGTTGCCCTCGCCGCCGGTGATCGGACTTTCCATCGATCCGATGACCTGCCAGGCCTGCGCCTTCATCCAGCCGTTGATTTCCGCAACAGCGGCTTCGCGCAACGACGCATCCCGCACGATGCCGCCTTTGGACACCCCGCGCGGGCCCAACTCGAATTGCGGCTTCACCAGCAGCACCGCCCACGCGTCCTTTGCGGCGAGATGCAGCGCGGGCGGCAAAGCGAGCTTCAGACTGATAAAACTCACATCCGTGGTGATCGCTTGCGGCGCTTGGGGAACCTTCGCCGATGTCAAATCGCGCGCATTCAAACCGTCGAGCGCGATCACGCGCGGATCGGCGCGCAGCTTCGCGTGCAATTGTCCGTGGCCGACATCGATCGCATAGACGCGCGCAGCGCCTCGTTCCAGAAGGACTTGCGTGAATCCCCCGGTAGACGCGCCGATGTCGAGACAGACGCGCCCGTCTGGCGAAAGCGAGAAATGATCCAACGCCGCGGCCAACTTCACGCCGCCGCGGGACACATAGGGGTGGGCGGTCTCATATTGAATTGTCATACCCTCACGCAATTTCTGGGCTGATTTCGTGATCTTTTGTCCATCCGCCTCTACCCGTCCTGCCTGAATGGCCGCTTGCGCCTCGGCCCGGCTCGCGGCAAAGCCATGGCTAACAAGGAAAACGTCCGCGCGCTCACTTCGATCCGGCATTAATTGTCATCCCGGACAGACACATGCGCTTCGTCCGGCACGATCAAAAGCTGTCATCCCGGACGGACGCGGGCGCGTCCGATCCGGGACCCACCGTAAACCCGGGTGCGATAGCCGGGAAGAGATCCGTCCAGTGCAGGTTGGCCTCTTCAATGAGAGAACGCTTCCAGTCCCGCCGCCAACGCTTCAGTTTCTTTTCGCGCTCAATCGCTGCTTGATAATCCTCGAATGGCTCGTAGTAAACCAGCCTCTTCACATTGTAACGCTTGGTGAAGCCGGGAATTTCTCCGTTTTTGTGTTCTATCACCCGGCGGATTAGATCGTTCGTGACACCGACATACAAGGTGCCCTGCGGTTTGCTGGCAAGAATGTAGACATACAGCGTCATCATCGAGCCCGTTGTCGCCGTGGGTCCCGGATAGCCGCTTTCGCGGCTTCCGGGATGACACCATTTTTATGCGATTATCCTCAACGGACGCTTGTGCGGCTTCCGGGATGACATCTTTTCTTATGCGATGACCGCAGCGGCGTCGCGTTCACGCCCCAGCGCCGAAAGTCCGGCGGCAACGATCGCCTGCGCATCGAGACCCGCGATCTCATACATGCGCTCGGGCGTGTCCTGATCGATGAAGCGATCCGGAAGGATCAGGGTGCGAATCTTCAGCCCGCGGTCGAGCAATCCGTCCCATGACGCGAAATGCAGGACATGCGCACCGAATCCACCGATGGAGCCTTCCTCGACGGTCAGCAGGACTTCATGGTTTTGCGCGAGGCGCCGTACCAGATCGGTGTCGAGCGGCTTGGCGAAGCGCGCATCGGCGACCGTCGCCGACAATCCATAGGCGGCGAATTTCTCCGCCGCCTTCAGACACTCCGCAAGACGCGTGCCGAAACTCAGAATCGCGACCGAGCTTCCTTCACGTAAGATTCTTCCCTTGCCCAGCGCAAGCGGCTCGCCAATCACGGGCATCGCTACGCCAACGCCCTCGCCGCGCGGGTAGCGGAAAGCCGAAGGACGGTCGTCAATCGCGCGCGCGGTCGCGACCATATGAACCAGCTCGGCCTCATCGGCCGCCGCCATGACGACGAAGTTCGGCAATGTCGCGAGATAAGCGACGTCGAATGCCCCCGCATGGGTCGGGCCATCCGCGCCGACCAGCCCGGCGCGATCGATCGCGAAGCGCACGGGCAGCGATTGAATCGCTACGTCATGCACAACCTGGTCATAGGCGCGCTGCAAAAAGGTCGAGTAGATCGCAGCGAAGGGACGGAATCCCTCTGCGGCCAACCCTGCGGCGAATGTCACCCCGTGCTGCTCGGCAATGCCGACATCGAAAAACCGCTTGGGAAAGCGCTTGGCAAAAAGATCGAGCCCGGTGCCCGAGGGCATCGCCGCCGTGATCGCGACAATCTTTTCGTCGCGCTCCGCTTCGGCGACCAATGCTTCGGCGAAGACCTTGGTGTAGCTCGGCGGGCCGGCGGCGCCCTTTTTCTGCTCGCCGGTCAGAACGTTGAATTTCGATACGCCGTGGAACTTGTCGGAGGAGGCCTCGGCCGGAGCGTAGCCCTTGCCCTTCTGCGTCACCACATGGATGAGCACGGGGCCGCCGCCGTCGCTGTCGCGCACATTTTCCAAAACCGGAATCAAATGATCCAGATTATGTCCGTCGATCGGGCCGACATAATAGAAGCCCAATTCCTCAAACAACGTGCCGCCCATCCAGAAGCCGCGGGCATATTCCTCGGCCCGGCGGGCGGCCACCTGAAGCAGCTTGGGGAAGCGCCGCATCACGCGCTTCAGGAAATAACGCAAGCCGCGATAGGTGCGGCTGGAAACGAGGCGCGCCAGATAAGCGCTCATCGCGCCTACGGGCGGGGCAATCGACATGTCGTTGTCGTTGAGGATGACAATCAAACGCGCGCCCATCGCGCCCGCATTGTTCATCGCCTCATAGGCCATGCCGGCGCTCATGGCGCCGTCGCCGATCACGCAAACGACGTGATGCTTCCCTTTGGCAAGATCGCGCGCCGCCGCAAAACCGAGGCCCGCGGAGATCGAAGTCGAGGAATGCGCTGCGCCGAACGTGTCGTAGACGCTCTCCGCGCGCTTGGTGAAACCGGAAAGACCGCCTGCCTGGCGCAGCGTCCTCATGCGGGCGCGGCGGCCGGTCAGGATCTTGTGCGGATAGGATTGGTGCCCGACATCCCAGATGAGCTTGTCGGTCGGTGTATCGAACACGCGATGCAGCGCCACGGTGAGCTCGACGACACCGAGGCCTGCCCCGAGATGGCCGCCGGTTACGGAAACGACATCGACGGTTTCCCGCCGCAGTTCGTCGGCAAGCTGGGCCAAGGATTCACGCGGAAGGGCACGCAAATCGGCCGGCTCTTGAACATCGTCCAGCAACGGGGTTTTCGATGAAACGGTCACGGTGATTCCTAAATAGCTCAACAAAATCCTAGCGTTTGCGGGCCAGGACGAAATCGGCGGCCGCTCGCAAAAGATCGGCCTTCTCGTCGAACAAATCAAGGTGATGTACCGCTTGGGCGACAAGCGCTTGGGCATGCGCGCGGGCACGCTCGTGCCCCAGGATCGAAGCCACGGTGGCCTTTCCCCGGGCCTGGTCCTTGCCGACCCGCTTGCCCGTTTCGGCGCTGTTCCCTTCAAGGTCGAGCAGGTCGTCCGCGATCTGATAGGCCAGGCCCAGCTCCTGGCCATAGGCGGTCAACGCCTGACGCGCCGGGCCCGAAGCCTTGCCCATGATCGCCCCGGCCTCGCAGCAGAAGGTGAAAAGCGCGGCTGTCTTCATGCGCGCAAGACGCGTGATCTCGGGAAGTTCCGTCTGGTTCCGCTCCGCCGAAATATCCATCATCTGACCGCCCACCATCCCGCCATGTCCGGCAGCCGCTGCGAGCTTCGCGACCAGTTCGCAACGCACGAACGGATCGCCATGCGCCTCGGTCGAGGCGATAAGAGCAAAGGCCAAGGTGAGGAGTCCGTCTCCGGCCAGAATCGCCGTCGCCTCGTCGAATGCCTTGTGCAGCGACGGTTTGCCGCGCCGAATGTCGTCATCGTCCATGGCGGGAAGATCGTCATGCGCCAGCGAATAGGCATGCAGACATTCCACCGCCACCGCAACGCGGCCCAGAGCGCGCCGGTCGACGCCGAACAGCCGCCCACTCTGCAGCACCATGAAAGCACGCAGTCTCTTTCCGCCGCCCATGGTTGCATAGCGCATGGCTTCCAACAGCCGCGCCTCTGGACCAGCAGGTCTGGGCAACAAGGCGTCGAGCGTGGCTTCGACGAACGAGGCGCTTTCCGCGAAAGCGGGTTCAATCGGCGCGCGGGGATTCATAAAAGATGCCTTTTACAATTCCATCGGCTCGGTGCCCTTGGCGCCCTCGGGACCCAGGACAATCTTCTCGAGGCGTGCTTCCGCGCCCTTCAGTTTCTTCTCGCAATGGGCTTTCAACGCCGTACCACGTTCGTAGAGCGCAATGGAATCTTCCAAGTCCACCTCACCCTGTTCCAGCCGCGAGACGATATCCTCGAGTTCGGCCAGCGCGGCTTCGAAGCTCAAATCTTCTACCGCGAGCACCGTGCCACCGCTCTTTTCCGCCATCGCCAGTCCCTTAGTCCCTTGTTCAGGCCGCCATCAGCGCCCGCACATGGGCTGCTGCCGAGCGGGCCGTCGCGTCCAGGTCATATCCCCCCTCGAGCGCGGAAACAACGCGGCCCTGACAGCTTGCTTCCGCAAGCGCACACAAGGCTTCCGTCGCCCAGGCAAAATCGCTTTCGTCCAGGCGCAGTTGCGCCAGCGGGTCGTCGCGGTGGGCGTCGAAGCCCGCCGAGATCATGACAAGCTCCGGCTCAAATCGCGCGAGCGCCGGCAGAATCACGAGCTCGAAGGCGCGGCGGAATTCGCTTCCCCCTGCCCCGGGTGGCAGCGGCACATTGACGATGTTGTGCGCAACGCCGGTCTCATCCGGCCTGCCGGTGCCGGGATAGAGCGGCGATTGATGGGTCGAGCCGTAAAACAGGTTCGCGTCGCGGGTGAACATGTCCTGCGTGCCATTGCCGTGATGGACGTCGAAATCCACCACCGCGATGCGCTTCAGCCCGTGAACGGCGCGCGCGTGCAAGGCGCCGACCGCAACATTGTTGAACAGGCAGAAACCCATTGCGCGCGTGGGAGTCGCATGATGGCCGGGCGGACGCACAGCGCAGAATGCATTCTTGGCTTCGCCGCTCATCACCATATCGACCCCAAGCACGACCGCTCCGGCGGCGCGCAGGATCGCCTCGCCCGTGCCCGGCGAGGCGATCGTATCGGAATCAATCTGGACGAAGCCCGATTGCGGAATGGCATCCAGAATCTCACGGATGAAATCGCCGGAATGAACCCGGGCAAGCGCCTCCTCTTCCGCTTTAGGGGCTGTTTTGCGCAGCAGCGTGCCGAACGGTTCCCCTGCCAAGGCGTTCAACACCTCCTTGAGCCGCGCCGGCCGCTCGGGATGGCCCTGTGGCAATTCATGCAACAAGCACGCGGGATGCGTGATGAGGGCGGTGGTCATCGTCAATAGATCTCCAGATCGTCCATTACCGAAGAGGGGAAATCATATTTCAGCGGTACGCCCGCCGCCTGTGGACGCACCCGTTCGAAAAAATGGAGAGCCTCGACGGACCCGCCGCCGCCCCAGACTTCCGGCGTCGCCAGATTCCATTTTCTGCGGAATTCCTGATAGGCGGTTTCGACCATCGCCATACGGCGGTCGCGAGCCTCATCAAAGCTCAACGCGTGGAGGGCCATCTCATGTTTGACGTGTCCACTGCCTTCGTGGAACAGCCACGCGCCTTTTGCGCAGATGAGCTTAAACCCGGCCAGATGCGCGCGCACCCCATAATCGATGTCCCCGAAATAGCCGAAGAACCGCAAATCCAAGACACCGATTTTTTCGATCAGTGATCGCTTCACGAGAATGGCGTCGCCTGAGAGCACTTGGTCCTCTACATAGCGGCAACCGTTCGCACTGAAGGCGTTGCGCGAAAAATTGTCGATTTCCTGAAAGCTCTTGAGCTGTTCCTTGGGCTCGACCAGATGCTCGGGGTGGCTGTCCGTGTAATTGGACGTGCCGCGGATGATCCCGAAGTCCCGCGAAAGCGAGGAGACCAGAAGAATTGCCTGAAAGAAGCTGGGCGTCACCAGCATGTCGTTGCTGATGAAGAAGACAATGTCGCGAGTCGCGAATTGCAGCCCAATCGAAAACACCCCGGAATAATGCTGGTGCTTCCGCGACCGGACGATCTTGGTTTCATGACCCAGGGCGTTGGCGCGATGCAGACGAAAGGCATCAAGGATTTTCTCCTCGGGCGCGGAGGCATCATCGACCAGGATGAACTCGCAATTCAAATTGAGTCGCGAAACCGCAAACAGGATCGAGCCGAGGCATGTCGCGGTGAAGTGGCCGTTGTTGCGCGCGGGAACGATGATGCTCAGCACCAGAAGGGCCCTTGGACGGGGAAGTCAGAGCGACAATAGCAAAGATTTCAATTGTCGCGCGTGATTTGACCAGGTCCTTCCCTCCTCCACAATCCACGCCGCGCCCGCTTGGCCGATCCTCTTGCGAAGCACAGTGTCGCTGTAGAGCCGTTCGAGCGCCTCCACGATTTCTTCCACCTCGGATTCGCCCCATCCCTCCGTGCCCGAAGGTGGATAATCGCGCACGGTTCGCTGCCGCGTGAGAGGCACCGAGTTCCCTTCGACGATGAGGTCCTTCACTCCGGTATTGGCGGCGAGAATGACCGGCACGCCGCAGGCCATCGCCTCCTTGGCAAGAAGATTGGTACAGGCTTCCGCGCGCGACGGCGCCAGAGCACAGTCCATTTCGCGCAAAAGCGAGGGCATCATCGCGTTCGGAACCTGTCCGATTTCGATAATCTTCGCCGGATCGACGCCGTTCCTGGCGACCCACTTCTTCACGTCGATCATGCCTTGTGGGGTCAGTTCGAGAGGGGCGGCGAGCTTGCCCTGGAACCCTGCCGAAAGCTGCGGCCAGGGCGAGTGCCAAACGGTAACCAGCACCGCGTCGTCATGGCGCCGCGAAAACTCCCGAAATGCGAGCAGAACAAGGTCATGGCCTTTGCGGAATTCCACCTTGCCGCCGGAAAAAATGTAGAACCGGTTTCCGTCGAGCACGCCCGATCTGGGTCCGGGATGGAACTGGGAGGGATCGATTCCCTCGAAGATGATCTCGACGCGCTTGGTGCAATTTGCCTTCAGCGCGTGCGCGTTCCAATGCGACGCGCAGAGCAGCACATCGAAGCGCGCCAGCTTCTCGTCCAGCCGTTCGAGATTAGTGTCTTCGAAGATGCAGCGGCCCATGGTCTTGGTGCCACGCAAGCCCCCCGGCCGAAACAACCCGTTGCCCAGTCCTTCCACCACAATCATGGGAAGCGTCTGTTCACCGCCCTGCAGCCGGCGCAATTCGGTTTGAAATTGGTTGGACCTGACAATCGCCTCGCCGCACGCCATGATTTTCAGCGGATCGACACCAGCCATGTCGTTCTCGGCGATCGGAAAGCCCATCAGAGGGCGAATCTTGGAATCATTCGCCCAATGCAGAAGCAGGTTCAGGCCGACAATGCCCCAACCGTAGAAATTGTTGGCGGCCCAATTGAGCAGGATGGGTTGCATCCGCAACGATACCGAAAGAGGCCAAGCGAATATAGCTCACCCTGATTGGGCGGATCACTGACCGAGCAGGATCCTTCAATAGCGCGGCAGACCGATGGCCCTCAACTCGGCGCGTCCTTCGGGCATCGCGCGCACGGCTTCGACCAGTGCCTTGACCGGCGTCGCCTGCAACAGCGCGCTCAATCCTTCCAACGCTTTCAGGCTGGCCACCGAACCATCGAGCAGTCGCGATACGGTGCCGACGAGACCATGCGGTTGGGGATAGCTCTTGAAGGCCACGCGCGTATTGGGCGAGATTCCGGCCAGGGTCTTGACCTCCGCGACGGCGGTCCAAAAGCCGCCGAGATCGTCCACCAGCCCGCGTTCTTTCGCGTCCGCCCCGGTCCAGACGCGGCCGCGTGCAATCTGCTCCACACGATCCAGCGGCATCTTGCGCCCTTCGGCCACCTTCTTTGTGAAATCGGCATAGACGATATCGGCCTGCATATTGACCTGCGCCAATTGGGTCTCGTTCCACGGCGTGATCCCGGTAAGAAAGAGCGCGTTCTTTCCGACGCCCAATTCGCGCGCTTCCAGACCGACCATCTCCGCCGTTTTGCCGACCGCGAACTTGCCCCATAGCACGCCGATGGAGCCGGTGAGCGTTCCCGGCTCGGCGATGATGCGATCGGCGGCCATGGAGATGTAATAACCACCGGAAGCCGCAACCGCGCCCATGCTGACCACAATGGGTTTGCCGGTGGCACGGGCTTTTTTCAGCGCATCCAAGATCTGATCGGACGCGATGGCCGAGCCGCCAGGCGAATCGACGCGCAAAAGGATCGCCTTCACATTCTTGTCTTCTGCCGCATCGCGGATCGCCTGAGAGAATGTGTCACCAGCGACCGATGCCGAGCCCCGCTGCAGGGGGCTATCGTCCTCGCCCTCAACGATGTCGCCCGCCGCATGGACGAGCGCAATGGTGGGAGCGCCAAATCCTGCCCCTTGATTGCGGGTCGCCTGCACATAACGCTCGAAGGACGTGACTTTCGCGTCGGCGCCCGCACGCGATTTCGCGGCGTCGCGCGCTTCCGCGTCATAGCCGATATTGGTGATCAGCCCCTTCTCTTGCACGGCTTCCACCGTCGCCGGCGCCGCATCCAAGACCGCGGTCAACACCGCGCGGTCGAGCTTGCGGTCCGTCGACGCTTCGGTGGTCGCCGAATCATACCAGGACTGCAGGACCCGCAAGGTGGCCTCGCGATGCGGCGCGGTGAAGTCGGTTTGCGTAAAGACATTGGCAGCGTTCTTGTATTCGTAGCGTTGGACGAATTGCGGGACCGCGTTGACCTTGTCGAATAGGCCTTTGAAGAACAGCGTCGTCGTCGCCGTGCCGGCGCTGAAGAATGTGCTGACCGGCTGCATCCAGATCTGATCGGCGCCCGCGGCCACGGTGTAATCGCCTAGCCCGCTCGAATAGAAGCTCTGGGAATGTGCGATCACGAATTTTCCGGATTCCTTGAAGTGCTTGAGCGCGTCGCGCAGCTCTTCGGCCTTGGGTACCGAGAGATCGGCCGTTCCGACTCGCAGGAAAATGCCTTTCACGCGGGCATCGCGCGCCGCCCTGTCCAGCCCCATCACCACATCCATGATGGAGGGGTTTGCTTCACCCAGATCGAACAAGCTTGACGAGGATTTATCTTCCATCGACTGGCGCAGATCCAGCTCGAGGACCGTGTTCCGAGCGATGCCGTCGCCGCTAAAGACACCGACGCCCACCAACACCAGCATGAGAATGATCGCGAACACCACCACTTTGGCGATCCCGTTAAGAACGCTTTTCACGATTTCCCACATCCAGGACAGAACGATCATGACATTTCTCCGCTTCGACCGACGGGAGCGCTCGGCTCTTCAGATCGAATCTATAGGGAAATGCCTTAAGGAAGACCAATGTCTGCGCCGCGGGTGCGCCCGGGAACTTGGCGCTACAGCGCCTGCGGGCCCTCCTCGCCCGTGCGGATGCGCTTGGCGGACAGCAGATCGAAGATGAAAATTTTTCCATCGCCGATCTTGCCGGTGCGGGCCGATCGCATGATCACCTCCGCCACCTCCTCGGACTTCTCGTCTTCAACCGCAATTTCGAGTTTCAGCTTCGGCACGTAATTGATGGTGTATTCCGCGCCGCGATAGACCTCTTTGTGTCCCCTCTGTCGTCCGTAACCGCGAACTTCGCTGACCGTAAGCCCGCCGACGCCTGCTTCGGTGAGCGCCTCGCGCACAACATCGATGCGGTGCGGTTGAATGATGGCGACAATGAGTTTCATTGGCTGGTTCCTCCGAACGCGACGTTGTAGCCCGCCTCGCCATGGGTGGTAAGGTCGAGCCCTTGGGTCTCGCTTTCCTGCGCCACACGCAAGCCCACGAGCGCCTCGGTGATCTTGATGAGGGCGAAACTTATCCCTCCGGACCACACCGCTGCGGTGATAACGCCTGTCGCCTGCACGCCGAATTGGGAAGCCATGGTGACTCCGTCCCCGTAACCCACACCACCGAATTCCACCGCCATCAGGATCGCTGTCAGCAAGGTTCCGGTCATTCCGCCGATGCCGTGAACGGCAAAGACATCCAGCGAATCATCGACAACCAGGCGCAGCTTCACAACTTGCACCATCGCGTAACACAATGCGCCGCTGACGATTCCGATGATAATGGCGCCCATCGGGCCGACATAACCGGAGGCGGGCGTGATGGTGGCAAGCCCCGCGATCGTCCCCGTGACGGTGCCTATCAGGCTCGGCTTGCGGAACCGCGCCCATTCGATGGCCATCCAGGTGAGCGAGGCGACCGCCGCCGCCATATGAGTCACCAGCATGGCCATGCCCGCATCGGCGCCTGCCGTGAGGGCGGAACCTGCATTGAAGCCGAACCAGCCGACCCACAGCATCGCAGCGCCCACCATGACGATCCAGGGCGCATGAGGGGGTTGCAGGCTGTGTGGAAAGCCTTCGCGCTTGCCGAGCGCCATCGCCACCACAAGCGCGGAGATTCCCGCTGTCGTATGAACCACAATGCCGCCGGCGAAATCCTTGACGCCCATCGCGGCGAGCCAACCGCCGCCCCACACCCAATGCGCAACGGGTGCGTAAACCGCGATCAGCCAAAGGCCGGAGAACAAGAGTACGGCGCTGAATTTGATCCGCTCGACATAGGCGCCGATAATCAGCGCCGGCGTGATGATCGCGAAGGTCATCTGGAACATGATGTAGACGGTGTCGGGAATTGTCGTTCCGGGATGGACCGCGCCGCGCACGACACCGGCGAGGAAAGCCTGACTGAGGTCGCCGGTCCAAGGATTGGTGCCGACAAACGCCAGCGAATAGGCCCCGGCGAACCACAGCACCGACACCAGGCAGGCGATCGCCACGCAATGCATCAGCACCGAGAGGACGTTCTTCGCCCGCACCAAACCTGCATAGAAAAGCGCCAGTCCTGGTAATGTCATGAAAAGGACCAGGACGGTTGACGTTAACATCCAGGCCGTGTCTGCCCCATTGATCATCAGCTTGCCCCCAATTTGATCGATTCTGACCGTGGTTTTGGTCGATCGCCTTTAGGACGTGCAGTCTGCTGCTTTTTTTGGCCGAGGCAAAGCTCCCCCTCGGGCAAGCCTCCCGCGAGGCGCAGGGTAGCGCGCCTCCCTCCGCACAACCCCTTCGGGCAGGGCAACAGCTTGAAAATCTTGTTTTGTTCACCCAAGCCGGTTTGTTCTGTATGATGCGTGGAGCCTTGCTCTCACCGAACCGGATTCCTGATAAGGTTTGGCTCTGCCGGGCACGGGCAATAGCGGCGAATTGGGGAGGGAAGATCCATGCGTCCGTTAAGCATGAAGACCACTGCAATATCGGTATTTGGCATCAGCATCGCGTTGGGCATGGCCTATGCGACCGCATGGGGCGCGGAGACGCCGCAAAGTCTCACCGACGCAGCCTACAAGGCGATGGGAATGTCGGACGTCAAGCTCGCGCCTGCGCAAGTCGTTACCCTCATCACGCGCGGCAGCATGCAGGCCTGGGACCCGGGCGAATCCGAATCGGTCAACACGCCGATGAAGCCCGATTGGGGCACATCGACCTTCTCTCAGTTCTGGGACCGTTCGCGGGGGCTTTACCGAATCGAATGGGACCGCCCGAGGGCGAATGGGGAACGGCGGAAATACACCGAAATTCTCACCGATGAATATGACGGGCACATGGGCGGCTATGTCATGGGCATCGACGTCAATGGCGGACAGCCTGCCCGCGCGGTCCAAGCCAACAACATGCCGATTCACACGGAGTCGGGATTAAGGCTGGCTGCGACGTTGCGCGAATTGGAACGCGTCAACATCGTCGACGAGATGCACGAGAATCCGGACCGTCTGTCGGACTTGCCCAATCAGCGCGCCGCCGGCAAATCCTATCCCGCCGTGCAGTATCGCGGGGATTACGGCACATTCACCGTGCTCTTCGACCCGGCGACGCATTTTCCCGCGGTGGTCAGGACACGCGACTTCGAAGTACATGATGGCGATTCCGATTACGACTTGACGCTTTCCGACTGGCGCGCCGTCGGTATGGCCGGCGTCAAGATGCCGTTCCACCAGGTCATCACGGTCAACGGCACGAAGATCTTCGACACGACGCTGACCCAGGTCACGTTCAATCCTCAGCTCGCGGTCGACGCCTTCACGGTTCCCGCTGCGCTGCGCGGGAAGGCGGCAGCGCCGGCGCCCGTCGGCAAGATTCCCTACCAATGGATCTTGCGGCGGCTCGGGAACGGCTTCTATCTGGATTCGGATGCTCTCTACACGGACGATGGCGGCAGCTTAAAGATGACCGATGTCGCTCCGAACGTCAGCTTCGTCTCGGGTGGCTCGCACAATGCGCTGGTGGTTGCGACCAACTCCTATCTCGTGGTGTTCGATGCCGCGGGCGATGACGGGATGTCGCAATGGGTCATCAATGAGGCAGCGAAGAAATATCCGGGTAAGCCGTTCCGCTATGTCGTGTTGACCCATCATCACATCGACCATACCGGCGGCATTCGTGCCTATGCCGCGCAAGGCGCCACCATCGTCGTCGGCAAAGGTAATGGAGCGTTCTTCCGCAAGGCGCTGGCTGCACCGCACAACCTCGATCCCTATCCCTTGAAGCCCTTTACGCCCAAGGTGATCGAGGTCGACGGTAAGTGGAGCATCAACGATGCGGGGCGCGAGATCGATGCCTATTCGCTCGATACCGCGCACGCCACGGGTTACATCATCCCCTATATTCCCGATGCGAAGCTCGCCTTCGTGACCGATTTGTGGAATCCGGGAGCGCCGATCAATGGTCCGGCCAACCCGGCCCAGGTCTCGATCGTGCGCGGCGTGGAGAAGATGGGCATCCAGCCCGAGCGCTTCGCGGGTGGTCATGGCGCGGTCGGCAATTACGCGGATCTCGTGCAAGCCGTCCAAAGGACGCAAGCGGCGCGATAACGAATTTCTGCCTTAAGAAAATTGCTTCGTCTCTAAATCAACGACGCGAACAGGGCTTCGGCCCTGTTCGCAATTTTCGGGGAGGTCTGCCAATGGGCAGGGGAAGCGTGAAGCTCGCCGGCGCATCGCTGGGCGCCATCGCCTTGAGCGCCTTTCTGGCTTTCGGCGCCACGGGAGCCGCGCCGGCAACGCCGCCAACGCCGTCACAGGCGCTTGTCAACGATGCTTTCAAAGCCATGGGCATGGGAGAGCAATATCTCGGGGAAGGATTCAGGCCCCCAGACATGCTGGTGACCCTGACCGCGAGGGGAAGCGTGCAGTCCTGGGACCCGGGTGAATCCGAATCGGTCAGCGACCTGACCAAGCCGGACGTCGGCACCTCGACCTTCGTGCACCGTTGGGATCACGCGCGCGGGATGTTTCGTACCGAATGGGTGCGCCCAAGAGCCGGCGGCGGCATGCGCACCTACACCGAAATCTTTTCGCCCGATGGCGGCTATGTCGTC
>DATHDZ010000313.1:0-7819 GCA_035318785.1 Micropepsaceae bacterium
CCGACGATTTCGTCTGCGCTTGACTGCGCGGCTATAGCCTGTGGGGCGTCGATGAATCCTGATTCAGCACTCGGCAAAGGGGTTGAGGCACAGGCGCGCTGGTCGCTTCGCCTGCTTGGCGGGTTCAAACTTGGCGCGTTTGTTGGCGGCGACAGCGTAGCTCTGCCCGGAAAGCGTGAGCGGGTGCTGCTCGCCTATCTCGCCCTTAGCCCGAATTGCCGCCAGCCGCGCCGGAAATTGGCGACGCTGCTGTGGGGCGATGCCAGCGATGAGGCGGCACTCGACAATTTGCGGACTTGTATATGGGGCCTGCGCAAAGCGCTTGGCGACACCGGGCATCACATCATCGCCTCCGAAGATGAAGACCTTGTGCTCGCCGCTGCGGCATTCGAGATCGATGCCTTGGCCTTTCGCCGACTCGCAGCACAATCGGACCGGACAGCGTTGGAAGCTGCGGCGAACCTATACGCCGGCGAATTCCTGGATGGGTTCGGCATCGAGAGCGAAGAGTTCGAATCTTGGCGCCGCGGGGAGGTCGCGCGATACCGGGATCAGACTATCGATGTTCTCACCCGGCTGATGACGCTATTGGGCGAGTCCGGCGAGACCGAGCGTGCGATCGCGACAGGCATTCAGATTTTGGGACTTGAGCCGTTGCATGAGGCAGCGGTGCGCCGCCTCATGCAGCTCTATGGCGAGAGTGGGCGGCGCGGAGCCGCGGTCCAACTGTATCGTACGTTCGCGGACGCGCTGCGAACAGAGCTCGATGCCGAGCCTGAGGCTGCGACTCGCCTTGTTTTTGCGGAGATCCCACGTGGCGGAGAAGAGCGGACGAGCGGTCCAGCCGCACCGGACGTGAAGCTGCCGCGTCGGTCCACTCATGTGGCGCGCCCAAGCGATGTACCCGGCGTACCGACGCTGCCGGTCATGCGACCGGCTTTACGCTTAAGTACCTCGCTCGCCGCTGTCGCCGGCGCACTGATCGTGGCGATCGCTCTCATTTCTTATCGGCCGTTCGTCCTCTTGAGTACCGATAGCGGCATTACCGGCGAACGTGCCGCGTCGGCCTCTCAGTCAAGCGCCATTTCCGTAGCCGTGCTGCCGTTTCTCAATCTTTCCGGCGATGCGGGTCAGGATTTCTTTTCCGACGGGATGACCGAAGAGATCACCGCGGCGCTCGCCAAGGTACCCGATCTCAAGGTTGTCGCGCGCACATCGGCCTTCCAGTACAAGGGCGAAAAGATTGACGTGCGGACGGTGGGCCAGGCGCTGAACGCGACCCATCTCCTCGAAGGCTCAGTGCGCAAGGAAGGCAACCGGGTGCGCATCACGGCGCAGCTCATCGAAGTCGGTAAGGGAACGCACCTCTGGAGCGAAAGCTACGACGGCCAACTCAGCGATATTTTCGCCACCCAGGAGGAGATTGCGCGAACCATCGTCGGCTCTCTGATGACACCTTTGGGTTTGACGCCGGGTGAGCGACTCGTCGCTAACCGCAACATCGATACGGAATCCTACCAGCAATATCTTCGCGCCAAGGCGCTGTATCGCGCTCGTGACCTCCCCGCCGCGCTCAAACTGTTGGAACCCGTCGTCGCCCGCGCTCCCGCCTTTGCGCCGGCCTGGGGGTTGCTGGCCCAGATCTACGTCGTCGGGCAGAACTTCAGCATCGAGGTGACCAGCGGCTCGCAAGAAGAGGCGCGTCTTGCCGTGCAAACCTCTCAGGACAAGGCGGAAATGGCGGCCCGAGAATCCATCCGACTCGATTCCCGGAATGCTGTCGGGTACGCGGTGCTGGCGCGGGTCCAGGCTATCCATCACGGCAAGTGGGCTATTGGCGACGATCTTTTTAAGCAAGCGCTCGCGCTCGACCCCAACGAGCCCGACGTTCTGTTGAATTACGACATTACGCTGGCAGGCGAGGGCCGTCTCAAGGACGCCTTGAATGTGATGGAGAGGCTGCGGAGGGTGGAACCCTTCGTTCCCATCTTCAATATCGTGGCGGCCCACGACCTGCATCTCAACGGGCAGCGGCAGGCCGCGATTGCGACGTTCGAAGCAATACCGCCGGACGCCGGGGGAGGCTATTGGCGTAATTTGTGGCTTGCAGAGGCCTATGCGGCGGCGGGACGGTACGCCGAAGCGGCGGATACGCTTCTCCTCATGCCGAGTAGCCAAATCGACCGGCGATTGGTGGAAGACGCCGCGCGGCTTCTCCGCAACGCTCCCAAGAAGATCGAGGCGCTGGATGCCCTCCCGACGCTGGCTCGCGAGCTAAGCTTCGTTTACGTCCATGTCGGCGCGCCGGATCGCGCGATGGATAATTACGCGCGCATGATTGAAATTCAGTCCGGTGTCGACGATTCGGTCTGGCTTCCTGAATTGGCCCCGCTGCGCAAGACGGAGCGCTTTAAGGCGCTCGTACGCAAGTTCGGCCTCGTCGATTTCTGGCGCGCACGCGGCTGGCCGGACTTGTGCCATCCCGTCGGCGCCGACGATTTCGTCTGCGCTTGACTGCGCGGCTATAGCCTGTGGGGCGTCGATGAATAGTGCTTCAGGTTTGGGGAATGGGATTGAGGTGCGGTCGCGCTGGTCGCTTCGCCTTTTTGGCGGCTTTGAGCTTGGCGCGCTTCCGGGTGGCGAGCGGGTGGCATTGCCCGGAAAGCGTGAGCGCGTGCTGCTCGCCTATCTCGCCCTTAGCCCGAATTGCCGCCACCCGCGCCGAAAATTGGCGGCGCTGCTGTGGGGCGATGCCAGCGAAGAGGCCGCACTCGACAATTTGCGGACTTGTATATGGGGCCTGCGCAAAGCGCTTGGCGATGCCGGGCATCGCGTCATTGGGTCCGAAGGCGATGACCTTGTGCTAGACGCTGCGGCATTGGAGGTTGATACCCTAGCCTTTCGGCGCCTCGCGGCACAATCAGGCCGGACCGAGTTGGAAGCTGCGGCGAACCTATATGCCGGCGAATTCCTGGATGGGCTCGACATCGAGAGCGAAGAATTCGAATCCTGGCGTCGCGCGGAAGCGGCGCGCTACCGCGATCAGAGCATCGATGTCCTTACCCGGCTAATGACGCAATTGGCCGCGTGCGGCGACATCGAGCGTGCTATCGACGCGGGCGCGCGGATTTTGAGTCTTGAGCCGCTGCACGAAGCCGCCGTGCGCCGTCTGATGCGGCTCTATGGCGAGAGCGGCCGACGCGGAGCCGCGGTCCAAATCTATCGTGACTTCGTCGACGTCCTGCGAACCGAACTCAATACCGAGCCCGAGGCCGAGACTCGCCTTGTTTTTGCGGAGATCGCACGCGGCGGCGAAGAGCGGACAAGCGGTCCAGCCGTCCCAGATACCAAGCTACCGTCTCATTCCACGAATATGGCGCACCCGAGCGACGCGTCCGGTGGACCGGCGCAGCCGCCGCCACGGCGGGTGTTTCGGGTGCGTGCACCTCTGGCCATTTTGGCCGGCGTGGCTATCGTCGCAGTCGCGCTCATTGCTTATTGGCAGTTCGCCGGCAGTGAACCGAACAGCTTTAAGGCAGCCGTCGCGGAACGGACCGCTTTCGCTCCGCAAGCAAGCCCCGTCTCTATCGTGGTTCTTCCCTTCGCCAACCTGTCCGGAGACGCCAGCCAGGAGTTCTTTTCCGACGGCATGACCGAGGAGATCACCTCGGCGCTGGCCAAGGTCCCGTCCTTGCGCGTGCTCGCCCGGACGTCCGCATTCCAGTTTAAGGGACAGAACCTGGACGTTCGCATGATCGCTCGCTCGCTGGGCGCATCGCATCTGATCGAAGGCTCCGTACGCAAAATTGGCAACCGCGTGCGTATCAGCGCGCAGCTCATCGAAGCTGCCAATGGAACCAATCTCTGGACCGAAAGCTACGAGCGCGAATTCACCGACATCTTTGCGGCACAAGAGGAGATCGCCCAGGCCATCGCCGCTGCGCTGCGGATGCCGCTCGGTCTGGCCCCGGGCGAGCGTCTTGTCGCCAATAGCGCGATCGACCCGCAATCTTATGAGCAATATCTCCGCGCCATGGCGATATGGCGTACCCGCAACCAAACGGGGCTGGGGGAGAATCGGTTCGCTGGCGCGATTGCAATGTTGGAACACGCGATCGCGCGCGATCCTGCTTATGCCCCGGCCTGGGCGCTTCTGGCCAGGATCTCTGACGACCCCGACAAGAGAAGAATGGCCGCACAGGAAGCCCTTCGACTGGATCCCCGTAATGCCACCTATTCCGCGGTGGTGGGAATCCAGGCTGCGCAAGGCAATTGGGCAGTCATCGAAGATCTTCGTAAGCAAGCGCTTACACTGGATCCCACCGATCCCGACGCTCTGGACAGTCTCAGCAATTCGCTGGCATTCGCCGGTCGTCTCAAGGAAGCGTTGAGCATCAGGGAAAAGCTGCGGATACTAGAACCTTTCGTCCCCGTCTATAACTACATCACCGCCAGCATCATGTTGATCGACGGGCAGAGCAAAGCCGCGATTCCGATCCTCGAAGCGTTACCCGCAGCCCAAGCCCGCAATACAGTTCTCGCCCATGCTTATGCGACGGAGGGCCGGTATCGGGAGGCAGCGGATACAATTCTCGCCATCAAGGGAGGAAATTGGGATCGCGGCGCAGTGGAAGAGGCAGCGCGCCTTATCCGCAGCGTTCCAACCAAGGTCAAAGCAGCGGAAACTCTGCCCGCCTTGGATCAAGAGCTGAGCTTCGTCTACCTCTATATTGGCGCGCCGGACCGCGTCTTGGATTATCAGGAGCGTCAGGTTGCGCGATATCCTAACCTCGGCTCGGCACAAGTAAGGTATCTATGGTCTCCCGACTTCGCCCCAGTGCGAAAAACTGAGCGCTTCAAGACCTTCGTACGCAAGATGGGGTTCGTGGATTACTGGCGCGCACGCGGCTGGCCGGACTTGTGCCATCCCGTCGGCGCCGACGACTTCGTCTGTGCTTGACCGCGCGGCTATAGCCAGCGGGGCGTCGATGAATAATGCTTCAGCTTTGGGGAACGGGATTGAGGTGCGGGCGCGCTGGTCGCTTCGCCTCTTTGGTGGCTTTGAGCTTGGCGCGCTTCCGGGTGGCGAGCGGGTGGCATTGCCCGGAAAGCGCGAGCGGGTGCTGCTCGCCCATCTCGCCCTCAGCCCGAATTGCCGCCAGCCGCGCCGGAAATTGGCGACGCTGCTGTGGGGCGATGCCACCGACGAGACCGCGCTTGACAATTTGCGCACATGCGTCTGGAGCTTGCGCAAAGCGTTTGGCGATACTGAACATCGCGTCATAGCGTCCGAAGGCGATGACATTGTGCTAGACGCTGCGGCATTCGAGGTCGATGCCCTGGCCTTTCGCCGACTCGCGGCACAATCCGGCCTGACCGAATTGGAAGCTGCGGCGAATCTATGCTCCGGCGAATTTCTGGATGGGTTCGACATCGAGAGCGAAGAGTTCGAATCTTGGCGCCGCGGGGAGGCCGCGCGATACCGGGATCAGACTATCGATGTTCTCACCCGGCTGATGGCGTTATTGGGCGAGTGCGGCGAGACCCAGCGCGCGATCGAGACGGGCGTGCGGATTCTGGGCCTTGAACCGTTGCATGAGGCAGCGGTGCGCCGCCTCATGCAGCTCTATGGCGAGAGTGGACGGCGCGGAGCCGCGGTCCAACTCTATCGTATGTTCGCCGATGCCTTGCGAACCGAGCTCGATGCCGAGCCCGAGGCCGAGACTCGCCTCGTTTTTGCGGAGATCGCACGCCGCGGCGAAGAGCGGACAAGCGATCCAGCAGCGCCGGAGGCTAAGCTACCGCCTCGTTCCTCTCGCATGGCGCGCCCAAGCGATGCGTCCGGTGGACCGACGACCTCGCTGGTCGTGTTGGCGGGCGCCGCTATCGTCGCGGCCGCGCTCTTTTCTTATTGGCAGTTCGCCGGCAGTGTACCGAATAGCTCTAAGGCAGCCGTCGCGGAACGGACCGCTCCCACCCCGCAGGCAGGCGCCATCTCCATCGTGGTGCTTCCCTTGGCCAACCTGTCCGGAGACGCCAGCCAGGATTTCTTTTCCGACGGGATGACCGAGGAGATCACCTCGGCGCTAGCCAAGATCGCATCCTTGCGCGTGGTCGCCCGCACCTCCGCATTCCAGTTCAAAGGACAGAACCTGGACGTTCGCATGATAGCTCGCTCGCTGGGCGCATCGCATCTGATCGAAGGCTCCGTGCGTAAAATTGGCAACCGCGTGCGCATCAGCGCGGAGCTCATCGAAGCTGCCAGTGGGACCAATCTCTGGACCGAAAGCTACGAGCGCGAATTCACCGACATCTTCGCCATCCAGGAGGGCATTGCACAAGCGATCGCCGGCGCGCTACGCGTGCCGCTGGGATTGAAGCAAGGCGACACTCTGGTACGAAATCAAACCAAGGATTTGGATTCCTATCTTCAGTATCTCCGGGCCAAGGCACTGGTACGCGCGCGGGGACTTACCCGCATGACCGAGGCGGCCGCTCTGTTGGAGGAGGTAGTCTCCCGCGATCCCGAATTCGCACCCGGATGGGCGCTGTTGGCGCAGGCCTACGAATTTACACCGACATTCCACCCCGCCCGGAACAGCAGCGCCGTAGAAGAGTATCGCCGGGTGGTGGATGCCTCCCTTCCGAGAGCAGAGGCAGCCGCGCAGCGGGCGATCCAGTTGGACCCCAATAACGCGGACGGATATTTGGCCCTAGGCTATGTGCAAGCCGTGCGCGGGAAATGGTTGGTGGCCGAAGAGCTCTATTCCAAGGCGCGCGCATTTGATCCCAACAACTCAGATGCTCTGCACCTCTATGGGTTGCTGCTGGTCGAAGTGGGACATGTGAGAGAAGCCCTTGCGATGAGGCAAAGACTCGAGGCGCAAGAGCCTTTCGTTCCTGTATTTAATTCAATCACAGGGTTGGTCCTGTGGCTGAATGGACAGAACGACGCTGCTATTGCGATGCTCAAGGATATACCCGCAGGCGGAGGTGGTGAGGGTCCTCTTGCGATGATTTATGCGGAGGCAGGCCGCTACCGCGAAGCCGCCGATGCCTTGTTGCCGATACCTACAGCGTTGTTTCTGCCGGGAACGGTGGAGGACGCCGGGCGGCTACTGCGCACGGCGCCCGCGAAAGTTGCCTCGCCGCAAGCCCTCCCGCAGTTGGGCAATCTAGGGTTCGTTTATCTTTACGTCGGCGCCACTGACCGAACGCTGGAGTTTTACGACGGTAACGCCAAGGCAGGCTTCTTCCTCGGCGGCATCATCTCTCCGTTATGGCATCGCTCATACGCTCCAGTGCGCAAAACGGAGCGCTTCAAAGCCTATATCCGCGCCGCCGGCATGATTGATTATTGGCGAGCACGCGGCTGGCCCGATCTCTGCCACCCGGTTGGCGCCGACGATTTCGTCTGTAATTGAGATTCCGTGGCCAGACAATCTCGACGTCGCGGGAATGACCGTTCCTGACGAAAGGCGGTCGTTCCAACACTTTGAAATGAATGACTGGATGACTGGGGTGATCGGACATTGACGACGGTCGCCGCTACCGTCCAAGTCTGCCCCATTGCAGTCATTCAGGTCGGCGCGCCAGTCACCGAATCAAATCAGGTGCCCAGTTCCGATGGCAGACGAGGTCGCCGCCGCCGACTTCGTCTTTGGGCAAACTAGGGTGGAAACCCAATAAAAGCGTTGCTAGCTGAATCGGTTGCTGATTCGCTTCTGCTGAAGATTGTGATTCGGAGCAGAGAAGCGGATGCGGCGCAACCTGTTTTGGCTGAACGATGAGCAGTGGCGGCAAATCGAACCGCATTTGC
>DATHDZ010000314.1:0-16460 GCA_035318785.1 Micropepsaceae bacterium
CAGCCATTGCCGCGTGCTGCTTGTCCTGGAAGAGGGCGCGCAGCTGTCCTTGCTGGAAGCCCATCGCGGCGACGGCGCCCATCAGACGCTTGCGAATATCGGGATGGAATTCGTGCTGAAGCCCGGCGCCAGACTGGAGCATGTCCGGCTCCAAGCGGAGGCTTCGAAGGCGCTTCACGTGACAAGCCTCGGCGCCAGGCTCGAACGCGAGGCCGAATACCGCGCGCTTTATGCAGCGCTTGGCGCGCAACTCTCGCGGCTGGACGTGAATGTGCAGCTCGCTGCCCCTGGTGCCCACGCGACGCTGCACAATGTTGCGGTGCTGAATGCGGGAATCGCCGACGTGACGACGGTGATGGATCACGCGACGCCTCATGGAACCAGCCGCCAGCTTTTCAAAAGCGTGGTGGGGGGCCGCGGCCGCTCCGTGAACCAGGGCCGGGTTGTGGTGCGCGAAGGCGCCGTCAAATCGGACTCGCATCAGCTCTTCAAGGCGCTGCTGCTGTCGCCCCGTGCCGAAGCCGATGCCAAGCCGGAACTGGAAATCTTCGCCGACGATGTGGTCTGCGGCCACGGCACGGCGATAGGCTCACTCGACGAGGACGCGCTGTTCTATCTGCGCTCCCGCGGCATCGCGGAAAACGAGGCGAAAGGCCTTCTGATAAGGGCCTTCCTCGAGGACGCGATCGAAGGTCTTGCCAATGAGGCGGTGCACGAAGCGCTGTGGCAGCGCATCGATGCGAGCCTCACGTCGCTGGAAGCCGGCCAGCTATGAACGCGGAACTGCAAATGACATCCGATGCCTATGATGTCGCGGCGCTGCGGCGCGATTTTCCGATCCTCGCCCGCAAGGTGCATGGCAAGCCGCTGGTCTATCTCGACAATGCGGCCTCGGCGCAAAAGCCCAAACCCGTGCTGGACGCGATGAGGAATTTCACCACCAGCGAATATGCCAATGTGCATCGCGGGGTTCATTATCTCTCCGGGGCTGCGACCGAACGCTACGAACAGGCGCGCCGCCGCGTGCAGCGTTTCCTCAATGCAGCGCGCGAGGACGAGATCATCTTCACCAAGGGCGGTACGGAAGCGATCAATCTGGTAGCCGCTTCGTTTGTTGCGCCCCGTATCGAACCGGGCGACGAGATCGTGCTCAGCATCATGGAGCATCATTCCAACATCGTGCCGTGGCACTTCCTGCGGGAGCGCCAGGGTGCCGTGCTGAAATGGGTGGAGGTTTCGGATCTCGGTGAGCTGGATCCCGCGGATGTCGCGCGCGCGATTACGCCCCGCACCAGGCTCGTTGCCATCTCGCATATGTCCAACGTGCTTGGCACCAAGACGGCGCTCGGCGAAATCGTACGCCTTGCCCATGCCAAAAATGTTCCCGTGCTGGCCGATGGCTGCCAAGGCGCGGTGCATGGGACCGTCGATGTCCAGGATCTGGATGTCGATTTCTACGCCCTCACCGGTCACAAGCTTTATGGACCGACGGGCATCGGAGTGCTCTACGGCAAGCGGGCGCATCTGAAAACCATGCGGCCCTATCAAGGGGGCGGCGAGATGATCCGCGAAGTGACGCGAGCGAATGTGACGTATGCCGATGCGCCGATGCGCTTCGAGGCGGGCACGCCGCCCATCGTGCAAACGGTCGGACTGGCTGCCGCGCTCGATTATCTCGACAGTGTAGGGCGTGAACGCAGCGCCGCGCATGAGATGACGCTGGCGCGCGCCGCGACAAGACGGCTTAAAGAGCTGAACGGCATCAGAATCATCGGTGAGGCTCATGACAAGGGGCCGATCATCTCCTTCGAGGCAATCGGCATTCACGCGCATGACCTGGCTACGATCCTGGACCGTGAAGGCGTCGCTGTCCGCGGCGGCCACCATTGTGCTCAGCCCCTGATGGAGCGTTTCAACGTCGCGGGCACGGCCCGCGCTTCCTTCGCGCTTTACAACACGCTGGAGGAAGTGGACGCGCTGATTGCCGCGGTCGGCGAGGCGCGAAAGGTGTTTGGTTGATGGACGAGAATTTGCGCGAGCTTTATCAGGAAATCATTCTGGATCATTCCCGGCATCCCCGCCATTTCGGCGCGCTGGGCGCGGCCAATCATGTGGCCGAGGGGCACAATCCGCTCTGTGGCGACCGGGTGAAGGTCTATCTGCAAGTGGACGATAAGGGGCGAATCGCCGATGTCAGCTTCGAGGGGCGGGGCTGCGCCATATCGGTCGCGTCCGCCTCGCTGATGACCGAGATGCTGAAGGGCCGCACGATCGAGGACGCCGAGACATTGATGGGCGGTTTTCTCGACATGGTGAAGGGCGAAAACGTGGGCGGCCTTAAGGGCGATGACCGGGAGCTGTTGGAAGTCATGGCGGGCGTTTCGGCTTTTCCCATGCGGGTCAAATGCGCAACGCTCGCTTGGCACGCGATGAAAGCGGCGCTGGAGAACGAAGGCGTGGCGAGGACGGAATGAGCGAAGACGTCCAAACCAAGCCCGAGAGTCCGGCCGACACGCAAGGTCCGGCCCAGGCGTCTACTTTGCCGCCAGAGGAGCTGGAAGCGTTCGGAAATGTGCTGATTACCGCCTTGAAAACTGTCTTCGACCCGGAGATACCGGTCGACATTTACGAACTCGGTCTTATCTATAAGGTTGATGTCGCGGACAATAAGGACGTCACCATCGATATGACTCTGACGGCGCCGGGCTGTCCGGTTGCGGGCGAAATGCCCGGCATGGTGAAGGACGCGCTATTGACGGTCCCCGGTATCGGCGAGGTGACGGTGAATATGACGTTCGATCCCCCGTGGACGCCCGATCGCATGTCCGAAGAAGCGAAGCTAGAATTAAACATGTTCTGAGTGAGAGTGAGACCGTGACAACAGCAACCGTAAATACGACACGTCCCCGGCGCGAGCGCCCTAAGGTGGTCCGGCTCACGGACGCGGCGGCGACGCGCATCCGCGACATCATGGAGAAGTCCGACGGCCGTTATGTCGGTGTTCGGGTTGGGGTGAAGAATGGCGGCTGCGCCGGCATGAGCTACACGATGGATTACGCGGAGGCGAAAAACCCCTTCGATGAAGTGATCGAAGACAGGGGGGTGCGCATCCTGATCGACCCCAAGGCCGTCATGTTCCTGATCGGAACGGAGATGGATTTCAAGCGCGACAAGCTTTCGTCACGCTTCGTCTTCAGCAACCCGAACCAGAAGGAAGCCTGTGGCTGCGGCGAGTCGGTGCTGATCGAGCCCGCGAAAAGCGACGAGGATTAGGTTTACGCTGCCGCAGTGTCTGACGCGCTTTGGAGCGCTCTCTCGTCCCCTTCGCTCACGATGCGGTTGCGTCCGCTGCGTTTGGCGGCATAGAGACACACATCGGCGCGGTTCAGAAATTCGACGGCACTTTCATTTGCGTCATATTGTGTCACGCCCGCCGATATCGTGATGACGCCCAGAATGTCGCCCGTGGATTTCTTGACGAGTTTCTTCGATTCCACCTTGGCCCGGATCTGATTGGCGAGGTTGACCGCGTCGGCGAGGGCGGTCTGGGGCAGGATGACGCAAAATTCTTCACCGCCGTAGCGCGCCGCCGTGTCGCGCCCTTTGACGTTCTCCGATAGGCAATTCGCGACCAGGCGAAGGACCTGATCGCCAGTCTGATGCCCCCAAGTGTCGTTGAAGGTCTTGAAATGATCGATGTCGCACATCACGAGCGACAACGGGTCGCCCGTTTCGATCGATCTTTGAATGCTCTCTTCCAGCGCCTTATCGAAAGCTTTGCGGTTGGCTATGCCGGTAAGCTGATCGGTGAGACTCTCACGCCGCACGGATTCCAGGCGGTCGCGCAAATCGTTCACTTCCCGCGATGATGTCTGAAGCTGCACCTCGAGCGTCTTCGACCGTGCTTCCATTGCGCGCGTGGCACCGATGACCTGATCGATGAGATTCTTGATCGCGCCCTCGCCGAGCTTTGCATCGCCGAGTTCGCCGGAGGCGTGAGACAAGGTCTTGCCATAGGCCGAATGGTCGCGGCCTGCAGCTTCCAGAATGTGCAGAACGGAGTCCAATTCGGCCGTGATCTTCTCGCCGAGTTCGGCCACCGCGTCGTCATGCTTGGGCGTGCGGAAGTAGCGCTGATGGAGAATGGTCATCACGCTCGCGTCGAACTTGCATCCGTTCGAGATCAACGCCTCAATCGTACGCTTCAGTTCGGCATGTTCGCCGCTGACAAAATTATACGAGAGCTCGAAATTCTCCGGCGTCGGGGGAATATTGCGCTGGGCCATCCAGGCGAACGCATTCTGCGCGAGAGCTTGGGCCCGGTCCTTGTTCACGTCAGTTTGCAAGACCCATCCCCCATGCCACCCCCGTGCATCACCGCAACCGCCAAAATTGGTGGTTGCTGCATAATGCAATCGGGGAGGTAACAAAGGGTAAAGAGGTGGGGTCTTGCCTTGGAAATTCGCAAAAGAAAACGCCGATAAGGTGCTAGGCGGTTAGCTTTCGCTGTCTGCGACCGCCAGCCTCTTTGCCGGCTTGGGGGGAAGCCGAATTGGCCGCAACAAGAAGGCAGGCAACTGGCTCGCATCGTGACCCGCTGGCCTCGTCTCGGGGGTTCGCGCCTCGGAAGATTTCGGGGGGTGTGGCCTCTGCGCGGCAGGCGGCGCAGGCTCCGTTTTGGGCGGAACATGTGGGACGACTGCACGCTTTTCCGCGGGGGCAGCCGAAACGGCCTCATGACGAGGCGCGTGATCGGTCCGTCCGTGGCGATTCCGCCCACGGCCTTCGCTGCGTTGGCGTCCACCTTCCCGCCCGCGCGATTCGCGTGTGCGTTCAGGCCGGGGTGTCTCCTCGGGCAGGCCTTCCATGACTTGCCGTTCAATCGGCAATCCGGTCAGCTTCTCGATCGCCGCAACGGATTTTTCGTCTCGCGGTCCCACCAGCATGAAAGCATGGCCAACTCGTCCGGCACGCCCCGTACGCCCGATGCGATGGATGTAATCGTCAGGCTGGAAGGGTACGTCGAAATTGAAGATGTGACTCACCGCCGGAATGTCGAGACCGCGCGCCGCGACGTCGCTCGCCACGAGAATCGCGATCTCGCCGGCGCGGAACGCGTCAAGCGTGCGCGTCCGTACCGATTGGTCCAGATCGCCATGCAAGGGTGACGCCGAGAAGCCGTGCTTCTGCAGTGATTTGGCCAGCACATCAACGTCGCGTTTGCGGTTGCAGAAAACGATGGCGTTCTTGACGTCGTGCTCGCGAATGAGACGGCGAAGGCTTTCGCGCTTCGACCAGTCGCCGCCCGGTACCGTTACCGCAATTTGCTTGATCGTGGTCGCTGCCGTTGCCGGCCGCGACACTTCCACTCGCACGGGCGCCTGGAGAAACTGATCCGTCAAACGCTGGATTTCGGGAGGCATGGTGGCGGAATAAAATAATGTCTGCCGCGTGAAAGGGGTAAGTTTGGCAATGCGCTCGACGTCCGGGATGAAGCCCATATCAAGCATGCGGTCTGCTTCGTCGATCACCAGAACCTGCACGCCCGTCAACATCAGCTTGCCACGCCCGAAATGATCGAGCAGGCGACCTGGGGTGGCGATCAGCACGTCGACGCCGCGGTCAAGTTTCTTGTCCTGGTCGTCGAAGGAGACGCCGCCGATCAGCAGCGCCATCGAAAGCTTGTGGTATTTGCCGTAACGCTCGAAGCTCTCGGCGACTTGGGCTGCGAGCTCGCGCGTCGGTTCCAAAATCAGCGTGCGCGGCATGCGCGCTTTCGCACGGCCTCGCGCCAAAATCTCGATCATCGGAAGCGTGAAGGAAGCGGTCTTGCCCGTTCCGGTCTGCGCGATGCCGATGAGGTCCTTGCCTTGAAGGACATACGGAATACCGCGTGCCTGGATCGGAGTGGGCGTCGTGTAGCCGGAATCCGCAACGGCTTTGAGAAGCTGAGGGCTTAGCCCCAGATCTTCGAAACGGACTTCACTGCTTGAATTTGGCGCTGCCGGCCCGGGGGACGTTTCGTTATTCGAGCCGGCGTCCAAACCGGCGACACTGTCGATACTTATGTTAGTTAGACTCCAGTAGGCCGCTTCGGAACATTTGCGCCGAATCGCGGCCTTATACATTGCGTTGCAACATAAGGATCATGCGCGAGAAGTCAACCCGCGGCGCCGTCACAAGAGCCGGCGTTTGCGTTTAATTAGGCGTTAACTCTGCTATTTCCGCTAGCGAATATGTATGGCTTCGATAGGGGCAGCAGCGGCATCGCTCCTAAACGTCCATATCCTTGACGGCAAATACCGCATTTTCCTGGATGAATTGAAAGCGCAGCTCCGGCTTCTTTCCCATGAGCCGTTCGACCAAGTTCTCCGTCGCGGCTTTGTCATCATCGGCAAGGCCTACCTGCAACAAAGTGCGGCTGCCCGGCTTCATTGTGGTTTCCTTCAGTTGCGCCGGCATCATTTCGCCTAAGCCTTTGAAACGCGACACCTCGACCTTGGCGTTGCCCTTGAACATGTCGCGGATCAACTCAGCCCTGTGCGCGTCGTCGCGGGCGTAAACCGTTTTGGGCCCTTGGGTGAGCCGATAAAGCGGCGGCATGGCGAGAAAGAGATGTCCGTTCGAGATCAACTCCCGCATCTCGCGATAGAAATAGGTCAGCAGCAGCGAAGCGATGTGCGCGCCGTCAACATCGGCATCCGTCATGATGATGACGCGCTCATAGCGCAAATCCTGGTCACGATATTTGCTGTTCGTGCCGCAGCCGAGCGCCTGGACCAGATCCGACAATTCCTGATTCTGCTGCAATTTTCCCGCTGCCGCACTTGCGACGTTCAGAATCTTGCCGCGTAGGGGAAGCACGGCTTGGGTTGCGCGGTCACGCGCTTGTTTCGCCGATCCGCCGGCGGAATCCCCCTCGACCAGGAATATCTCCGTCCCGTTCTGTCCCTCGCGTGTGCAATCGGTGAGCTTGCCGGGCAGGCGCAGTTTGCGGGTCGCCGCCTTGCGGCTGACTTCCCGTTCCTGGCGGCGTTTCAGCCGCTCCTCGGCCGCATCCAGGGCAAAAGAAAGCAGGCCATCGGCTTCCTGAGGATGCTCCGACAGGAAATGGTCGAAATGATCGCGCAACGCATTTTCCACCAGCCGCTGCGCATCCGGGCTCGAAAGTTTTTCTTTCGTCTGCCCTTGGAATTCAGGCTCGCGAATGAAGATTGAAAGAACCGCGCAGGCTCCCGCCATGACATCTTCGGGGTTGATCAGTGCCGTCTTCTTGTTGTTCACGCGCTCGCCATAGGCACGGAGCGAGCGTGTCAGGCCGCCGCGCAAACCCTGTTCGTGCGTACCGCCCTCGAGCGTAGGAATGGTGTTGCAGTAGGAATTCACAAAGGGATCGATCTCGGGCGTCCAGGCGATCGCCCATTCCACCGCACCCTTGCCGTCGCGGTTTTGAATTTGGCCGAAGAATGGCCGCGCGACCGTCTTCGCGCTGCCAAGGGTGCTCTTCAGAAAATCCAACAGACCGCCGGGAAATTTCAGCACATCCTCGGCGGGGATTTCCCATTCGGGCTTCAACAGCGAGGTGTCGCATTTCCAGCGAATTTCTACGCCGCGAAAGAGATAGGCTTTCGAACGGGCCATGCGGTAAAGCGTGCGCGGCGAAAAACGGGCTGTGCCGAAGATCTTCGTATCGGGTTTGAAGCTGACGATCGTGCCGCGGCGATTTGGCGTTGGACCTAGATCCTTCAGCTTGGTTGTCGCATGGCCGCGTTCGAAGCGTTGTTTGAATAAGCGTTTATCCCGCGCGACTTCGACTTCCATCCATTCCGAGAGCGCATTGACAACCGAGGCGCCGACGCCGTGCAGCCCGCCCGACGTATCGTAGACCTTGCCGCCGAACTTTCCGCCGGCATGCAGCGTGGTCATGATGACTTCGAGGGCCGATTTGTTCTTGAATTTGGGATGCGGATCGACGGGGATTCCCCGTCCATTGTCGCGCACGATCAGGATATCGTCCGGTTTCAGCTCGATCTCGATGCGATTGGCGTGGCCCGCAACCGCCTCGTCCATGGCATTGTCCATGATTTCGGCGGCCAGGTGGTGGAGGGCTCGTTCATCCGTGCCACCGATATACATGCCGGGCCGGCGCCGCACCGGCTCGAGCCCTTCCAGAACTTCGATGTCCTTGGCGGTGTAGCTTTTTCCGGAACCCGTCTTGACCGATGCGGCCCCAGTTTCCGGTTCTTCAAACAGATCGCGAATCTTTGCCATTCCTGAGTCATGCCCGATCCGACGGGGGAAGAAAACTGCCGTCGATGCAATGTGATGAGCCCAAAGTGCCTCCGCGATTAAGGTCTCGTAAAGAAACCTTGGACAGCGCGCGGCTGCCCCCACCGTGGTTTGGCCCGGCAACCGGCCGTCGCGTTCTCAGCAATTCTTAACTGCCCGCCGTTATTTTAAGTTGTTTTCGACAAACCCGATGAACAGCGCGCGAGGCGATCGGAATTGCAATGGCGCACGCACTGACATCAGGCCGCCAATGCCACGCCGATCCGCGTCTGCTGCAGGTTCAGGTCGAGCGCGCAGCCAAGGCTATCAGGGCCAGTGTCATCGGTTCCCCTCTCTGGGTCTGCTTCTTTGCCGCCATATGCAGCAACCTGACGCCATTCCTCGGCAGGGTCAGGCTCGACAGAGCAGCCGAAGTCGTCTTCCTGGTTTTGGTTGCCGCGGCTCTCGCTCACCTGGTCTTGCGCTCATACCATCGCAGCGCCAATGACCCCGACACCGTCGCGCGGTGGCGGTTGCGATTGCTTGGGCTCAGCGTTTTCGTCAGCGCCGCGTGGGGTTCGGCCCCTTGGCTGCTTTGGGACGATGTGAACAACAGCAACCACGTGTTCATTGCGCTGATGTGCCTCGCCATCGTGGCGCGCATCGTGGTCAATCGTTCCAACCACGTTACGTTTTTTCTGGCCAGCTTTCTGCCCATGGGAACGCTTCTTTTCGTGCGTTTCGCGGTTTCGTTTCAACCCACCGATCTCATTCTTGCCGCGCTCGTTCCGCTGTATGGAATCCAGGTGTTTCTCGACAGCAATCACATCAGCACGCGGTGGGACGAAGAATCGCAGATGCGGTTCTCCCACGAGGACATGTCGCGCGAGCTGGAAGAAGCGCGCGACGAGGCCCTCCGGAAACGTACCGAAGCGGAGGCAGCGAATGCCTCAAAAACCTCATTCCTCGCCAATATGAGCCACGAACTGCGTACGCCTCTGAACGCCATTCTCGGTTTCTCCGAAATCATTGCGCGCGAATGTCTCGGACCGGTAGGAAGCCCACGCTATAAGGAATATGCCGGCGACATCCACACTTCCGGATCGCATCTTCTCTCCCTGATCAACGATCTTCTTGATGTCGCCAAGATCGAAGCCGGACGCATGGAGATAGAGCCGCAAATGATCGAAACGGAGCGCGCGTTGGACAGTGCCTTGAAATTTGTCGGACCCAAGGCCCGCGAGCGTAATCAGGTTTTGACGGTCACCGTCGATGACGCTGCCGCGTTGCTTTTCGCCGACGAGCGGGCGGTGAAGCAAATCGTCATCAATCTGGTGACCAATTCGGTGAAATTCACCTGTGACGGCGGCAAAATCGCCGTGGCCGCGTGCCAAAACAAAGACGGCGATTTCGAATTGACCGTCGAGGACAATGGCTCCGGTGTTCCCAAAGAGAAGCTCGATCGGATCTTCAAGCCCTTCTCGCGCGTCGACAACCGTTACGACAGCGAGAATGGCGGGACCGGTCTGGGCCTGTCTTTGGTCAGGGGATTGGCCGAGCTCCATGGCGGCCGGGCTTGGATGGATTCCGAACTGGGCAGGGGTTCCTGCGTCCATGTCGTGCTGCCGATGTCGTCGGCGCAACAGCGCGCCAAGCGCCGCGCCCGCGCGTAGCGCACGGCATAAGGAAAGGGCGCGACCGAAGAATCGCGCCCTTTGGGGAATTTCCTTGCCGACGTCGAATACGCGGCGTCAGACGCTGTAATACATCTTGAACTCGACCGGATGGGGTGTGTGCTCCATAGCGTAGACTTCACCCATCTTCAGCTCGATGTAGGAATCGATGAAGTCGTCGGTGAACACGCCGCCTTTCTTGAGGAAGGCGCGGCCGGTATCGAGATGCGAGAGCGCGTCACGCAAAGATCCGCAGACTTGCGGGATGTCTTTCAATTCCTCCGGCGGCAGCGAGTAAAGATCCTTGTCCATCGGTTCGCCCGGATGAATCTTGTTCTCGATCCCGTCCAGTCCCGCCATCAACATCGCCGCATAAGCGAGATACGGATTTGAGCCGGGATCGGGGAAGCGCACTTCGATGCGCTTCGCCTTCGGACCTTGGCCGAACGGGATGCGAATGGAAGCGGAGCGGTTGCGCGCCGAATAGGCGAGCAGCACGGGCGCTTCGAAGCCCGGAATCAGGCGCTTATAGGAATTGGTCAGCGAATTGGTGAAGGCGTTGAGTGCCTTGGCGTGCCGGATGATACCGCCGATATAATAGAGGCAGGTCTGTGAGAGATCGGCGTAACCCGAGCCGGCGAAGAGAGGCTTGCCCTCTTTCCAGATCGACTGATGTACGTGCATGCCCGAGCCGTTGTCGCCATAAATCGGCTTTGGCATGAAGGTCGCCGTCTTGCCATAAGACGCCGCGACTTGGTGGATCACATATTTGTAGATCTGCATGTAGTCGCCGCATTTCGTCAGCGTATTGAACTTGAAGCCCAGTTCGTGCTGCGACGGCGCCACTTCATGATGGTGCTTTTCCGGCTGGATGCCCATGTCGCCCATCACGGCGAGCATCTCCGAGCGGATGTCCTGCGCGGAATCCATGGGCGGTACCGGGAAATAGCCGCCCTTGACCGGCGGGCGGTGGCCCGAATTGCCGTCCTCGTAATCTGTGCCGCTGTTATAGGGGCCCTCTTTGGATTCAATGAAGTAGAAGCCCTTGTTCATCGACGTATCGAAGCGCACTTCGTCGAAGATGAAGAACTCCGCTTCCGGACCAAAAAAGCAGGTGTCGCCGACGCCGGTCGATTGCAGATATTTTTCCGCCGCCTTGGCGATCGAACGCGGGCACCGATTATAGGGTTGACCCGTCAGCGGCTCGTGGATGTCGCAGAAAATGGCGAGGGTGGTCTGCGCGAAGAAGGGATCGATCACCGCCGATGCCGGATCGGGCATCAGCGTCATGTCGGACTCGTTGATCGCCTTCCAGCCGGCGATGGAAGAACCATCGAACATCAAGCCATGAGTGAACGCATCCTCGTCGATCAGCGATAGATCGAACGTGACATGCTGCCACTTGCCTCTGGGATCGGTGAAGCGGAGGTCAACGAATTTGACTTCCTTGTCCTTGATCATTTTCAGGACGGACTTTGCGTCAGCAGCCATGGGTTCTAGTCTTCCCTCGTAAAGCGGTTGGAAATGGATGGAAATTCTCGCCGTCAGATAGCGTCGGATCCTTTTTCCCCGGTGCGGATACGAACAGCTTCTTCGACATCGAGTACGAAAATTTTCCCGTCACCAATACGACCGGTGCGGGCGGCCTTCAGGATAGCATCTAGCGCGGCTTCTACTTGCTCGGGCATGAGGACAATTTCGATTTTCACCTTAGGGAGGAAGTCAACGACATATTCGGCGCCGCGGTAAAGTTCCGTGTGGCCCTTCTGCCGGCCAAACCCCTTGGCCTCGGTCACGGTGATCCCCTGGACCCCCACCTCGTGGAGCGCCTCTTTAACCTCGTCGAGCTTGAACGGCTTTATGATCGCTTCGATCTTCTTCATGAAGACACGTCCCCTCGAACTCTCACCGCCACCATGGAATGAAGCAACTAGCAGGCAGCGTGCCAGTCCGGCAACCGCAAATCCGCGCATTTTTTCAGCATGTTACACGGAAAATGGAGAGCAAAGCCCCACTAGGTGATTAGATATTGTGCAACCTGCTCAAATCATGGGCGGACTTCATTTCGGGCTCGCCCATTGCTCTGCCCAAAACGCTTTGCCAATTTGCTTAATCGTCAAAGGACAAAGCATGGGTGGGCGTGCTCTCAATCCGGTCTTCGAAACCCTGGGGACCACGATTTTCACCGTGATGTCGGCGCTGGCGACCCAGCACGGCGCGATCAATCTCGGCCAGGGTTTCCCCGACGAAGACGGGCCTATGGGGATTCGGGAGGCGGCGGCTCGCGCGCTTCGCGACGGGCCGAACCAATACCCGCCGATGCAGGGCCTTTTGGCGCTTCGCCAGGCAGTCGCCGTTCATAGCCGGCAGTTCTACGACCTAAACTTCGATCCCGAGACCGAAGTGCTGATCACTTCAGGAGCAACCGAGGCTCTCGCCGATTGCATCATGAGTCTGACGGCGCCGGGGGACGAAGCGATCCTGATCGAGCCTTGCTACGATTCCTATCCTCCCATCCTGGCCGCGATGGGCGCAAAAGTGAAAAGCCTGCGGCTGGAGGCGCCCGATTTCCGCCTCACGGAAGCGGCGCTCGCTTCGGTGTTTTGCGAGCGCACCAAGCTGATCATGGTCAACACGCCGCTGAACCCGATCGGGCGTGTGTTCGATCGCGACGAGTTGGAGCTGCTGGCCAAATTCGTCACGCATTATGATTCATACGCCGTGTGCGACGAGGTCTATGAGCACCTCGTGTTCGACGGCCGTTCCCATTTACCGCTGATCTCGCTTCCCGGCATGCGCGAGCGTTGCGTTCGCGTCGGCTCGGCCGGCAAAATGTTTTCGCTGACGGGATGGAAAATCGGCTGGATCGCGGGGCCTGCGCGCCTCGTTCAAGTGATCTCGAAAGCGCATCAGTTCAACACCTTCACCACCTCGCCCGCGCTGCAATTGGGCGTGGCTCATGGCTTGGCACATGAAATGGACTACGCCCTTCGGAACACGCGCGAGCTGCAGGAAAAACGCGACATCATTGCCGGCGCGCTGAACGCAGCGGGCTTCGATGTGCTGACAAGCGAGGGGACCTATTTCATCACCGCCTCGATCCGCAATCTCACCAACGAGCCGGACCGGGATTTTTGCATGCGTTTGACACGCGAGGCGGGCGTTGGTCCCATTCCGATATCGGCATTTTTCAGTGCCGGCGGGCCCACCGACCTTGTGCGCTTCGCCTTCTGCAAGAAGCATGCGGTGTTGGAAGAGGCGGGCCGGCGGCTGGTGACATATTTTTCTTCCCCGCAAGGGCAAGCCCGATGAGCGGCCCCGAGATCCTGACCGTCGCTGAGATGAGCGAAGCGGACCGGCTTACCATAGGATCCGGTGTTGCCTCCCTGACCCTGATGGAGAGTGCCGGAAGCGCCGTTGCGGACGCGGTGGATGCGAACTATCCGGTTGCTTCCGTGCTTGTGCTTTGCGGTCCGGGCAACAATGGAGGCGATGGCTTCTGTGCAGCTTCTCATTTGCGAAAACGCGGCTATGACGTCCGCGCCTCGTGCCTTGCCGAGCCGGCCAGCCTTGAGGGCGATGCCGCGGAGATGGCAAGACGCTGGCGCGGTCCGCTGTCGCTATTCACGCCCGATGTTATCGAAGGTGCCACGCTCATCATCGACGCGATATTCGGCGCCGGTCTGTCGCGGCCATTGGATGGCCCTGTTGCGGAGATGGCACGGGCGGTCAATGCCAGTCGCTGTCCGGCGCTCGCGGTCGATGTACCCACGGGCTTGCATGGCGACATGGGCCGGCCTCTCGATGGGAAGGACGGCGTGTGTTTCCTGGCCGAGCGCACCGTCACGTTCTTTCGCAAGAAACCCGGACATGTGTTGCTGCCGGGGCGATTTCTGTGCGGCAAGACCGATGTTGCAGACATCGGAATCGCGGAATGGGTGTTGAATATCATCCGTCCACGCACCTTCGATAATGGGCTTGCACAATGGCGCGCGGAGTTCCCGCGTCTTCGCTCCGATGCGCACAAATACCAACGCGGTCATGCCATCGTGGTGAGCGGTCCGATCCATGCCACGGGTGCGGCACGGTTGGCCGCGCGCGGCGCGCTGAGAGTTGGCGCCGGCCTCGTTAGCGTCGCAAGCCTGCCCGAAGCGGTCGCCGTCAACGCTGCCCAGCTGACCGCCATCATGGTCAAGCCGTTCGATGGTCCAAAAGGCTTGAGCGGGCTTCTCGCCGATAAGCGCTTCAATGCGGCGGCGATTGGTCCGGGTTGCGGCGTGGGCGCGCGGACGCAAGACCTCGTCGCGGCCGTGTTGGCGAGCGGTGCTGCCGCCGTGCTCGACGCCGATGCGCTTACTTCATTCGCGGAGGATCCCAATGCCCTGTTCCGGCAGCTTCGCGAATCCTGCGTCCTCACGCCCCATGAAGGGGAATTCGAACGGGTGTTTCCTGGCTTGCTGGAGACGATGCCCTCTAAGCTCGCCGCCGCACGAGAGGCAGCACGTCTTGCCGGTTGCGTCCTATTGCTGAAAGGGCCGGATACGATCATCGCCGGTCCCGATGGGCGCGCTGCGATCAATGCCAATGCGCCGCCCTGGCTTGCGACCGCGGGCGCGGGCGATGTGCTGACGGGTATGATCGCAGGACTGATGGCGCAGGGGATGAAACCGTTCGACGCGGCGAGCGCCGCCGCGTGGCTTCATGGCGAAGCAGCGACTCGTTTCGGCTTGGGTCTAATCGCGGAAGACATCCCAGAACAATTGCCGGCCGTGCTCAAGGCCATGATGACCAACGGGGCCGACTCTCCGGCCAGTCGCCGATAGAGCAGTTTGCGTTCTGTCTGAATCAAAAACTGGCTGTCATCCCGGCCAAGCGAAGCGAGAGCCGGGACCCACCGGGCGCTGTCTCGGTGGGTCCCGGCTCTCGCTTCGCTTGGCCGGGATGACAATCGAATTTAAATGAATAGACTTGAACGCATTCCGCTTTAATACCGGCTACTTCACCTCTACGAGGGCAACCATGTTCTCGCCGGACTCGGCGAGCGCGAGATTGCCCTCTTTGGTCGGCATCATGTTGCGGACCGTCCCGCCGCCCGACGGAATCTTCCACGTCTGGAATTTCTCGGTTCTAGGATCGAAGCGCACCAGCGTATTGGGGCTCGCCCCCGATTCGCTATACCAGACGATTTCGCCGACTGCCGTGATGCCGTAAGGCGCCGCATCTATTCCCGCCGGTGATTTCCACTCGCGTGCTTTTCCGGTCTTGGGATCATAGCTGCCGAGATAGCCGCGCGAATAATCGCCATACCACAGCACGTCGTCGCTGGTGATGGCGATGCGCCGAGGCCGCGTATCCTTGTTGGGCAAAGTGTATTCGGTGATTTGCAACGTCTTGGGATCGATGCTGCCGATTTTGTTGGCGCCGAATTCGGCGAAGAACGGAACACCCTTAGAGCTCACCACCATGCCATAGGGCGCCGCGTACCGCGTCGGCACCGGGACCATTTTGAGATCCCCGGTTTTCGGATCGATCCGCCCGATTTGATTGGCGCCTTGGGCGGTGAACCAGAGGATGCCGTCCTGATCGAAGCTCAGCGAGTGCGGATCGCGTGCCCCGGGGGTCTTATATTCGGTGACCTGACCGGTCTTCGGATCGAGCTTGCCGACATAGCCGGCGGAATTGGCGGTGAACCAAATATTGCCGTCCTTATCCCCGATCAGTCCATGAGGCCCTGAACCGGAAACCTTCAGCGGATAGTCTTTGACCTGGCCGGTCTTGGGATCGACCCGGCCCAAGACGTTCCCGAGTTGGCCGGTGTACCAGATCGAGCCATCCGCCGCCGCGTACGGATCGTGCGGAAAGGCGCGAGACGGCAGCTTGAACTCCTTGAAGTTGGCTTGCACGTTGCCGCCGATCGTCGGCGCGGAGGATCGCGCCTTGGGCGGGAAGTTCGAAGCGAGGTAATTCGTCACCACCGAAACCTGCGCAGGTTTCAGGGCCGCGCCCATCGTGATCATGTCGTGGACGATGGTGTCCCATTCGTCGCGGGTATGGCCGGCATTGGTGATTCGTCCGAGCTCGTGACAGGCGACGCAGACGTCTTCGATCACCTGTTTTCCAGAGCCCGCGGGCAAGGGATTTTGCCCCGAGGCGGGGACGGCAAGAGCTACGGCCGCCGCCGGAAGCAAATATGCGAACGAAGTCTTCCTCATGGGATCCTCCCGGCGCCGAACCATCGTGGTCCAGGGAATCTAACCGAGCCGGCCATCCCTCTCAATGCACGTTCCGAGGATCAATCCGCTGGGCAGGGCAGGGGCCACCCGCGTGGCCGGGGGCCGCAAGATCGGTCGGCTCCATCCTTCGGCCCTAGCCCTTCCCGGAAACGCTGTGATATAGGGGCGCCTCTTTCCGCGTCTTGCTGGGTATCTAACAAGCGCGAGCCCGCAAGCGGGCGTGGCGGAACTGGTAGACGCGCTGGATTTAGGTTCCAGTGGTGAAAATCGTGGGGGTTCAAGTCCC
>DATHDZ010000315.1:0-20793 GCA_035318785.1 Micropepsaceae bacterium
TTCTACCGCATCGCCGCAAAGCCGCGTGCTAGTGGGTTTCTCTACCGCTTCAACCGCCATGGGTTTCGTCTTCCAGACTCTGATGCTTCGACATGACGATATTGTACTTCGCAAATGGAGCCCTACCCATTGTGCGCCGCCAAGTCTTCAGTTCGCGCCAATAGCTCCGCAAGTTTCGCGCGTCCGGAAGCGTCAATAGGTAGCTTGACCGACATAGCTTCTTTTCGGATTGCGTCAAGGCGCGGATCTTTGATTGGGACCGCTTCAAAGTCATCCCAATCGTAGTCATCCTCTGTACCGTCCATAAAATCTTTCAAGTAGGCAGCGACCTCTTGGGGGGTACGCTTTGCGCGTTGTAAGCCGAACAACCATAGCGGGAATTGAATTAGGACCACGAGCGGAAACACGAGTGCCGCAACAGCAATCCCCGCCGTAAGGCGCAATAAGGTCCGTGGACTCCAATCACCCTTTTGAGCGGCCATAAGAGTATGCCTGCTTTGTCTGCGCCATCGCGATCTCTCCCAACGCTTATCCAACCGTCGCGTCGGAGGCGGTAGGTAGTTTCTTCCATCCTGAGCTTGCCGAAGGATGTACAACGGAATCGCGTTGCGCGTAAATCGCTTGAACTGGAATGTCATCCCGGGCGACACCGGACTTCCGGTGGAGACCCGGGACCCACCGAGACGCATCCTGGTGGGTCCCGGCTCGCGCGATGCCAAAGCATCGCTTGGCCGGGATGACAACAGAGTTTAGGGGGCGGGGAATGAGCGGGAAATCCATCGGCGCGCGCGTGCTGCGCACGGAGGATGCGCGGTTTCTCACCGGTCGTGGCGAATTCGTCGACGATATCCAACTCCCCAACATGCTTCATGCCGCTTTCGTGCGCGCGAGCTTCGCCCATGCGCGGGTGAGGGGCGTGGATGCATCGGTTGCGCTTGGGCTCGACGGCGTCCACGCCGTGTTCACAGCGGCCGACATGTCTCCGGCGATGCAGACCACGCGCCTGCCGATGCTGGTGCCCAATCCCTATTCCAAGATTTCCCGGACACAATTCGCGCTGGCGCAGAATGAGGTCTGTTACGTCGGTGAGCCCATCGCGGTGGTGGTCGCGGATTCGCGCCATCTCGCAGAAGACGCAGCCGCTGCGGTTGTCATCGATTACGAACCCTTGCCGGCTGCGAGTGACTGCCGCGATGCGGTGAAACTGGGCGCGGCGCCGGCGCATCTGGGTGCGCCCGACAACAAAGCCGCGATGTTCAAAGTCGCCTATGGCGATGTGGCGTCCGCGTTCGCGTCCGCGGCGCATATCTTCCGCGAAGAGCTCTGGCATCACCGAGGCTGCGGCCACGCCATGGAATGCCGCGGCGTCGTCGCGGAATTCGCCGCGCACCGCGGTGGGTTGACGGTGTGGTCTTCAACCCAGACGCCTCACCTGGAAAAACGCGCGCTCGCCGAATTGTTGGAGATGAATTCCGAAACCGTTCGCGTCATCGCGCCTGATGTCGGCGGCGGCTTCGGCCCCAAGGCGATCTTTTACGGCGAGGAAGCGGTGGTCGCGGCGGCGGCGATGCGGCTCAAACGTCCCGTCAAATGGATCGAGGATCGACGCGAACATTTCCTATCCACGACGCAGGAGCGCGACCAATATTGGTCGCTTGAGATTGCGCTGGATTCCGGAGGAAAGCTTCTTGGCGTGCGCGGTACCATGCTGCACGATACCGGTGCCTATCTCCCCTGGGGCGTCGTGATGCCTTATATCGCGGCGACGACGGTGCCGGGGCCCTATGTGCTGCCCGCTTACGAGTTGGAAGTGACGGTGGCCTACACCAACAAGGTGCCAACAACGCCCGTGCGCGGCGCCGGACGGCCGCAGGCGGTCTTCGCCATGGAACGGCTGATGGACCGTGCGGCCAAGGAGCTTCGTCTTGACCCTGCGGAAATCCGTCGGCGAAATCTGATCGCACCTTCGCAAATGCCCTATCCCGTCGGCTTGATGTTTCGCGATGGCAAGCCGGTCGTCTATGACAGCGGCGATTACCCCGCCGCCTTCGACAAAGCACTGGCGCTTTCCGACTATCGCGATTTTCCGCGCCGGCAGAAGGAAGCCCGCGCGGACGGCCGCTATATCGGCATCGGCATCGGCTCCTATGTCGAGGGCACCGGCCTTGGTCCGTTCGAAGGCGTAACGGTGCGCGTCCTCGATGATGGCAGAATCGCGGTGCAATCGGGCGCCGCGCCGCAGGGGCAGGGCCACAAGACCATGCTTCAGCAGGTCGTGGCGCAGGAGCTTGGCGTGGCGATGCACGACGTTGTCGTCACGCTCGGTGACACCGCGGCGATTGCCATGGGCGTTGGAACCTTTGCCAGCCGCATCACGGCCAATGCGGCGCCCTCGGCGCTGCTCGCTTCGCAAGCTGTACGGAACAAGATGCTCGAGCTCGCGGCGCGCGCCCTCGGCGCGGAGGTCACGGATTTGCAGCTCGACAATTCCAAGGTCGAAGTGAAAAGCGGCAATCGTCGGGCGATCGGCTTCGGCGAATTGGCGAAGATGGCGCAAGGCTTTCCCGGCTTCTCCTTCGCACCGGGACAGATTCCGGGATTGGAACACACCGCCTATTTCACGCCGGCCCAGGCCGCCTATTGCAATGGCACCCATGTGGTCGAGGTGGAGATGGATATCGAAACCGGCGCGGTCCGTATCCTGAATTACGCGGTCGCGCATGACAGCGGCAATTTGATCAACCCGTTGATCGTCGACGGCCAGATCCAGGGCGGTGTCGCGCATGGCATCGGCAATGCGCTGCTCGAATTCATGGCTTACGATTCCAACGCGCAGCCGCTGACCGTCAGTTTTGCCGAATATCTACTGCCCGGTGCTTGCGATGTGCCGAACATCAACGCCGTCCATCTGGAAACGCCGAGTCCGCTCAATCCGCTTGGGGTGAAAGGCGCAGGCGAGGGCGGCACCATTCCGGCAGCGGCCGCCATAATCGCCGCCATAGAAAATGCGCTATCGCCTTTCGGCGTGAAGCTGACGGAGTCGCCGATCACGCCCGCCAGAATCATCGCGCAGTTGCGGAGCCGATAGACTATGTACCGGAACAAACGCGTCCTGGTCGTTTGGTATACGGATCCGCGATACATACCCCCCTTCGTGCTGTCCAACCGGCAAATAATTGTTGGCCCGAAAATCAGTCCCGACCAACCCCAGGAGCCATTCGACGGCTTCACCCCATACGGGCGTTACGATCTTTTCGCGGCCCTCGAATCTCTCCGTCTTCCCGTCGAATTCGATGCGATCGTCGTTTGGTCCGACGCTCATGGCGCAAACCAGCCGATCAATCTCGAAGCCTTCAGCTGCCCGAAGATCCTATGCATCGGCGATACCCATCATTTGGACACGCCCCTGAAAAAAATGATCGACTACCAGAATGACGCCAAATTCGACTTCATCCTATCGAGTCATAACCGGCACCATCTGCATTGGTTTATGGAAGCGGGCTTCTCCAATGTCGCGTGGCTGCCGGGCATCAAGGTGCGGAACCTCGGCCGGCCATTCTCCGATAATCGCAAGGCCGAAGTATGTTTCTTCGGGAGCGCTGGCAAGGTTCATCCACGGCGCACCCATTTGCTCAGGGAATTGAGCCAGCGCAAGGCCGTTCCCTTCGCGGCGATGATCGGAAGGCGGGAGCATGCGGCCGACCAATATTCCACGTCGGCGGTCTCTTTGAATTGCAGCCTCAATGGCGATCTGAACTTGCGCGTGTTCGAGATTCTCGCCGCCGGAGGTTGCCTGCTGACGGACCGTCTTTCGCCGCAATCGGGACTCGATCTGCTTATGAAGGAAGGCAAGGAGTTCGTCGGCTACGACAGCGTCGAGGAATGCATCGAGCAGGCGCGTTTTCTTTTGGCGCATCCCCAATCCGCGCTTGCCATAGCGCGAGCCGGGAACGACGCCTTTACCGCACACATGCTGCCGGAGCACCGGGCGCAACAATTGTTCGAATGGGTATTTGAAGGACGGCTCGATTCATTGTTTCGCGTTGACGATGTTCACCAAAGCCTGTCCCCTGATGACGCTACGCTCGCCGACCGCGTCGCTATTTATGAGCAGCTGCAAGAACTCCATCGGGTAACCCAGGCGGCATCGGTCCTATTCATGGGCGATGTTCCGGATATCCATGTGTTGGACGCGTTGGATTTACGGCAACTCACAATCGTCGTTGACGAGGACGATAACTCCAAGGCAAAGGCGAAGCCTGACGCGATCCGCGAACGCTGCACGCGGATGAGCTCCTCACAACTATCGGAGACATCATGGCACTGTGTCGTGGCTAGCCGTGACGGCACCGTGCCGAAATTCATCCGTTACAAGAAATTGATCCGAAGCGGCGCGGGCGGCCCCGGAGGTCAACCCGGCCATCATTTCCGCGCATAAAAAGCATCGCCCCAGCTCTCGTGATATGCCGAGAGCGTTGCAACCCGCCGAAATCCAGCAGCCTCCAGCATATCGTCGATCTCTTCGATCTGGGCCCCGCCGCGATAAAGCTCGGAAAAGTTCACTTCGATGTTTATCCCTTCGATATGCCGCAGCAGATTTGTTGCACCGCGCAGGACCATCACCTCGGCCCCTTGCACATCGACGTTGAGGAAATTGAATTCGGTCCCGCTGAAGCCGAGTTCCTGCACGAGCGCGTCCAATGTCGTGCCGTCCACCTCGGTCGTGCCCGCGGCGAGGATCTGGGGATAGACCTCTCTATGGCGGGCCAAGGGCAAGAGCGAACTGCTCTGATCGAAAGAGGCAAGATGCAATTGAACTCGTCCGTTTTTGTCGCTGATGGCGCGATTGACCAAGGTCACGTGCGCGCGTTCGCGCATTGCTGCCGTCAGGCGAGAATACACGGTCGGGTTGGCCTCTATGAACACAACGCGCTCGGCGCGCATCACGTCGTACGACGCAATTTCCTGGCCTTCATGCGCACCGACATGGATGACCCCTCGAACGGCTATCCCGTGCTGACGACAAAGCGAGGGGAGATCGAGGGTCGGCAGCGGGCGATTTGACAGTCGCTGAAGAAGGCGCTGCTGTATCGCGAAATATCTTCCTGGCTTGCACGATTCGCCGGTGGAGGTGCGGCTAAGAGCGCCGGTTTCACCTATTCGGAACAGCGTATAACCGTGACGGACAAGGGTTTCGGCGGGTTCCGTCAATGGGCTTGGTGTGGTCAGGCGATAGTGAATCATATCCATGCGCGCGTGATGCAAGGTCTCCTTCGCGCCGCGAAGGATCTCCGGCAAGCATCCTGCGTCTTCCACCACCAAATGCTGAAGATGACGGATTTCGTTTTCTCGGCGCCAAACATCCACCGACATATCGGTGTTCTCCTCATGCACCCTCAGATCCTTATTCGTTGCCCGCGCAAGATTCGTCCAAGGCGAGCAAAACCGCCCGAGGTGAAGGACCACGTCGGTCGTGGAGAAGAGTTGCGACAACTCCTTTGTTGCCGCGGCATCGACCTCGTCTGGCCGGACGGCCGGGTCGAGCAGCACGGGGGATGCCCACGGATCGAATGGCACCAATTCACGAACATCAGGGTCTGGACGCAGGAACGATTGGGCACGCTCGTTCAACATTGCCGTGGTAAAGGAGAAGGTGCTGTTGGAAATCGCGAGGTGGTCGGCGTGACGCAAGATGTGATGATCGATCAAGAAATCCGCGCCCGGAATTTCAACGCCGAGTAGCTTTGCATCCGATGGCGAAAATGCCGCGAAGTCACTAGCGGCCTCCGCAGTATCGGAGGCGACATAGAGCACGGGCTTTTCAAGGTTAGGCCAGATCGTCCTCAGCCAAGGCATATACCAAGCGGGTGGCGCGATCCAAAAGCGGCCATAGCCGAAATCACCTCGTCTGAGGTGAATTGCGACGATGGTTTTTCCTGCCGAGCGCAGGCGGTCTATTGCCCGATCGAGCAGTCCGCAGACCTTGCGGCCAGGCGTAAAAAGGGCGCGGAACTCCTCAGCCCGCGGACCCCATTGGGTCGTGTTACCGCAGAAATAGCCGTTGATGTCTTTGTCGGCGAAGACTTGTCCGTTTCGTTTCTGCAGCGAGCCGAACAGGTCAACGTCCTTCTCATCGACGCACGGGAGTTGCACGCTGGGAAACGGATCATCCAGATCAAAGAGATCGCGTCCGATCCAATCGGGAAACTCTGCCGAGAGACCATGTTCCATCGCGTATAATCGAACGAATGCGTATTGCAGCAATTGATTCCCGAACCTGCCATTGACCCCGAGGAAGCGCATCTGAACGCGACCGACACCGGATGATGCCGGCGGGCGGTGCGGAACGGGAGCGCCGAAAGCTTTGCGAAACCGCCTTATCGCGATGCCTGTGAACAAAAAGGATTGGCCGGGGTCAATCGCGGCAGCCTTATCGTAAGCCGCGAAAGCTTCTGTCTCACGGCCGGCGCGCGTCAGAATGTCGCCTAATAATACGAGCGCCTGAAAATGCCGCGGAAATATTTCAAGAACAGAGAGGCATTCGCGTTCCGCCTCGATCAGAGCACCCCGGCGCATGGCCGCGGCCGCTTCGAAGAGAGTTTTTCTAACGTCCATCTTGAGATTGTTTGTCCCGCGGTCGCAGGAGAATGCATCATGAGCGATCAGCGCTGCAACGGGTGGGCGAGAACACTCAAAGTCGGGAGGGGAGATGGCTTCGGCCGTCAGAGTGGCGCGAGGCTGCCTCAGGATATTTCAAACACCGGCGGCCCTGAGGCTCGCCGTCACGGCGAAGCCGCCTTCGTCGCGATTGCGCGCCGAAATCCTACCGCCGAGTCCTTCGACATTGCGCCGTACGATCCACAGGCCCAGTCCATAATGATTATCCGTCGGGCCGGAGGCAGGAGCGCAGTCTCGCGTCTGCGAGCGCGCCGAAAAATGGCGCTCGAAAATCAAAGGCAGATTGGCTTCGGGCACACCAGGACCATTATCCGCAATGGTGAGATGGGCAAAGCGATCGGCCACGCTCAACCGCACCGTCACCGTTCCACCCGCATCGGTGAAACTTGCGGCGTTCTCAAGCAGATTCTCAATGATGGATTCGATCGCCTCTTCGGTTGCATAGGCCTGCACCCCGCGCGTGATGTCGGAATGCAGGTGCTTGCCTTCTGCGTTCAGCGTCGGTTCGAAGGCGGCAACGAGTTGGGAGAGGTAACCGGACAAATCGATGGGCTGGGAATTGGTGGAGATGACTTCCGCAGCCACCTCTTCGAGGTCGCGTGCCGCCGAGACCAGAAGATCGAGCCGCGCGATCGAGCGTTCGATCAGCTCAACGCTGCGCTGCGCCTGCACGTCCGACTTGGAGATGGCGCGCTTCAAGGGTTCGATCGCCTGCGCGATGACCGCGAGCGGCGCCTTGAGCGCGTGCGCATTCTCTTCCGCGGCTTGGATGATGAAATCCTTGGATTGTTTCAACGCGGCGACCAGCGAATCGAAATCGTCCGCAACGCCGGTTAGTTCCGGAATGGTGTTCATTTCGCGAAAGCTCACCTGGCCCGCGCCGTGGGTGCGGATCTTGCGCGCCGTGTTGCGAAAGCCATCAAGGTTGCGCCAGATGTCCAGGAAGAGCCAAGCAACGGTCACCGCGCCCAAGACATAGATGATCGCGGCGATGCGGACGGTCGGTGTCTGCCATACCGGCTGACCGATGGAGGGCCCCAGAATAGCCTCGACAGCCTGAGACGTGATCACGACCCAACAGCTCTTGCCGATGTGGACCGGCGTCACCGAGGTCAATTGCTCCGGCCTGCCCGCAGGATTGGTGAAGCGGACCGAGGGAACAGCGCTGCCATCGCAGGTAGGGGCTAGCCGGTCGAAGACGCCGATCCTGATGAACTCTGCGCGTTCGCGTTCGAGATAATCGCCCGATACTACCGGAGCCGACCCGACATAAAGAAAACCGCTTACCGGACTGTCGTCGTAGCGGACCAGGACCTTGATATTCCCACCCTGTCCAACAAGCTCGTCGAGGGCATGTTGCAGCTTCTCCGACGATTCGTCTTGAAACGCCGCGAGACGCGGCCGCAAGACCTCAGCAATCAGGGTCCCTTTTTCCTCCACCGTGCGCTGCAGCAACCGGCTCTGCTGCGCGTCCGCACTCACGAACAAGCGATAGAGAATGAGTGGAATCAGCAGGAACACCAGCGCAAGGAATACGATCTTCATCGCCAGTGTCCGGTAAACGGTCCGGATCCTGTGGGCGACTCTAACCGTCATCGGCATCGCTCCAGCGATATCCGAAGCCCGGATAGTTCTGGATGTGGGTGAATGCGGCGTCGACATCCCGAAATTTCTGGCGGATGCGCTTGATGAAGGCGCGCACATTGGCGCGGAACCCGATTTCGCCGTCGCCGGCCACGAAGCCTTCGCCATGGACGATGTCGTAGAGTTCGCGATAGCGCACATCATGACCTGCGCGAGTCACCAGATGATCGACGATCTGGAATTCGGTCTGGGTGAGTTCGAGACGGATATTCTTCCAGAAGGCACGATTGGTGTCGCGGCGCAGCTGCAAATCGCCATAGTCGAAGACGGCGGCCTGCTGCGGCGCCTTCGCCGTCTGGCGACTCTTTTGGCCGTTGAGGATGAGTTCGAGCCGGTGCAGCAATATCGAGAAACTGCGGGATTTCTCGATGAAATCGACAGCCCCTCCCAGCAGTCCCGCTTCTTCGTAGATCTCGTCGCTGAGAACGGTGAGAAACACCACCGGAGCCTCGACCCTGCGATCCCGCAATTGGCGCAGCACCTGGATGCCGGTCATTCCCGGCATCTTCCAATCGAGCAGGATCATGTCGGGTGGACCCGCTTCGGCGAGATGCTGGAGCGCACTTACCCCGTCGCCGAATGAAGTCGTCGCGAAGCCGGCATCGGAGAGATTTCGCGCCAGCGATTCGCGGAACAGGCCGTCGTCATCCACGATAAGGATGCGGCCGCTTTCTTGTTCAAGGTGCTGCAGGTTCATCGTTCTTCACTACCATGATGTCGCGCATACAGGCGTTGCGTTCGCCAGCGCCTTCGGCTGCGCTCTTAAGATCATGCTTGAGCAAACGGAAAATCTTCGTTTGGATATCGGGATAAAAAAAGAGTTGAAGCGTGCAGCTTGGCTCGGAATAGGTCCAGACGATGGAAACCGAATTTGACTGAACCGTATCGGGCCGCCGCAAGACTTGCAGAACCGAGGAAAAGTCGAAGCCCACAAGATCGGCCGGTGCGAGCACAAGGGGCTCCGCCTGCTTGGGAACTGGCAGCGGCGCCCGTTTGATGGGGGGTGCTATCTTTTTCCTGGCCGGCGCGTCCTTGGAATTTGGAGTCCGGCTCGCAACCTGTGGCATCTCGGGCCCCGGGATGGTAGGCGACTGAACCAGAGGTTCGGCCGGAACATCCTCAGCCGGCGGTGACATTGTCGCTTCGGCGACCATCGGCTCCTGCCGCAGTTCGCGCAACGCGCTGCAGCCCGGGAGTATCAGAATCGTCGGAAGCAGCCCCAGAACGCACGAACGGGCTGCACGGGATATCCATTCCATAGAGCGCCACCCCCTAATGGGCCGTATTCTCCGCGGGTTTTCTGCTTTTCGATCCTTGGGCTGCAACTGGTTAATAAGTCGTTACCAGCACCGAATGCGTCCGCGCAAGATGTCGGACAGGATTGCGACCAATTGAAGGCCGAGCCCCGGAAAAATCGACGCGTCCCCGCGGGGGGGGCCGCGGGTCAAATCTGTTTTGATTATCGTTTCAGCAAGAGATCCCGAACCGCTGAACGGCCAATGGCCAGGGCGGCCCTTCCAATCGCGCCGCTTCCGCTTCGAGTTCGTCGGCGTAGGCCGACACTTCCGCTGCTGTCTGGCGATCATAAAGCCCCTCGGCCAAGACTTTATAGCGTAGGGCCCGCGCACGCAGCATTCCAATAAGCTCTTCAATGGTCTGTTGTGCCGACATCAGTAACCTCGTCATTTTGCTCGCCAACACGATGCGGCAATGGACACCGCTTGCGAGATCGTCCCGCTTTGCCCCTGCATGATGTGCGGGGTTTGTAGGCGTTTTCTCGGCCCGTTGTTGTGATTTCCTCAAGACAAAAAACAGCCAAGCTCGCGTTGTCGAATCGCGTTCGCGGCATTCGATGTCGGCAAGTTTTTCCGAGTGCGAAGCGCATCTTGTCCTTGAAAAATCACAACCAAACCGCGCACGGGTGGGCTATGTTTTGGGGGTCTGGGAGATACGCCATCGCACAAAGCAGAGGTGCGCTCGGGAGGCGTGGCTCGCGCAAGTCGCGTAGGGAGCGAGAGCACCATTGCTGTATGAAGGTCTACTGGATTCGCCCGGCGATCGCTGGACTGCCCCGCCGGAGCCCCCACGCGACGATTTGTTGCGCCAATTCGATCTGCACTTCGAGACCCTGACCGCCGATACGCCGGACTTGCTGCCTGTGGCGCTGCGCGTGCGGTACCAAGTCTACTGCATCGAGAATCGATTTGAGAATCCAGCCGATCATGCCGAGGCGCTGGAGAGCGACGAATTCGATTCCCACGCTGCGCACAGTCTTTTGGTTGATCGGCGTACGCGTGATGCGCTTGGGACCGTGCGCCTCGTCCTGCCGCTGTCCGATGCGCCCAATGACAGCTTTGCGATTCAGAGGGTAAGCGATCATCCTCTGCTTAAAGGTTCTCGTCGCCTTCCCCTGCACACCGCGGCGGAGGTCTCCCGCTTCAGTCTTTCACGGGAGTTCGGCCGGCGTGCGGCTACGGCAAGAGCGTTATGCGGCGAACGCGCAGATGCGGACGAGGACGTCACGCCGACTCATCCCAGCGGGCCGTTGATGAGGCTCGGACTGATTCAGATGCTCGTGCGCATGAGTATGCAACACGGGATCACCCATTGGCTCGCGGTGATGGAACCCAAGCTCCTGCGCATGCTCGCGGCGATGGCCATCCATTTCGAACCGATCGGCGGCATCATCGAATATCATGGTCTGCGCCAACCCTGCTTCTGCAATATCGCCGACGTGCTGCGTCGCGTTAAGCGCGAGCGGCCGTCGTTCTGGAACGTACTCACCGACGGCGGCACGCTCTAGCGCCGCGCCGAGAGGGGCGCTGCCCCCTTGCCTTTCAAGCCGCCCTGCTGTTGACATCCGCGATCAATGCGGGACCGTCGGCATGGATGTAAGAAGGGTAAGCGCCGCGATGGGCGCGGAAATCGTGGACGTCGATCTGAACGATCTGTCAGACGATGCTTTCGAGCAGATCCGGGATGCTTTCCATGCTTATCAAGTGATCGCCATCCGCGATCAGAATCTGACGCCGTCGGCTCAACTCGACTTTTCACTCCGCTTCGGCGCGCTCGAAGATCAGCTCAACGCGCACTACACGGTGCCCGATTATCCCGAGGTGCTCGTCCTCTCCAACGATATGAAGGACGGTAAGCCGCTGGGCTTGATCGACGGCGGCGATTTCTGGCATTCGGATTCCTCGCACCGCGACAAGCCCAGCATGGCGACGATCCTTTACGCGGTGAAAAACCCCGCGCGCGGCGGCGACACCGAGTTCGCGAATATGTACGCCGCCTATGAAGCGCTGGCGCTCGATATGAAAAGCCGTATCGCGGGTTTGAAGGGCATTCACGCGGTCTCCAAGCTCAAGAACAAACGCGTGACGGTTTCTCCGCGCCGGCCGGACGGCAAGGACTTCTATGAGAGGCAGAAATCCCTGCCCGATCAAATCTGGCCGTTGGTTCGCACGCACCCGGTGACGGGAAAGAAAACACTCTATGTCTCCCCGCGCTTCACGATCGGCATCGAGGGGCTGGCGGAAGGGGAAGCGGACGAGATTCTTGATTTTCTCTTCGCTCATCAGGTCCGGGCCGAATTCGTCTATCGCCACAAATGGCGGACGCACGACCTGGTGATGTGGGACAACCGTTCCGTGATCCACCAGGCGACGGGTGGCTACACCTATCCCGACGTGCGCACGATGCACCGCACCGTGGTGGCCGGGGATCGACCCTATTGAAGGCAGATTCCGGACGCGGCGCATAACAATCGCGTCAACCCTGGACGCTTCGCTTGGGGCGCGGAACACGGCGCCGCTAACAGCCCGGTAATATTCACGGTTCTGAAAGCTGAGCGGCGTTACAACCTGGTTAGCCCGCTTGGCTTGGCCGGTCTTTGCGGTTATGTCTCACACCCCCTGAACGGGGCCTTTCTCGGACCTTTGAAACGCATGCGTCTCCTCAAGTTGATTCCCGACCGAACCAGCATCGATTTCGTTGGTGTGCGGTTTTATGCCTTCGGGATCGATGGCTTGCTGGTGATTATCTCATTGATTTCGCTGTTCATTCACGGGCTCAACTTCGGCATCGATTTCACCGGCGGCGTGCTGGTCGAGGTGAAGTCGGCTCAGGCCATCGACATCGGCCCCTTGCGCACAAAAGTCGACAGCCTCGGCTTCGCGGAAGCGCAATTGCAATATTTCGGCGGCGGCGAATGCGAGATGCCGCCAAACTCCTGCGTGCTCATACGCGTGCAGCCGCAGGCGAGTTCGAATTCCACCGATCAAGCCGTGGTCAACACCCTCCGGACGGCGCTCGGCGACGCCTATGCCTTCCGACGCACCGAAGTGGTCGGTCCCAAGGTCTCGGATGAACTCAAAAACGCCGGCATCTTGGCCACCGTGATCGCGGTGCTCATGATCGGCGTCTATGTCGCGGTTCGCTTCGAATGGCAGTATGGCGTGGCAGCGATCGTCGCTACCGGCCATGACGTGTTTGTGACGGCCGGCCTCTATTCGCTGCTGCATTTGGATTTCACGCTGACGTCGGTGGCGGCGCTTCTCACCCTTGCCGGCTATTCGGTGAATGACACCGTGGTCGTGTTCGATCGCATCCGCGAGAACCGACGCCGATACAAACGGATGCCCCTCAAGGAGCTGATCAATCTTTCCACCAATCAGACGCTGACGAGAACGGTGCTTACCAGCGTCACGACGTCGCTTTCGATCATTCCGCTGCTGTTGTTCGGCGGGCCTACTCTGTTCGACTTCACCGCCGCGATCCTGTTCGGGATCGTGGTGGGGACGTTCTCTTCGATCTATGTCGCCGCGGCCCTGTTGATTTATCTGCCGGCGGTTACGGGGGGCGGGGAACCGCCCGTGCTCGCGACCGCCGCCGCCCGGTCGAGGTGACAATGAATAAGCATGCCGACATCGAGGCGGAGAAGGGAGCGCATCCTACCCGCACCTCCGATTTGCTGCGTGCGTTCGCCCAATCCTTGACGAGCGATCGCGTTAGCTTGGCGGAGATCGTTTCCGGTCTTGGCGATCGGGGCCTGGGCGTCCTGATCGCGGTGTTCGCGCTGCCCAACATCCTTCCTTCGGCTGTGCCGTTCGGCAATGTCGCGACAGGTTTTCCGCCGCTGATCTTTGCGATTCAACTCGCCCTTGGTGTCGACCACCTCATCTTGCCCCGCTTCCTCGCGCGCCGAACGGTAGGGACGCATTGGCTAAGGGCAATCGCTCCGCGGGTGGCCTCTGTGTTGTCCTGGTTCGAGCGCCTACTGACGCCGCGCGTGGAATGGGTGACTGGACCGCGCGCCGAGCGCATCATCGGCATTATCGCCATTGTGTTGGCGATGGTTTCCACGCTTCCCATTCCCTTCGGCCATAACCTTCCCGCCCTCGGTCTGGTGCTGATTGGGCTCGGGCTGATCGAACGCGACGGGCTCGCGATCCTTATTGGCGCGGCAATCGGAATGGCGGGTTCCATTCTCCTGGGGCTGGTGATTTTCGGCCTCGCGCACGGGCTGAGCTTCATCATCCACGCGCACAATGTCCATATTTGACGCAAATCGGGCAAAAAAAGGCCCCCATCTCCGGTCGGCATGAGGGCCTTTTGTCCTCGGTTCCTCAGAACGGGATCCAGTTCCTTTCTTTGGAATAGGAGAGGTAGCCCGCATTGACGCCCGCGCGTACGCCGACGCCGGTGCGCATGGGCGCCAGGATGACGCGTCCATTCTGCTGATAGTTGACGCCGATGCCGGCGACGAAATAGGCGCTGCCTTCGACGCCGGGGAAGCGCTCGTAAATCGCCTCGGGGTTGGGCAGCCTGTAGATCAGCGTGAAGACCTTGGACGCGTTCGCGCCATAATCGAAACCGACGGAGGGACCCTGCCAGTAGACTTTGACCGGCGCCCCCGTCTGTTTCATGTAGAGTTCGCCCTCGCCATAGCGCAGGCCAACCACAATGGCGCCGGAGCCTTCGTTTCCCGCGATATAGGCGTTGGGGCGGCCATATTTGGCGAACACTCTCTCGACGGCTTTTCCCATCGCCTCGGTAGTCACGCCAAAGAAATCCGCGCCCTTCTTGACGATTTCCTCGGCCGTATAGGTGTCCTCGTTGCGCGGATCGCGGCTGTCCGCGGGCGCGGCCATCGCGGCGCCGCCAATCGTCCAGGTCAGCAAGAAGGCACCCAATCCTGCTCGCAAGATGCTGAGAATGCCCATCGGAATCTCCTTCTGAGAGCGTGTCGTCCGTCGCTACCAATGATTCGCGGAAAATAGAATACTGCAAAGCATAGCCAAGACTTCGCGCGATATTATAAACCCATGTTGACGCCTAATGTTCCTGTCCTGAATCAACATCGAAATTTTGGCTTCTTTGCGACAACCGCCCGGCCTTTTGCCGGTTTGATCAAGAAACATCTGGGAGCTTGAAACGTTTGCTCCAAAACTCTTCCGCGACCTGTAGGGTGCGACATGACAAAATCATCCGTAGACGAACAAAAGAAGGCAGCGCTTGGCGTTGGTGGATGGATCGCCGTTGCGGCCATGGGAATCGTCCTTGGCGCGGCGGTCTGGTTCCTGTTCTACGGCTGGAATTTGACCAATGCCCAAATGAGCACCAACGGCGTGATCGCTCTGGTGCTGGGCATTGTCTTTTCCATGGCGCTGGGAGCGGCGCTGATGGCTCTGCTCTTCTGGTCAAACCGCAAAGGCTATGACCGCTAACTATTCGATTCCACGCGCCACGAAATAGGGATTGGCGAAACCCACATCCGCCTTGCCGTAGGACAGGCGCGCACCTTCGAGCGTTTTCACCGACCCGCCCGCGGCTTCGAGAACTGCCTGACCTGCCGCGGTATCCCATTCCATGGTCCTGCCATGGCGTGGATAGAGGTCCGCTTCGCCCGTCGCCACCAGACAGAACTTCAGCGACGATCCTGCCGCGAGCAGACTGGCCACCCGATAGGCGGCGAGATATTCCTCGGTTTTGGTGTCGCGGTGCGTGCGGCTGGCGATCACCACCAGCCCATCCTTGGGCGGTTTGCGCGCGCGGATCGGCTCGGCCTGGGCGATATCCAAGGGGAGGTCTTCCGGCGCGGCAAGTTCGAAGGCCCCATTCGCGCCGTCGCCGATGAAAGCGCGCGCCTTGGCGGGGGCCAGAACGACACCGCAAACGGCGCGGTGATTCTCGACCAAGGCGATATTCACCGTGAACTCGCCGTTCCGTTTGACGAATTCCTTCGTACCGTCCAGCGGGTCGACGAGGAAGAATCGGCTTCCGACCTTGGGCAGCCGTCCCGCCGCCACCTCCTCTTCGGCGACAGCCGGAACCCCCGGGGCGAGGACAGCGAGGCGCGCGAGGATCAATTTTTCGGCCTCCTCATCGGCGGCGGTCACGGGCGAGAAGTCGGCTTTGACGCGCGCTTCTGTGCCTTGGGCGTAGTGGTTGAGGATCAGTCGGCCTGCCTCATGGGCGATTTTGGCCAAGGAACCGGCGAAAGGGGACATAAGTGTACTCATCACCGCAGCCATAGACCGTTTATTTTTAAGCAATCCTTAAGACGGCCGGGCGACATTGACGATCTGGAAACCATGAGTCGCTTTTGCCATGTTTCACACCAAAGGCCTTGCCATGAACGACCTTGATTTTGCGGCCCTGCTTGTGTCGCGCGTGTGCCACGATCTTGTGAGCCCGGTAGGGGCGGTGGTCAACGGGCTCGAAGTGCTGGAAGACGAGACCGACCCTGCCATGCGCGCCGATGCTCTGCGCCTGGTGGCGGCAAGTGCCGAGCAGGCCGCCGCAAGGCTGCAATTCGCCCGCATTGCGTTTGGAGCCGCGGGCTCGGCAGGCGCGGAACTCGACCTTACCGAGGTTGGCCGGATCCTGTTCGGGCTTTTGAAGGGTGGCAAGGTCGAACTCGTGTGGCAGCCCCCGGCCGTCAACTGGCCAAAGGATTGGGCAAAGCTCCTGATGAATGTCGTGCTCTCCGCGGCGGATTGCTTGCCGCGAGGCGGCCGCGTGACGGTCGACACCCCCCATGACCTAAGCGCCCCCCCGCGCTTCGGTATCACCGGCCAGGGAACCGTGGTGCGGCTCACTCCCGAATCGGAGCGTGCGCTCTTGGGCGAGCCCGCAGGCTTATTGGACGGGCGTTCCATTCAGCCCTATTTGACCTACCAATTGGCCAAGACCGTCAACGCGGGGCTTTCGGTGACCGCGGCACCGGGCGAAGTTCGCTTCACCGCGGGTTAACGGCCGGACGAATTTTTTCCTACAGATTTTGCGAAAAAATCCGCGCCGGCCGCGTCCTGAAAGGCTGATCAAGTTCAGGCCGTGTTTACCGGCTGAGGTCACACTGTGCGCTGGACCGGAAGGAAAGCGCCATGAAGCAATGCCTGATCGTGGATGACAGCCGCATCATGCGCAAAATCACGCGCAAGATTCTCGAACAGTTGAAATTTGCCATCGATGAGGCGGAGGACGGCGCGGCGGCGTTGGATCATTGCCGCCACAACATGCCCGATGCGATTCTGCTCGATTGTTCCATGCCGACGATGTCGGGCGTGGATTTTCTGCGCATGCTGCGGCGCGAGCCGGATGGTGCGAAGCCTGTCGTGGTCTTTTGCACGTCGGAGAACGATATCGCCCAGATCACCGAGGCCATCGGCGCGGGCGCGAACGAATATCTGGTCAAGCCCTTCGACAAAGAGATCGTGCAGGCGAAACTTACGGAAGTCGGATTGATGTAGGGCCTCCGCGATGAAGGGGGAGGAGTTCGAATTTCTCGCAAGCCTCCTGAAACGCGGTTCGGGCCTTTCTCTCACGACCGAAAAGTCGGAGTTGATCACGAGCCGGTTGAAAGCGGTTGCGGAGCGGCACGGCTTTGCGACGATCCCCGCCCTGGTGCAGGCGCTGAGGTCCGGGAATGAACCGCTTGCGCGTTCGGTGATCGAAGCGGCAACGACCCGCGACACGTCGTTCTTCCGCGATCCCGTCACCTTTGATGCCTTGCGCGATCAGATCCTGCCGGTCCTGTTGCGGGCGCGTTCGCCAAACCGCCGCTTGCGGATCTGGTGCGCTGCGGCCGCCACCGGGCAGGAGCCCTATTCCCTAGCGATGATCATCGACGAGATGCCGCAATTCGTCGACTGGGAAATCCAAATTCTTGCGACCGACGTCAGCGCCGAGGCGATTGAGCGTGCCCGGACCGGTCTTTTCAGTGAGGCCGAAGTGCAGCGCGGTCTTCCCATGCGGATGCTGGCCAAATATTTCCGCAAAGAGACTGCCGGTTGGCGCATCGCAGATGACCTGCGCAATCGGGTGCAGTTGCGCGTGTTCAACCTGATGGAAAGCTTCGCCGGCTTGGGCATCTTCGACGTGATCTTTTGCCGCAACGTCCTGATGTATCTCGATGCCGCGACCAAATCGGATATCCTCGAGCGCCTGGGGGATTCACTGGCAGCGGACGGCTATCTCGTGCTCGGCGCTGCCGAAACCATTTTGGGCGCCAGCAACAGCTTTGCGGTTCTGCCCAAGCTGCGGGGCATCACGATGAAAACCCGCCGCATGCAAGACCTTCGCTCGGCAGGGATGCGACAATAAAAAAAGGCGCGGTCGATAGACCTGCGCCTTTTTTTCCAGCCCCTCGGAAGATTTCAGGCGGCCACCTTCTCATCCGGGTCGCGCAGCACATAACCACGGCCCCAAACGGTCTCGATGTAGTGTTCGCCATTGCACGCGACAGCGAGCTTCTTGCGCAATTTGCAGATGAACACGTCGATGATCTTGAGCTCGGGCTCGTCCATGCCGCCATAGAGATGGTTCAAGAACATCTCTTTGGTCAGCGTCGTGCCCTTGCGCAGCGAAAGCAGCTCGAGCATTTGATATTCCTTGCCGGTCAGATGGACCCGCGCGCCGTCGACTTCGACCGTTTTCGCGTCCAGATTGACCGTCAGCTTGCCGGTCGTGATGACCGACTGCGAATGGCCCTTGGAGCGGCGGACGACCGCCTGGATGCGGGCAACCAGCTCGTCCTTGTGGAAGGGCTTGGTCATGTAGTCGTCGGCGCCGAAGCCCAGTGCCTTGACCTTCGCTTCCACGATGGCATTGCCGGAAAGGATCAGGACCGGCGTCTGGACCTTGGCCAGACGCAGCGTTTTCAGAACTTCGAAACCGCTCATGTCTGGCAACTGCAGATCGAGCACGATGAGGTCGTAATCGTAGAGCTTGCCGAGGTCGATGCCCTCCTCGCCCAGATCCGTCGTGTAGACGTTAAAACCTTCCGAACGCAGCATGAGCTCGATGCTGCGAGCCATCGCGCTGTCGTCTTCGATCAGGAGCACGCGCATAGACTTAATCCCCTTGCCCGACGTGCGTTTAGGATTCCCCTTGGCCGTCGCCGTTAACCGATGACCAACCCTAAACGGAAATGGTTAAAAGGAGCTTTCCAGCGAGCAATGAAACGCATCCCTTACTTTAAGATTCCCGCCACAGACGCCCCGATCGTGGCCGGCGCCAATATGTCGTTGATTCGCTTCGTTAAGTTTACCGCCACTTAAAGCATCTGGTCCAAAATGCTTGTGGAAGGTCCGAACGGGCATGACGGGCCTGGCGAGAATGGGGATTTCGTGGACGCTTTGATCGAGTCTGTGGAGGGTCTGCCGCGCCTTACGCGCTTTGGCCGGGTGGCACGCGTGGAAGGTCTCCTGGTGGAAGTCACAGGTGCTTCGGGAGCGATTGGCCTGGGCGGCCGGCTGCACATCGCAGGCGTGGAAGCCCGCCAAACCCCTTGCGAAGTGGTGGGATTCCGCGATGGAAGGGCGCTTGCCATGCCTTTCGGGCAGCTCGACGGCATCACGCTCGGCGCTCGCGCTACGTTCGAGGAGCGCGTTTTCGCGATCTATCCGTCCATGGACTGGCTTGGCCGGGTGGTCGATGCCTTCGGCCACGCCACCGACGGGAAAGGACAACTCGGTTACGGCATGGCGCCCTACACCTTGCGGGCGTCGCCGCCGCCGGCGGCCGCACGTGCTCGGGTGGCCGGAAAGCTCGACCTCGGCGTTCGGGCCCTCAATGCGTTCGCGACGTGCTGTAAGGGTCAGCGCATGGGCATATTTGCCGGCTCGGGCGTCGGCAAATCCATTCTGATGGCCATGATCGCCCGCAACACCGATGCCGACGTCACCGTGATCGCCTTGGTCGGCGAGCGGGGCCGCGAGCTTAAGGAATTCATTGAGGATGATTTGGGGCCCGAGGGCCTGGCGAAGAGCGTCATCGTGGCTGCAACCTCGGACGAGGCACCGCTGACACGCCGGCAGGCAGCATTCGTGGCCATGGCGATAGCGGAATATTTCCGCGACCAAGGCCTGCACGTGCTGCTGCTCATGGATTCGGTCACCCGCTTTGCCATGGCGCAGCGCGAGATCGGGCTCTCCGCGGGCGAGCCGCCATCCTCGAAAGGCTATACGCCGACGGTCTTCGCCGAACTGCCGCGGCTGTTGGAACGCGCTGGGCCTGGTCATGCCGGCACCACGGGAAGCATCACCGGCTTGTTCACCGTTCTGGTCGAGGGCGACGATCACAACGAACCCATATCGGATGCGGTGCGCGGCATTCTTGACGGTCATATCGTGCTCGATCGCGCCATTGCCGAGCGCGGCCGTTATCCCGCGGTAAACGTGCTGAAGTCCCTGTCCCGCGCCATGCCCCAATGCAACGCGGAACCCGAACAGGCGATTGTACAGGAAGCACGCAGCCAACTTGCCGTTTATGAAGATATGGCCGAACTGATCAGGCTCGGCGCCTATCGCAGCGGAACCAATCCGGAAGTGGATTGCGCGATGCGACTCTACCCCGCGCTCGAAGCCTTCCTCACGCAACGAAAAGAAGAGCGCACCTCCCTCGCTTCCGGTTACGCGGCCTTAAGCAAAATCCTGGAGAGTGTGCCTCCGAAAGGTAGTGCGCGATGAAACGCCGGGATTCGCTTTTGCGCTTGAAGCGCTTCCGCGTCGATGAGCTGAAGCGGCGCGTAGCGACATTGGACGAGATGAGGGCGGACCTCGAGAAGAAGCTCACCGATCTCGACGATACGGTCGTGCGCGAGCGTCAGCGCGCGAGCGATTCGGAGATCGGACGCCTGGCCTTCCCGAGCTTCCTGCAATCCATCGATGTGCGCCGCAAGAACATACAGAACACACAGAAGGATCTGGAACGCGAACGCGCCCTGCAGCAGGACGATTTGGCAGCGGCGTTCCAGGATCTGAAGACCTTCGAACTGGCCGAGGAGGAACGCCTCAGGCGCGCGTCGGAAGCCGAAGGCAAGGCCGCACAATCCAGACTCGACGAAATGGCCATGACGCGCCATTTGCGCAAGCACGCGGGACGCCCGGCCTAACGCATCGTCTTCCGAAATTCCCCTAGTGGCGAACGGCCAGGCGCGAAAATAACGCGCCGGCGTTGACGTCGTTT
>DATHDZ010000316.1:0-35435 GCA_035318785.1 Micropepsaceae bacterium
TTTCGGGGCAAGTCGCATTGACGGGCTTTCGGCCCCGTCAGACCGACTGCCAGGGGACCCGGAAAGAACCAGCCCACTCCTTCGCGACAAGCTACATCGGCTGCAACGCATACTTCCAGCCGAGATCGCCCACCGCGCCCGCGGTAGGGACGAGGATTGCTCCTCGCCCCCCGCGCAGGATGATCCCCGGCGAGCGCTGCTAACGCACCGGCTCAGTTGTTAGCTATATCCGCTCCCCCCGATGGGAGGGGATTCTCAGTGAGCGAGCGGATCGGGGCGAAGCTGGAAGCGGACGGCGCGCGGGCGATTCTCCTTGCCGCCTTCGAGATGGAACATGGTCCGCTGGCCATAGGTGGACCACAGGCTCTTGCCTTTCCAGCCGCCATTGGGATCATCGATGCGGCCATCGACGTTCTTCGGGAAGAAGCCCATCGGATAGGGCACCGTGATGCTCACGAATTTGCCGTCGACCAGCGCGAGAATTCCGCTGTTGAGATTCCCCATCGCGATGGGCACGTCCTTGCCGAGGCCGAATGTGTTGAACTTGTCGACCCAGGCGTAATAGCTCGCCTCCGCGCTGCCGGGATCCTTGACGTCGCGCATTTGCGGCCCGGGAAGCGGATAGAACGTCCAGCCTTCGGGGCAATGCGTCCCTGTGGCTGCCGCGGGTCCGTTCAGGACCTTGCATTTGCGGCGGTCGAAGCTGCCCAGATGCCCACTCGCGAGCGCCGCCCAGTACACGCCATTGCTGTCGACGTCGCCGCCGCGCGGACTGAAGCCCGGCAACGGCACCTGATACACCTCCGCAAGCGCGGTCTCAGGCGGATTGGCGCCCGGCGCAAGGCGGATGATACGGCCGGGATAGGCCACTTCCGTGCCCCAGACCGCGCCGTCCGACGGGCTCACCGCAACCGCATAGGTCGTCACCAGCACGCGTTTGTCCTTGGCCGGATCGGTCGGTTGGTTCGGCTCGACATAGGCGTCTCGCTTGCCATTGGCGTTGGTGTCGACGATGAACGCCGTCCAGCCCTGCGACTTCACCTCGTCGCCGGTCTCCTCATACATTTTGCGGTTCACCCAACCGATGACGCCCGGTCCGCCGATGCCGCCCGAAAGCCACAGCGTGTTGTTGGCGTCGTGCGCAAAGTTCAGATGATGCGTCGTGAAGCAGGTGTTGATCAGGCTGAATTTGCCACTGGCCGGATCGTACATGGAAACCTGCCGGCCGGAATTTTCCAGCGGGAACGCTTTCGCCGAGGGCTGGCTCGATCCGGCCTTGCAGAAATCGGGATTGCGCTGCGGGCGGATGCGCGCCGTGAACCAGATGTGTCCTTTCTCGTCCATCATCGGATTGTGCATGATGGTCTGGCTGTCCCAGATCGGCTTGTCGCCCCAGACGGCAGAAGGCGCGAAGAGGTCGTTCTTGGTGTTCGGCGTCTTGGGATCGCGCACCGGATGCTTCACTTCGCTCGCGGTCGCGGTTTTCGGATCCAGGATCGGGACGAAATCGGTGCTGTTCTCGGGCGAGCCGAAGATCTTGCCGTTCGCATTGATGCGCGGATTGCGCGGATCGGTGGAGACCGCGTCATGCAGATAGGCGGTGGTGTGGCCCCATTCCCATTCGCTGACGACGACATTGCGTGCAATGCCGGACGGCCGGTCCGGCTTGGCAAAGGGGAGTTCGCCTTTGGCAATGCCAGTCGTCCAGTTGGCGAACAGAGTGAGGGCGCGGGCCGGCTCGAGGTTGCCGATATCGCGGGCCATCTGCGCCTGGGCGCCGCCCGACTGAATGCGCCGCGTCCATGCGTCCGCCGTATCGTGGAACTCGTCGCTGAACATTTTCGGCACGCGCCGCGTTCCGGGACTGCCGAGCGAGTGACATCCCACGCAGCCGCCCGTCTTCAGGGTGTTCAGCCAAGCGCCCTGCGTTTCCACGCGACCGAGGGGAAATTCGGTCTTGGCCGGAACGTGCAACATCGAGAACCAGTAGATCGGCGGATAATATTCCGCGGCGGCGGCGGCACTGGGCGCCGGCACGGCGGTGAGGTTGAGAAGCTTTCCCGGCGCTGCCTGAACCTTGGGCGAGTCCACCAGCCCGTAGCCGCGCACCCAAACGGTGTAATTGGCTTTCGGAAGGTCTGGAATGACATAGCGGCCGCGATCATCCGTGACGACAATCTTGGCGAACTTGGTCGGAAGATCGGTCGTTTCGGCGATCACCCAGACCCCTGCTTCGGGACCCGTGGTGCCGGTTACGACACCGCCAAGATCGGTCGCGCCGACGGTCACAGCGGCGGCATTGTTGGGCTGGGCTCTTGCCCCTGACGAGGCGAGCGTAGCGGTTACAACAATGCATGCCGTAGCGGCCACGCCCATGCGCAGGCTTTTCATCATCTTGGAAGGCATCGCCGAACCCGCCCATCTTTTGGTTTCAAGCCACAGTTTATGCCGATGTCACACGAGCGCAACACTCTGCTATGATTGCGAAACCCATCCTGGCGAGCCAACGGGTGCAACCATGAAAATCGTGCACATCGAAGACGTTCCCCTGCTGCGCGGACTTGAACATCGCGGCGGCACGTTTCACTCCCGTACCTTGGTCGAGGGACGGCCGCGAACGCCGGACAATTTCAAATTCTCTTTAAGCCGGCTCGGCACCGATTATTCCGGGCCGCGGCACCGGCACAATTTCGACCAGTTTCGCTACATGATCGAAGGCGAGTCCGATTATGGCGATGGCTCGTTGAGGCCCGGCATGCTCGGCTACTATCCCGAAGGCGTGCCTTACGGTCCGCAGATCAATAGGACCGAAATCTATGGCGCTGTGCTCCAGTTCGGCGGCGCGAGCGGTAGCGGCTACCTCCTCCCGCGCGAAGTCAAAGCGGGAATGGAGGAATTGAAGTCCTATGGCGAGTTCAGGGACGGCGTTTTCCGTCGCCACGACGGCGCCCCGGGAAAACGCAACATGGATGCCTATCAGGCGATCTGGGAACATGTTCACCGCCGGACGATGGTTTATCCCAAGGCTCGCTACGATGCGCCGGTCTTCATGGATGCGGCGAATTATCAATGGGTGCCGGTGAAAGGCGAAAGTGGCGTTCGCGAAAAGCTTTTCGGCATCTGGACCGAGCGCCGCACGGAAGCGGCACTGATCAAGCTCGACACGGGCGCAAGCCATCAGTTGCGCGGGCGCGGGCTCTATCTTCTGCTATCGGGCGCCGGCGAATGCGAAAACAAAATGCTCAAGCAGCACAGCACGCTGTTTCTGGACTATTGCGAACACGCGATGTTACGCGCGAGCGAAGAGAGCGAGATTTTGCATTACGGGCTGCCAGATTTTTCGGACGTAAGCATTCTTTCCACAACTGCGAACGAAATGCAGGCGGCCGAGTAAGGCGCGGCTGTAGCGATGATTGTGCAACCGTCCCGCAGAAGCCTCCTCACCGGAATCGCAGGTGGCGCGCTTTCGTTGGGATTTGCTCCCGGCGTGGCGCAGGGGGCACCTGCCGATCCCTTTTATCGCGGCAAGACGCTCAATGTGATCGTCGGTTTTGCGCCAGGGGGCGGCGTCGATACGACGTCGCGCGTCGTCGCCAGGCACCTAGCGCGTTTCATTCCCGGGCAGCCGCGCGTGATCGTTCAGAACATGGAGGGCGCAGCGGGCATTGTTTGCGCCAATTACCTTTATCAACGCGCACCGGCTGACGCCCTGACATTGGCTATTCCGGGCCGGTCTTGGTTCGTCGAAGGCGCCATACAGGTTACCGGTGTTCGGTTCGACCCGACGAAGTTCTCTTATATCGGCAGTCCCGGCGCGGTGAATTCGGTTGTCTATGTCCGCTCAAGCACCGGGGTGAAGAATTTGGCGGACCTCAAAGCCTTGCGCCGGACTCTCAGCTTCGGGGCACTGGGCAGCCTGACACCGACGGCCATGGTGCCCTATATGCTGGCAGCGCAAGGGATGCCGATCCGAGTAGTCGTGGGCTATGTCTCCAGTGCACGCATCATGGTGGCGCTGGAGCAGGGCGAGGTAGACGGGTTCTTCACCGTCGAGGCGACGTTTGGTCTGCGCCAGGACCTGGTTGAAAAGAAGGTCATCATCCCGATCCTGCAGAACAAGCCGATCCATCCAGGTATTCCTCTGATCCGCGACGTGCTCCCCAAAAGCGATGGGCCTTTACTCACCGTCGTGATGGCGCTCGAAACCTTCGGCCTGCCGGTCATCGGTCCACCGGGCATACCCGCCGAGCGCGTGGACATCCTGCGCCAGGCCTTTTTGGCCATGTGCAACGATAAGGACTACCGCGTCGACGCGGTCAAAGCGGACCTGCCTGTCGGAGCTCCCCTGGGCGGCGCCCAGCTTGCGGGCATGATGAACGACCTGGTAGCGACGGCCAGCCCCGCGATCATAGCCCGCTACAAGCGCCTGGGTACCCCGGCCTGAGACCGGCCTGAGACTCTGGCGAAGACGGCGCGCAAGATTTGCGCTATTGATCGGGAATCCAAATCGCCCTTTCGTGGAGGACGCCGTGCTGAAACCCGTCATCTCGGTTATCACCATATTCGCCGCATTGGCAGCCTACCCGGCGATGGCGCATCACTCCGACGCCATGTTCGCCTCCGACAAAGAATTGGTGCTGAACGGGACCGTCAAACAATTCCAGTATACGAACCCGCATTCCTGGATTCAGCTGGTGGTTCCCGCTGCGGCTGGGGCTCCCGTAGAATGGAGCATCGAGACCGGCGCGCCGATCGTCCTCCTGCGCGCGGGAATCAAGCCGACCGCGCTGCAGCCCGGCGACAAGGTCTCGTTGCGGGTGCATCCGCTGAAAGACGGCGGCGCAGGCGGCTCATTGATCGAGGTGACAAAGGAAGACGGTTCCACCCTGAGCCTCAAAGGGCCGCGTGCTTACTGAGTTCGCTAGTCCGATGGAGAGCTTTCATGACCAAGGATGAACTTCCCAACCGCCGGGTGATCGGCACAGGGCTCATCGCCGCCGGAGCTTTGGCGGTTTCCCGGAGCGCGCAAGCCGCCGATCCGTCGTCAGCCGACAAAGCGAAAGCCTTCGCTACCCTTCCCGATTGGACAGGAATCTGGATGGGCGTAGGCACAACCCTCTTCGAACAGAAGGCCGGAGCCGCGTCTCTTAATGCCAACAATCCCAATGCACGGGATTTCCCGCCCTATAAGCCCGAATGGGAGGCCGCCTATACCACCTTCCTCAATGATGTGGTGAAGCAGGAAAAGTTCTCGGACCCGCTGTCGCTTGGATATCCCGGCGGTATGATCCGCATGATGTCGCCCGCGCGCGGATTGCAATTCGTCCTCCGCCCGGAACAGGTGTGGATCATCTATGAGCGACCCGACGTGCGCTACATCTATACGGATGGACGCCCCTTCCCGCCCAAGGACGAGCTCTGGCCAACGTTCGAGGGCTACTCCATCGGCCATTGGGAAGGCGACACGCTGGTGGTGCAAACCGTCAGCCTCAGGGGCGGCGTTCCGATCGATCGCACGGGCGCGGCGTTGAGCGATGAGGCGCATGTGGTGGAGCGCATCCGGAAGACCGACAACAACACGCTCCAGTCCGATATCACGATCGAGGATCCCGTCGCCTTCACCGGCCCATGGAAGGTGACGCGGCGTTACACCAAGCGACGCGAGCAATATCCGCGCATGGAGAACGTCTCCAGCTTGGAAAATCAGAGAAATCCGGTGGTGAATGGCGAGACCAAAGTCATCCTGGCCGGTGACGCGGACCCGTCTTCGCCCTATCCGCCCGACATCCGGCCCTTCGCGCTCGCCAAATTCCCCTTCCCGCGTTAGCAATTGCGCGTGTTGGAGTGACGCAATGCGTAGAATCGCGTTTCTGATCGCGGCCCTCGTTGCCGTCATCGCGAGCCGCGCGGAAGCGGAATCGCAGTGGCGGGAATACGCTTTTCAGGACCAGCAATTTGCCGCGGCGTTTCCTGCGCCACCGGAAGTCATGAGGATTCCCTTTGAGAGTGCCAGCGGTCGCAGAGTGAGGGAGGTGGTCTATTACCTTCAGCAGGACTCCGAGCGGTTTCAGGTGGCGGTGTTTGATTTGCTGAGCGCAGGCATCAACGAGCCGACCGCCATCGCCAGCGCAGTCGCGAGCATGCGCGAAAAGGGCGAGGTCAAAGTCGATATCGTGGCCGAGGTTCAGGGGCATTGGGGACACTTTCTCAGCCTCGAAACTCAGGACGGCAGGCACATCATTGCTGGGGTGTTCTTTCGCAATGAGCGGCTGTACGAAATCGAAGCGAGCGCGCCCGCTTCCGATTTCGAGGCGGTATCGTCGGACCTGGTGCGGTTTCAGCAATCGCTGCGATTTATCGGGACCTTGCGGAGCCGTCGCTTCGTTCCGCCGCCAGCGGAAGGATTTCTGCCAAATTTGGGGGGCCGGCTGTTCGGTCCCGACGGCAGCCAGCGATGACGGCATGGCTCTGAGACGATCGAAGCTGGAAATTGGTCATAGCCAAGCGATGCGCGCGCGCTAGACTGCGCTCGCCTGCCCTGCCGTAACCACCGGTTTCGGTGTGTCCTCTTCCTCATCGATGAACGGTTTGTCGGGACGCAAATAAAACGCCAGCACTGCGCCCAAGAGCAGCAGTCCGATGGAGACGAGAAACGGAACGGTCCAGGTGCCGGTGAGATCGATCATGTAGCCGAAGAAGAGCGGCGAGACGATACCGGCGAGGCCGAAGCCAAAATTCATCATGCCGCTGGCGGTGCCCGCGTAACGTGGCGCGATATCCATCGGCACGGCCCAGATGGGCGCCACGATCAGCTCTGAGAAAAAGAATACCAGCGAAAGACAGACGGCTGCTGTCGTCAGATCATGGATCAACACCACGGGAATCATGAAGATGAAGCTGCCGATGAAGCCCGCCATGATGACGCTGCGCCGGGCGGTCACGAGGTTTTTCGTGCGTTTCAGAATCGCGTCGCTGACCACACCGCCGAGCGTATCGCCAACGATCCCCGCGAACAGCACACCCGCTGTGAAGATGGCGGTTCTGTTCAGGTTCAGCCCGTAATTCTGCACAAAGAACGACGGTATCCAGTTCTGGAAGAGCCACAGCGTCCAGCCATAGCAGAAATCGACACAGGTCACGGGCAGGATGAAGAGCGCCAGGCGAATCCACGGGATCTTGCGCTTGTGGTCGCCGCGGGCGCGCACCGGCAATCTGGCAAGATCGTCCGGCGTGACCGAAGGATGATCGCTCGGCCGGTCGCGGAAATACCACCACCACACGCCCATCCATATGAGATTCACCGGCGCAAGCAAATAGAACGATGCGCGCCAGGATAGAAACGCGATGAGCCCGGCCACGATCAGCGCCGTCGCCCAGTTACCCACTCGTGAAAATGTATGTGTGATCCCCTGCGCGAAGCCCCATTGGCCCATCGGCGTCCAGACCGACATCGCTCGTGTCGCCGTGGGAAAGGCGGCGCCCTCGCCGATGCCCAGCAGAATCCGAGCCATAAACAGCGATGCCAATCCCCCAACGGCACCCGTCCAAGCGGTGGCAAGAAATACGATAAAGGCGGAAATGGTGAGCGTCAGGCGGGGGCCGAATTTGTCGCCGAGCACACCCCCGAAAAGCTGGAACGCGGCATAAGGATAAGCGAAGGCCGAAAAGGCCAGCCCCAGCTGGGTGTTGTTGAGGTTGAGGTCGGCCTGCATCAATGGCCCTGCAATCGCAATATTGGTGCGATTGATAAAGAGCAGGAAATACATCGCGCACAGAAGCGAGAGCACGATCGTCGGGGGACGAAGCCTCACGGCCGCCATGCGGCACCCTTCCCGAACATAAAACGAAGTCCTGCGCTCATGTCGTTGGCCGCGTCTCGCCCTTCACCTGCGTGCGATGCATGATGCGCCGCGCGTTAGGATCGAACGGATCGCGTCGGTGCATGGTGCAGCGATTGTCCCACAGCACGAGGTCGCCGACGCGCCATTGGTTGTACCAGGTGAACTCGACGCGTTCGGCGTAACTCCACAGCTTGTCGAGCAGGGCTTCGGATTCCGCGATGGGCAGACCGGTGACGTAGGCGTTGCGGCGGCGGCCGAGGTAGAGTGCGGTGCGGCCGGTTTCGGGATGACGGCAGGCAATCGGGTGGATGGCGCCCGGCGAGGTGAGCGGATCGTCTACCGCGTCCACACCTTGTCGGACATAGCCGCCGCTATTGTAGGTGCCGTCATGTTTGAGGCTTAGGCTTTGAATGCGCTGCTGCAAAACAACGGGTAACGCCTCATAGGCCGCATACATGCTGACGAAGCCGGTGTTACCGCCCTGAGGCGGCACTTCCAGGGCATACAGCATGCTCGCCTTGGGCGGATCGGGCATATAGGACATATCCGTGTGCCAAACCGCTTCGCCCGCGCCGAGGCTTCCGATCGGCTCTCCGTTTTCGATCACGTTGGAGACGACGTAGATTTCGGGATGGCCTTCGACAAAGCGTCGCCCGGTCTCCTGTACGGGAGCCCAATCGAGCTCGCCGAATCGCCGGCTGAACGCGATCAATTGCTCGTCATCGAGGCTCTGACCGCGGAAAAGCAGCACCTGATGGTCCAGCCAGGCACGGTGAATGTCGGTGAAATCCTGCTCGCCGATCCTCGCCAGGTCGACGCCGCGAATCTCGGCACCTAACGCCGCCCCTGTGGGCCGGACCTCAATCCGCAATCGTTCACGCTTATTCATTGCGCCATATATTCCTAGCCGCTTCGAACCCCTTCAGGCTCGTCGCGGGGGAGATTGCCTTGGGAAGAAACAGGTTACAATCGGCCGATGGACAAATACGAAGTTCTGGTGCTCGGGCTGGGCGCAATGGGAAGCGCGGCCGCATTTCAACTGGCGAAACGTGGGCGAAAGGTCCTGGGCATCGACCAGTTCACGCCGCCGCATCGCTTGGGCTCGTCCCATGGCGAGACCCGCATCACGCGTCTCGCCATCGGAGAAGGCGAGCATTACACGCCCTTGGTTATGCGGTCGCATGAACTTTGGCGCGAAATCGAGAAGGAAACCGACGCCGATCTGTTGACGATCACCGGCGGCCTTATCATCTCCAGCATCGCACGAACCGCGATGCTGCATGTCGATCAATTCTTTTCCAACACGGTAGCGGCAGCCGAGAAATATCGCATCGCGCATCAGATCCTGAGCGCGCAGGAAATCAGAACACGATTCCCACAATTCCGTGTCCATGACGATGAGATCGGCTATTACGAGCCGAGCGCCGGGTTCTTGCGGCCGGAAGCTTGCATCGACGCACAGTTGCGGCTCGCCAAGAAATATGGCGCGGCGATCCACACGAATGAAAGAGTTGTGGCGTTTCAAGCATCGGCTGACGAGGTCACGGTCACCACGGACCGACGCACCTACAGGGCCGAGAAGCTGATCATCAGCGCTGGAGCCTGGCTGCCGGAGCTGATCGGAGAGACATATGCGACGCCGTTCAAGGTCCTGCGGCAGTTGCTGTTCTGGTTCGACGTGAAGGGACCGATCACGCCTTTTCTTCCGGCGAATTGTCCCATTTTCATTTGGGAGCTCCAGGGCCCCCAGCAAGCGATTTATGGATTTCCCGCGATCGACGGGGCAGAGGGCGGTGTTAAAGTCGCGACCCAGCAATATGAAAATACCACGACGCCGGACATCGTCAATCGAGACGTATTGGAGGAGGAAGCTGCCACGATGCACGCGAAATATGTGGCGCCTTATATGCCGGCTCTGAGCTCCCGCTGCATCAAGGCCGTATCGTGCCTCTACACGGCAACGCCCGACGCGGAATTCGTCATCGACTTTCATCCCCAATCGGAGCGGATCATCATCGCATCGCCCTGCTCCGGCCACGGTTTCAAGCATTCCGCAGCCATTGGCGAAGCACTTGCCGAGCTTGCGGCTGACGGCAGAAGCCGCTTCGACTTGAGCGCGTTCCGCTTCGCAAGATTCATGAAATAATTGCGCGACAAGGCCAATGCACCTCATACAAATCTTGCTCCCGCTTTACGACAATGAGGGCCATGAATTTTCTCACGATATCTACCGCGAGATCGGAGATGAGCTGGTCGCGCGTTTCAGCGGATTGACCGCCTTCATGCGGGCACCGGCAGAAGGCCTCTGGGTGCCGCAAGAGAACGAAACAAAGCGCGACGACATCGTGACGTTCGAAGTCATGGCCTCGGAAATCGACGAAAAATGGTGGTCCGAATACCGCAAGATTCTCGAGAAGCGCTTGCGTCAGGAATCCATCGTCATTCGTAGTTATGCGATCCGGTTGCTCTGACGCGCATGGCATCTCTCATTCGCAAAACCGAAAGGCCATTGACCCGTGCCTTTTTTGCGCGCGATGCCGTGTCGGTCGCCCGCGACCTTATCGGTGTCGTGCTGCTGGTCGACGGTGTGGGCGGCGTCATCGTAGAGGCGGAAGCCTATGATGCCGCCGATCCTGCGTCCCACAGCTATGAGGGACGGCGAACTCCCCGCAACGAATCCATGTTCGGACCCGCGGGCCAATCTTACGTCTATCGCTCCTATGGGGTGCACTGGTGCTTGAATTTCGTTTGCGGAGACGGAGGCGCGGCATTGATCCGTGCTCTCGAACCCGTTGCGGGTTTGAAGGCCATGCAGAGGCGCCGCGGGCCCGTCAAACCCACGCAATTATGCGCGGGGCCCGGCCGGCTTACGCAGGCTCTGGGCATCACGGGCGCGTTGGACGGTAAGCCGCTGGACGAACCGCCATTCCTCTTGAAGCCAAGAACAGGGACCCCTGAAATCATCTTCGGGCCGCGGGTCGGCATCACGCGGGCGGTCGAGGTGCCATGGCGGTTTGGCATGGCGGGTTCGCGATTTGTCAGCCGGCGCCTGGGCTGAACAGAATTTGTGTAGGCGCCTGGAACAGGCATGCGAACCGCAGCGTTTCCGCTTCGTATGCCGATTCCCTTCACACGCCTCGCCGTTCCGCTCGACACCCCGCCGATGGAAGCGCGGCTGGTCGACGAATTGCCTGACGGCGATGGCTGGCAATTCGAACCCAAATGGGACGGGTTCCGCTGCCTTGCGTTTCGGGACGGAGAAGCCGTTGAACTAAGAGCGAAATCGGGAAAAACGCTGACGCGATACTTTCCCGATATGGCCGCAGCGCTTTGTGAAACCCCGGTCGAGCGTTTTGTGCTGGACGGCGAACTCGCCATTCCAATCGGCGACGCCTTGTCCTTCGATGCGCTGCAATTGCGTCTGCATCCAGCCGAAAGCCGCGTGCGCAAGCTCGCGGCCGAAACGCCTGCGATCTTCATTCTCTTCGACATCCTCCTGACGCCCGACAACAAGAGTCTGATTCCCGCTTCCTTGCGCGAAAGACGCGCGGCGCTCGAAGCGCTCTTTCCGCAGTTCGCCAGGCAAAAAATGCTGCGGCTATCGCCTTACACCAGGGACGCAACCGAGGCGCGCAAATGGCTCAAACGCGCCGGCGGTTCCCTGGACGGCGTGATCGCCAAGCGCATCGATGAGCCCTATCAACCGGGGTTGCGCGCCATGCTCAAGGTCAAATGCCTTCGCACCGCGGATTGCGTCGTGGGCGGGTTCCGTTATGCGGAGAAGGACAACCAGGTGGGATCGCTTCTGCTCGGCCTCTACAATGAGGAGGGCAAGCTCGATCATGTCGGCTTCACCTCCGGCTTCGCCGATGTCGACCGGCAGAAATTGACGAAGCGTTTAGAGAGATTGCGCAAGCCGCCGGGCTTCAGCGGCAAAGCACCGGGAGGCCCTTCGCGATGGAGCACGGAACGCTCGGGCGAGTGGGAGCCGCTGGCGCCCAAGCTGGTCGCGGAAGTGCGCTACGATCACGTCAGCGGGGACCGCTTCCGTCATGGAACCAAGTTCTTGCGCTGGCGGCCGGACAAGGCGCCCAGGCAATGCTCCTTCGATCAACTGCAACCCAAGGCGCGCCCCTCGAAGCTGATTGCGAACGTGCTTGCGCCATAACGACGGAGATCGCCGTCGGACTTCCAGAGAGGAAGCTCTCATGCGTTCGTGATCAGGCGCGACAATTCCCGGGTCGAGCGCATCCGTTGGTTTTGGTTGGTCGATGTGATCTCCTCATGCGCCAGGTTTTCAATGATGGCGAGCAAGGTTTTCCGGGTCGTGGCGACTTCCGCTGCCTTGACGCCGGCGACCGCGATTCTGTTGATGTCTTCCGCTAGCGGTTGGAGTTTCTTCTTGAGAGCCCGGCCTTTCGCCGTCAGGCAAATGTAGACGTTCTTCTTGTTGTCCGGACTCCGCTTCCTGATGATGAAGCCAAGTTTTTCCATGGCTTTGAGGGCGGTGAACGTCGTTGGCTCCATGACGCCGGCCCGGATGCTCAGATCACGCTGCGTGAGGCCGTCGGACTGCCAGAGGACACGTAGGAACGTCCAATGGCCGAATGACACCGCGTGCTCCGCGAGCCGTATCTGCAAGGCGCGAACACATGAGCGTCCCGCGTCCCGGACCAAATGCGCAAGGCGATCGTTTGGAACGGCTTCCCGCCAATGATGCAAAATGGCCTGACGCGCATCCCGGGCCTCTAATTTCCTGAAACTGCTCACGCCGCCCCTCTTAGGCACGATCGTTCCACCCCGTTTGCTTTGTATCAGTGTTTTCTCCCTGATCTGACCTATGGGTCAAGTTCGCTCACCGTTCACCCTCCATCGGCACGTCTACGGATCCAGTGTCCGCTGGCTTCCTGCGCTGCATCGGTATGATTCACAAGGACAATTCCTTAGATAGCTAAGGAATGTTTGATAAGCCCAATCGGATATAGCCAAAAGGCCGTCCGTCTGACGCTAGACAAGCCCTCCATGGCGGCATTATTCTTAGAGACCTAAGTTTTTAGGATTATTGCGGGATTTACCGGCCCCAAAACCTGTCAAGACATGGACCATTGCCATGATGACCCCACAAGAAAACGAGCTGATGTGTCGTGTCGAAGGCGGCGCGCCTATGGGCCAGATCATGCGGCGGCATTGGTTGCCGGCCCTCTTAAGCGAGGAGCTTCCGGAGCCGGATGGCGATCCCGTTCGCGTTCGGCTGTTAGGCGAAAGCCTTGTTGCCTTTCGCGATTCGGACGGCAAAGTGGGATTGATCGGAGAATTCTGTCCCCACCGGAACGCCTCGCTCTTTTACGGCCGAAACGAAGAATGTGGGCTGCGCTGCCTGTACCATGGTTGGAAGGTAGACGTGCATGGCAATGTTCTGGAAATGTCTTCCGAGCCGCCGGGAAGCGGCTTTGCCGCCAAAGTGAAGCACAAATCCTATCCCACGCACGAAGCTGCAGGATTCATCTGGACATATATGGGGCCGGCGGAAGAGATGCCGCCTTTCGAGGCGCCGGTCTTTGCGCCGACGCCGGATACGAAAATCAGCATCTGCAAGGTGGTGGTGAACTGCAATTGGGCGCAAATTCTCGAAGGCGCGATCGATTCCGCACACAGTTCCACCTTGCACGCATCCGATATGGTGCCGGCCCGCGTCGATAGCGCAAAAGCGACCGATCAGAACTGGCTTCGGCCCTCGACCGACAAGGCGCCGCGACTCCAGGTGCAGCAGGCCGATTTCGGTTTTCGCTACGTTGCCATCCGCCGTCCCATCATGAACGCGGATACGCATGAATATATACGCATGACTTTATTCATCGCGCCTTACACGGTTCTGATCCCGCCGAACAACATCTATCGCATTGCCCTGCTTCATGTTCCGATGGACGACACCCATACGGCGTTTCACTTCATCGCTTTCGGCGGCGACACAACGCCCGATCAGGAGACATGGCGGGAATTCAACGCGCTTCAGGTCGGAATCGACGTGGACCAGACCTATCGCAACACCCGTTCGCGTGCGAACAATTATCGCCAGGATCGCAAAGCGATGAAATCCGGAAGCTGGACGGGCGTCCCCGGCATACCCAACCAGGACATTGTCATGTGGGAGACCATGGGCGCCCTGGCGGACCGCAGCAGAGATCGCCTCGGCGCGAGCGACGTCGCAATCATCGCGTTCCGGCGACAAATGCTGGAGGCCGCCAAGGCCATGGAAGCCGGCGGAGCGGCCATCGCTACAGGAACATCGCGCACCCCCCATGCGAAATTGAGCTCATTCGAAGGTATTGTTCCGAAGACCACCGATTGGCGTTCGCTGGGCACCGGCGCGACGCAGGCAGCGGAGTAAGAGCCGGTTTCGTTTCGCGCCGCGAATAAACCTAGCGTCACGCCAAGTCGCGCGAGAGAAAATCGTCGACTGTCCGGCGCTAAGCCGAAGGTCCCAGCAGCGATAATTCGCACGTTTTAGATTCCAGTTGACTCACGGTCATGCTTGAGACCGCTGACGAAAAGATTGTATTTTGAATGGCCTGCCCATTGGGGCCAATAAGAGGAGGGAACGGTGAAATCCATACTTTCGTTGGTTGCCCTGGTGACCCTTGCGCTCGGCGTTTCTGCCGGCGCACGTGCCCAGAGCGAAATCACTCTGCTGTCACCGAATCCTATCAAAGAAACGATTGATAAACTCGTTGGGGACTTCCAAGCCAAAACCGGTACCACGGTCAAGATCACCTATGGCACGGGTGTGAGCACGAGGAAGACGGTTGCGAGCGGCGGAGCTTTGGACGTGACGCTCCTGTTTGCACCCTTCGACGACGCGCTAAAAACCGGCAATGTGGTGCGCAGCAGCGCGACAGTCGTCGCGACGCTGCGCCTGGCGATCGCCGTCAAAAAGGGTGCGCCCAAGCCCGACATCTCGACGGTCGCTGCGGTCAAGAAGACGCTGCTGAATGCGAAATCCATCATCTCGGTGGACCCGGATCAGGGAAGCGTCGGCGGCGTCGTCCTTTTGGCGCTCGACAAGATGCAGATCGCCGACCAGGTTAGGCCGAAGATCAAATGGGTCCCCGGCGGCGGCGAGGTTCAGACCTCGGTCGCTAAGGGCGAGACCGAGATCGCCTTCGGTCCCTATCTCAGCGATATGCGCAATCCCGGGCTCGATGTCGTAGGTGCCCTCCCCCCGACAGCCTCGACGCCGGTCGATATCACCGGTTTCGTCTCCACCACCGCAAAGGACCCCAAAGCCGCCAAGGCGCTTCTGGACTATCTCAAGTCGCGCGAAGCCGCCCCTGCATGGCAGGAAGCAAAGGCGTTCCCGGTTCGCTGAGCTGTGACGTTGATCGCACGATGAACGAGCGCGCGGTGATTCTACGGGCGAACTGATCGGTCCGTTTCATAGTCAGGCCGGAACCATCAATCTTCGCTAAGGAACCGGAAACGCGTCGTGAAAGGCTAATCAATTCGTCGAGCGCGGCTCGTTCGGTACGAGACATGCGAGGGGAGGTCACATCATGGCTAAGAAGAGAACGGTAACGAAGGCGGTCAAAATTGGCCGATCGATGGCTGAGGAGACGCTGAGACGTCGCCGCAAAGCAGCAGCGACCCGCAAACGTGCGATCGCATCAAGCGCTACACTCGAAACCCTCAGCGTTACACCTGGTCCGAAGGGCTTGATTGCGAAAGCGCCTGTGCCCGCAAGTGTCGGCGTACTGATTGCGGAAGGCGACTCATGGTTCGACTATCCGTTTCACGATGTGCTCAACGATCTTGAAGACAGCTACGGCTTCGACGTGGAATCGGTGGCTCACAAGGGCGACACGGTGGAGGACATGGCCTATGCCGGCGGCCAGTTGGACGAGTTTGCGCGTCGTGTGGAAAAGGTGCTGCGAACCGGAGTGAAGCCAAGAGCGATTTTGCTTTCCGGCGGCGGCAACGACGTCGCGGGCGAAGAGTTCGCAATTTTGCTGAATCACGCCACCTCCGGCATTGCGGGGCTTAATGAATCGATCGTCACAGGCGTGATCGATGAGCGCTTGCACGACGCTTACGCCACCATCTTGAGTGCCATCACCGCACTTTGCGAAAGACAGATTGGCGAAACGGTGCCCATCATCATTCACGGCTACGATTATCCGGTACCTGACGGTCGCGGCTTCCTCGGCGGCTGGGGGCCGTTGCCAGGTCCTTGGCTTGAACCCGGTTTTCGCCGCAAAGGTTACGGGGCGATGGCCAGCCGAAGATCGCTTGTCGTTACGCTTATCGATCGGTTCAACGCGATGCTCCAGCGGGTGGCAGGCCACGCTCCGTTCTCGCATGTCCGTTACCTCGATCTGCGCAAGACGTTATCGGGCGGTCCAAATTACAAGGATTGGTGGGCCAATGAGTTGCATCCCACTGCCAAGGGCTTTGAGGCGGTGACCGCAAAGTTTGCGGCAATCCTTTGATGGTGTCGGCATGCAGCCTATCGCAATCATGCCCTGCCACGGCTCGCTGCCACGCCACGTCAAAGCTAGATTTACCACGGGAGTTTTGAGGAGGGCCTCGCACATGGAAGACAAGATCATCGTCACCCACCGCGGTGCACTGACTGGAAAATATCAGGCGAAAGGTCTTGCCAAGATTCGCGCGGGCCTTGCCGACTTGGTGGCAGCAGACAAGAAGCGGGGGTTCAAGACGGCAATCGTCTATCTCGACGACGCTAGGACAATGAAGAGACTGGGGGCGAAGGCGTTAGAGGACGCAGCAGACCGCCCCAGTGCCAAGGCCGCGATAGACAAGGTCTATAAGGCACTCAAACCCGATTATCTTCTCATCCTCGGCGCGCCCGATGTTGTCCCTCAACAGGATCTCAAAAACCCAGCCTATAGCCCACCCGACGATGACGATCAGCCGGCCTGGGGCGATCTACCCTACGCATGCGATGCACCGTATTCGCGAGATACGGCGCATTTTGTGGGACCTACCCGCGTGGTTGGACGTTTACCCGATCTGATGAGCGCCGAAGAGCCTTCATACCTCTTGTCTCTCTTGAAGACCGCCGCCAATTGGACCAGCCGGCAGGCGGGTGATTACGCGCCTTATTTCGGTCTTTCGACCGACGAGTGGAAAGGGTCGACGCGGCTCAGTCTGAACAACATCTTCGGCAATACCGACAGTTTGCTGCTGGCGCCGCGCAGCGGGCCGAAATATCCGTCCGGGCAGCTGCGCGCCCGTATGCACTTCATAAACTGCCATGGCGGTTCTGCTGCGCCGGAGTTCTATGGTCAGCAGGGCAACAAGTACCCTAAGTCGCTGACGACTGCCGCGACGGCTCGTACAATTTCGGAGGGGACGGTCGCTGCGATCGAGTGTTGTTACGGCGGCCAATTATACGACTCCAATACGCTGGGAATCGACATGCCGATCTGCCAGAGCTACCTGCTACAGGGTACGTATGGCTACTTCGGAAGCACGACGATCGCCTATGGCCCGGCGAAGGAAAATGGCGCCGCCGATCTCATCTGCCAGTATTTCCTTCTCAACGTGCTCGATGGTGCATCGATCGGGCGCGCGGCACTGATGGCACGTCAGCAATTCGTGGAGCACAATTCGCAAATGGACCCGGTTGACCTCAAAACCCTTGCCCAATTCTGCCTTTATGGCGATCCAAGTGTGCATCCCGTGACGCAGCCCGTATCGCCCGGTCTACCCAAGGGCGTGGCCGCAGACCATGCCGAGCGTTTTCTCCGCAGCGAGCGCAGGGAGAAACTCAAACTCAACGGCGATTTCCTACAGAAGACAAAGCCCACGGCATCAAAGCGGCGCTCGACCGGCAGGATTTCCACAACGACGAAGACGGCTCTATCAAACATCGCCAAGCGTGGCGGCTTATCGCAAGATCAGAAATTCGTGGCGTTTGGAGTGAAGGGCGCGAAGATGCCCAAGGCCGGTCCTGCGAAAGCGGCCACCGCTCCATCGCGCTATTACGTTGCGGTGGGCACGCCCAAGGGGAAGGCCTACGGCCGCGGGATCGCCGTGGTCGCCAAGGAAGTCGGCGGACGCATCATCGATTACCGCATCTATCACCAGCACTAGCCAAGAGCCGACGTGGATCCCGTGCGCCCCGTTCCTATCGCCCACCTGCGCGGCCTGGTCGCCAAGGGCGACTATGGCAAAGGCAGCAAGAGCGAGCGCCAAGCCGTATTCATCGACACTTCCGACGGACGATATATCCTGCGCCGCAAGACAGGCCCTGCATTCGATGATGCGGAAATAGAGCGATATATCGGGCACACGGTCGAATGCGACGGGTTTCTCGTCGGCACCACGGTGCTTGCTGAGCGGATCCAGGTCATTTCGTAGAATATGAACAATTGATCTCTGGTGTGATTCCAAGCGATTTTGTCTGCGGTTGCGACTCCACAAATTTCCTAGCCAAGAGTATCCTTGTTATGTCTCCGCCGTTCTTTCGAGGGGAACTGAGATGGCGGGCTTGATGTATGTCATCAGGACGCGGGGGCACTTATCGATGCGGCCAGATTGCTAAGCCGAGAGTGGGCCGAACGGGCTTGCGGGACAATCGATCCCGATTCAGCCGCGAGACCCATCAACGGCGGTTTTGAATCGTACCGCGTGCCGACATGGTTGGGGGCCCTCAAGATGGAATTTATTTTCGTGAAATTCGATCCCGCGGATCCTCGCGATGTCGTGGTGAACGGAGATGCCGTGGGAAAAACGGATACGACGCTGATCGTCCCGCCAAGTTTCTATGTTATCAAATTGTCGGGTGACGGTTACCTGCCCGTGAATTGGTTGGGCGACGTCGTCGGGACCACCACCGAACACCCGCTCCACATTGTCTTTTCCAAGGTCCCAACCGCGTGAGCCCCTTCATGACTCGAGCTCTTATCTCGCTGTGCCTCGCATGTGCCTTGACCGCCTGCGGCACGATACATCTCGAAAACACTGCGCTGATGAGCGGACAAAACAATCTCGAACGGCGCAGCATCATGCCTGCGGCGCCGGATCGCCCTGTCATTCTCATGGCGTTCTCCGGGGGCGGGACTCGCGCCGCGGTGTTGGCGGCCTCCGTACTCGAGGAGATGAGCACCACCAAGTATACCGCTCTCGATGGCCCTCACGTTCTCACTCAGGACGTCAAGTTCGTGTCTTCCGTTTCTGGAGGCAGCGTGACGGCGGGTTGGCTCGGTTTGCTTGGCCATCCACCCGAAGAGAAGGACTTTGAATCGCTGCAAACCAATTTTTTGGCCCGAGACAACATGAAGGACCTTGCATCAAACCTCGTCGATCCCGAATTTTGGTATCGACTGGCGTTTACTCGGTACATTCGCATCGATGCTCTTGAAGAGCTTTTCGATCGCCAGCTATTTCATGGTGCGAAACTTGGCGAGATTAACCGGCCCGGGCGGCCGATCATTGTTCTGAATGCTACCGACATGGCCGGCGGGGAAACCTTTGCATTTACGCCTCAGCGATTCGACGACATTTGCACCGATTTCGACTCGATGCCGCTGTCGGCTGGCGTCGCCTCTTCCGCGGCGTTTCCCATTTTGTTGTCGCCGGTAAGCTTGCGCAACTATTCGGAAGCCTGTGCAGGAAACAGAAGAGCCGCCGAATGGGCCGCTATCGAAGTATCGGCAGCATCACAGCCATTCAACAATCTCCCGGAATATCGGGACGCGCGATACACGAACGACCTGCGGTTCGGTTCCAATAGGTTCCGCAACATCGATTATCTGCATCTGCTCGACGGAGGTCTGGCAGACAATCTTGGAATCAATTCACTACGTTCCGCGCTCATTGGAACCCATGACGACACGCGTCTTCTCAGAGCCATCAATGATGGCAAGGTCGAAAAGCTGGTTGTCATCGTTGTCAATGCGAGATCGGACAAGCCAAGCGGGCTTTATAAAAGCGCTCGTTCACCTGGCCTCATCAGCATGATTGGATCGGTAACCTCGGTACCTGTCGATGCCAACACGGCAAATGCCCAGGAAGTCCTGCAGAACCTCTTGCGAGACTTGAGCAACGCGGCACGCGAGACTGCGACGGCGCAATTTCATAGGCTGGCCGTTTACGGGATCACCATCGATTTTGACCAAATTCCCGCCGATACAGCCGAACATCGCGCGTTGCGCGATAACGCCAAAGATGTCCCGACGAGTTGGACCCTAACCGACAAGCAGGTTCAAGCCACCGAGGCGGTAGGCAAGTTTTTGCTGGCCAATAATCCGTGTTACCGAGCGCTGGTCTCCGACCTCGGTGCAACCACCGCCATACAAGGAGACGCTGCAATCAGGGCGGTATGTCCAACGAGATATATTGTGTCCGAGAGCGGCGTATCGCAAACGACCAATTGACGTGTTGCCTTCTGCGCTCGAAGTCCTCTCGCGACGCGGAAGCTATTTCTGTTGACGCGAAACCGGCAGCATCCCAGTCCCGATTGGCCGAACGCAGATTGTTTGGGCCGCTGTTCCACACCCCTCCTCGAAGCGCGTGCAGATCGCAATCCCCCGTTGTCCACGCGCTTCCATCGGCCGGGGTGCCCTCGTAGCCCGACATGTCGTAGAGACCGAAGGAATTCGGTGCATAAGAGCCTGCGGGGGCCGTCCCGTTAGCGGCGTTGTATTTCGCCGACGGCAGGTTCGCCCGAGCACCCCAATAATATGCAGACACGGTCCCCCGCCCCGGCGGAGCCAACGATCCAAAGGATGGGGCACGGTCGGCGCTCTTATGCGGTTTTCCCCGGCAGCGGTGTCGCAATAATGGCTTCTAAATCGGCGTTAGTAGAGGTACGATTCGCTTGTCTTCCGCTGTCCTTTCGAGGGGAATTGCCGATAGCGGGTCCGTGATGCGAATCATCCGGGATGCGGGGGCTCGTAAAAGGATTAGAAATCAGTCGGGCTCCGACACCTGCGTGGTGGCAACGGGTCAATCCTCATTCGATAGGCCCCAGGCGCGCAGAATGCTCTCTGCCCAAGGCGAAACGAGAATGGCGACGTTTATTGGGGAGGAAACCAGTGTCGAATGTTGCGGGGAAAACCTATGGAATGAATGTCATTACCCCGATGCCGCCATCGCTCACTTGGCTGCAACGGCTCATCTTCATGGTGGCGCGGGCGTTTCCACACGTACTCTCGGGCCTTCTCGGTCTAGGTCTCATCCACTTTGCGCGATGGGTTCTCATCAAGCGCGATCAATGGCCGGCGGGTGAGAACGGCAAGCCGATTCTCAATCACGATTACATGCTGTTCTGCAGCAACTTCAACGGCACGTGGGACCAATATATCGACGCTTTCGCGGACGGCATTCCGAGCGGACTCGACCTGTTCTGGTATGCGAGCATCAAATATCCGGCGTCGATCCCCGTCACGTCTTTTAAGACCTATATTACGCGCAACCAGTTTCACACCAACTACTACTATAACGCGACGCCAGGATCGGCTCAGCGTGATATCAAGGCGGCCCTAAAAGTCTACGCCGAACTGAAAACTCTCGCAGAGAAATATCGAGAGATCGCGTCCCGGCCAGACACGATGGATACGTTCGCGCCGCTCTACCGAAAAAGCTTGGCGAACATTCAGAATTGCCTGGGCTCGCCGGGCTACGCTCCGGTCGCAAGCCATGACACCGCCACGGCCGATGAGAATCGCAAACCATTTGTTATCGTCAGGGCGGCGAAGGCAGCCCGCGCTTCATAACGCCGATAGGTTTCGATCTTCCGCATTTCGCAAGGGGCACGACAATGCCAACATTTGACGGTGGACATTGCTTCCTAACCGCTCTGCTCCCGATCAAGACAGAGGAAATCGTCGACGATGCCGGCATGAGGAGTTCGCCGGTTCACATGGTGCGCGACGCACTGGCGATTCTTCCGACGTCGCATCAATCACCGGTCACAGCTTCCCTACCTGTCATCAGCCCGTTCGCGAAAGATAAAAAGACGCACTTCGCCCGTCTCGCCGTGATCGACAACGTCATTTTTGGCGGCCGCCTGGCCACCAATGCGCTGACGGACCGTTCGGACCGGACCGTTGCCCAAGCGGTCGACCAATTGCCTTGTCCCTATCTCATGGTCGTCATCGATTTCGACGCTCCCGAGGGAACGGTCGTGGAGTTGCGAAGATATCTCAGCGACATGTGGGCGAATATGCGCGCTGAACTCAAACCGGTCTTCGACCATTGTTTTGGCTATGCGGATAAGGCCACCACGCCGGATGGATTTGCGGACTACATCATCGGCTGCCAGATCGAGACCACGATGCCGTTCAACGATTATTGGACAGGCTCACCGCCCTTCAAGGCCCTTTCGATATCCGTTCTGGCCGTGATTGGCCTCGCGGTCGCGGCGGTCACCGGCCGAGTCGCGTACGGCGCATTCGACGCCGCCCCCGCTCTTCGAGGGTGGCCCCAGAGCATCACCATCTTCCTTCTTGCCCTCGCCGCCGGGGCCTATGCCGCCTACTGGCTGGTCATGAGGCACGGCGCAAAGCCCTTTCCGACGGCACCCAATTCAGATTTGCGCTCGGTTCTCAAAGCGCTCTACCTGCAACGGGAGCTCATCCGTTTCGCCATCAAGATGCAGGGCCGCGGGAACTCGGAACTTTACAAAGAGTTTGGATCATTCCTCGAAAAACACCGAGTGAACGACCTTGCAGGTCCGACCCAGGACGCCGGTACCATCCGCTTTTAAGGAATCGCACCGTGACAACACAGCTCGATCTGGCCGATATTCAGGGCAATATCCTGCAGGATTTCGTCAGCGGATATCCGACGGCACGCTTTGTTTTTCTGCGTATCTCGGACGCATCGATGGCGCGCACATTCATTCTGGAATATCGCGCAAAGGTGACGACAGCGCTGCGCTGGTCGTCAAGCAACGCATATGCCGGCAAGATCCTGGCAAAAAAGCCCAAAGTTGCGATCAATATGGCGCTCAGCTGGGAGGGGTTTCGCGTCCTCGAACTACCGACGCGCACACTTGCCAGGATGCCTCCTGAGTTTATCGACGGCATGAAGGCGCGCGCTGAAGTTCTGGGCGATGTTGGATGCAATGACCAATCGCGCTGGGACGTTGCGTGGAAGGATCGCGCGCACATCCTCGTAGGACTCAATGCTCTGATCGATCCCGCAACGGGCAAGCCGGTGCCTGAACTGGATGTGGAAACCGACTATCTTCGCGAGCTCTGTGACAGGCACAAGATCACAATCATGCAGGGGCACGGGAAGGACACCCCTTGGCAGGACGCCTGCGCAATCCTGGTGCAGAATGAAGCAACATATAAGCCCGTGCCGCGGGAGCATTTCGGCTTTGTCGATGGCATCAGCAATCCGGTCTTCGAGGGTCAATTCGGCGACACGAACGCCGATCAGGTCATGGCGGTCGGAAACGGCAAGCTTCTGCAGAGCGGGCAATGGGTCCCCCTCGCAACGGGCGAGTTCCTGCTCGGCCATCCCGACGAAGCGCAGGAAACGCCCGATACCACATTTCCGTCAGAAATCATGCGCAACGGGACCTTCCTGGTTTACCGCAAACTGCATGAGAATGTTGCGAGCTTCGATGGCTACATTGCTGCGTCCGCCGAGACCTACTCCAAGCTCATGAACGTCCCCGTCGCTGACGCGCGCGAGATCATCAAGGCCAAGATGGCCGGCAGGTGGTCCGATGGGGTGCCGCTCGCAGTTGCACCAACCATAGAGATGTGGAAAGCGTTCAATGCGCAGCCCGTCGGGCCCGACAACCTCACGCGTTATGTCGATTTCAGATATGGGGACGATCCGGAGGGGCTCAAATGCCCGGTGACCTCGCATACGAGACGCACGAATACGCGCGACGGGCTCACGGGGAATTCGTCCGCGCTCAACAACAGACGGCGTATTCTGAGGCGGGGCGTGCCTTACGGCACGACGTCGCAAGACGACACGAACGAGCATGGCATCATTTTCCTGGCGATGTGCGCCAACCTTTCGCGCCAATTCGAATTCGTTCAGCAGCAATGGCTGAATTACGGGCTCGATGCCAATGCGGGGAACGACACCTGTCCCCTGGTCGGCAATCGCGCCGGCGATGCGAAATTCCTCATCCCAGTCGACCCGCAAGGGGGCGATGCGCCTTTCATTTGCAGCGATATTCCGCAATTCGTGGAGGTGCGCGGAGGAGATTATTTCTTCCTTCCCAGCATGACCGCGCTTCGGATGATCGGAATGGGGATCGTCGATCCGACGTGATACGAGCCAAGAGGGCAGCAAATGGCCAACAAGACCGCGTCGATGAGTCTCGCCGATCGCGCGATGGGGCTTCTCGGGGGCTGGACGCTGCGTCACATGGACGTGCTATTCAGGATCGCGCGCAATCTCTTTCCCATTCTTCTCGTCAAGTACAAAGGCAAAGCCTTTGCACTCGTAACCCGCTTCGACGACGTGCAGGAAGTATTCCAGCGCCCGAATGTCTTCGACGTTATTTATGCGCCGAAGATCAAGGTGCTCATGGATGGCGACAACATCTTTCTCGGCATGAAGGACGAAGACCAGGCCACGCGCGACAAATCTACGATGCGCCTGACCGCGCCACGAGGTGAGGCGCTCACGCGCGTAAAGCCGCGCGTCGAACAACTGTCTGAAGAGGTGATGGCTGGTACGAAGGGCTGCGTCGATATTGCCATGGAATTGACGCAGACGGTCACGACTCGTTTCTTCGGTGAGTATTTCGGTACGGTAGCGTCCGACGTCATGAAATTTTCAGATCAAGCGCGGCTGCTATTCAAATTCATGTTCGTCGACATGAACGACAATCCTTCCTTGCGCGCTGAGGTCGTACCGGCCGCCGCCGAAATGCGGTCGTTCGTCGAGGGGAAGATCGCGGAACGCAAGTCACAGCGCGGCCGGCACGACGACATGCTCGAACGCTGCCTGAAATTGCAGGACGATGGCTTCCCCGGCATGACGGATCGGGACATCCGCAACAATCTTATCGGGATGATCGTCGGAGGGTTGCCGCAGCCCCCCATGGTGATACCGCAGCTCTTCGATGTTCTGCTCGATCGGCCGCTGGACCTTGCCGCGGCCTCTGCAGCCGCTCGCGCGAACGACGACGCGCTGATCTCGAAATACGTGTTCGAGGCTTCTCGCTTCTATCCATTGACGCCGGGTCTGTTCCGCCATTGTACCGAAGATTACAAGCTTGCTGCCGGCACGTGGCGCACCAAAGTTATACCCACCGGTGCCTTGGTAATGGTCTCGACGCGATCGGCGATGTTCGATGGCAGACGAGTCGAGAGAGCAACCCAATTCCGCATCGATAGGCCCGACTACAATTACATGCATTTCGGCTACGGCATGCACGAATGTTTTGGCGTTTACATGAATCGCGCGATGATGCCGGCGATTTGCAAATCCCTGTTGAAGAGACGAAACTTACGCCGTGCTCCGGGTGCCGACGGAAAGCTTCAGATGGACGGCTCTTTTGCCAAGAGCCTTCTGGTACAATTCGACGTCTAGCTAGATTTCCCATCCGGAAACGTCAGGTAGTCATCTAACGTCGAACTCGTCCTGGGTCGGTGATCAATCGGTCGGCACAGGAAATCTGTCATCGGGTCGCTTGGGCTCACGCGCATTGGCCGCTTCAAGAACCAACGAACGCACGATTTCCTCTACGGACCTGCCGTCTTGCCAAGCGAGCTGCCTCAAGCGCTGAACGCATGCATTGTCCAGATTTCGAATAATGATTTCATTCATGACGCACCCGCGTTTCGTTTAGCTCGCCCCATAACAGGGGGGGCGACTCGGGCAATTTGACGACCATTCCGCATGTTTAGGAGTGAAAGTTCATGCGTCTAGCCGCGACCGTCATTTCTCCGGCGAGATGTGGGCGAGACGGCTCCAGCACCGTAAAAAAGTCATCGGGCTGGCCGTCATCAGCTTCCAGACCCGCAAGGATGAGACGGCGCAAACTCTCCTCCAGCGGAAGACCTTTCTCCCAGGCCCTTCTCTTCAATCGAACCAAGAGAGCATCGTCAAAGTCGCGGATGATGATCTGTGCCATGTTGCGCCCTTACGTTTTGTTTTTGGTAGACACCCCCCGCCCGAGAAAATCATACGGCAAGAATCGCGATTCTGGTCATCAACTTATTGGTCGGTCGGGCCTGAGGGCCTACGGCTAAGGCGACGATCCGATTCGCGCGACGCGATTGAGTCCCTCATCTGTTGTTGAAGAGAATCCTGCGCCGAGGGTATCGAAGAGTCCACAGGCGCCCCAAAAATGTCACAAACTATGTATGGTTTGCGTGAAAGTGCAGCCGGCACGGCGTGGACCAGAGGACGTCAGTCCGTATACGGACGACATTTGGGTTAGGTAAATTTTGTTCCTCTTTCGGATTTTGGAGCGGGCGAGGCGATTCGAACGCCCGACCCTAACCTTGGCAAGGTTATGCTCTACCCCTGAGCTACGCCCGCGCTCCAAGCGAGGGATGGGGTTATTGCCCAGCCCGCATCAAGTTTCAATAGGTTGACCCATGCGGGGTTAAGGGGCCTGTAACGTGTCGTGGATCCCAGAGATTTTGAACGACCTGCCCACCCGCGGTCGTCCCCTAGAAACACGGGCCGCTCGGGTTTCAAGATGTCTACCCTGAAGACCACCCTTAGAGTGACCTATGGCACCAGGGAAATGCGCGCGATCCCGATCCCATGAATGTCGCCTTCTTGCGCAACGGCCACAGGACGGGCATCGCGGCGGCCGAACTCATCCGCTTTGCCCGGCTTGCGCCTGTGCACCCCGAATCATGACATTGGGCTAAAACGGTGGGGCTTCCTGGCGCGGGGAGGCTTGGCTTTTTCACACGGCCGACCCATGTTGGGGGCGCAGGTTCGACCCAAAGGCGCATCATGGCTTCGCTCATCGACCCCACCGGCCGTCCCCTGAAAGGGCTAAAAGATAGCACCCTGGCCAAGAACGGGTCGGTTCCGGGCGGGACGCCCGCCGCCGGCCCCGCCGGCTATATAAAAGATGCGTCCTTGACCAGTTTCGCCGCCGACGTGCTGGACGCCTCGATGGAGGTGCCGGTAATTGTCGATTTTTGGGCGCCCTGGTGCGGTCCCTGCAAGCAATTGGGTCCCCTGCTGGAACGTCTGGTAACGGAAGCCAAGGGCGCGGTTCGCCTGGTCAAGGTCAATATCGACGAAAACCCGGAGATCGCGCAGCAATTGCGCATCCAATCGATTCCCACCGTTTATGCCTTCAAGAACGGCCAGCCGGTCGACGGCTTCATGGGTGCGGTTCCCGAGAGCCAGCTCCGCCAATTCGTGCAGACGCTCATAGGGCCGGGAGGGCAGGACGCCGAAGGTACGACCGAGGAAGCGCTTTTAATTGCGGCGGATGCCCTTCAGAAGGGCGATGTATCCACGGCCGCGCAACTCTACGGCCAGATTTTGCAGGAAGACCCGGGCAACCCCCAGGCGGTCGCGGGTCTTGCGCGCTGCTATCTGCAGAGCGGCGACATTGACCGCGCCAGGAAGACGCTTCAGCTCGTGCGTCCGGACGGCGCCTCGGACGAAGCGATCCGAGCGGTGGAAGCGGAGCTTGCGCTGAAAGAAAGGGCCGCGGCCGCCGGCGACCTCGGACCCTTGCGTGTGAAAGTTGAGGCCGAGCCCGCCGATCTGCAGGCGCGCTTCGATCTCTCTCTCGGGCTCGATGCGAAAGGTGCGCGCGAGGAAGCAATCGACCAACTTCTGGAAATCGTGCGCCGCGACCGCAAATGGAACGAGGACGCCGCGCGCAAACAATTGGTGACGTTGTTCGAGGCCATGGGGCCGACCGATCCTCGCACGATCTCTGCTCGCCGGCGGCTTTCTTCCCTGCTTTTCTCGTGACCGATGCCCGCGCCGCGCCGCTATCGTAACATTTCCGATCTTCCGGCCGTTATTCCGGTGTTTCCGCTGACCGGAGTTCTGCTGCTGCCTCGCACGCGGCAGCCGCTGAATGTTTTCGAACCGCGCTATCTCGCGATGGTGGATGCCGCTATGGACCATCAACGCGTCATCGGTATAGTCCAGCCCCGCAATCCGGGCGAAGATATGGCGAAAAAACCTGCGCTCGCGGATGTTGGATGCGTCGGTCGCATAACCGACTATAGCGAGACCGACGACGGCCGTTATCTCATCACATTGACCGGGATTGCCCGGTTTCGCGTCTCCGGCGAACGCGAGACGACGACCCCCTATCGCCAGGTCGCGGCGGATTATACTTCTTTTGCCGATGATCTTCTGTCCAAGGAAGATCCGCCTATTGCGCGTGATCGGCTTCTCGCCGCACTGAAGCCGTATCTTTCCGATCGCTCCATGCAGACCGATTGGAAATCGATCGAGGAGGCGCCGGCCGAAACTTTGGTGAACGCCCTCTGCATGCTCTGCCCATTTGACCCGAGCGAGAAACAGGCGCTGCTTGAAGCTCCGGGCTTGAGAGAGCGAGCGGACGCGCTGATTACGCTGATCGAGATCGCGAACGCATCGGCCATCCCTTCGGGAGGCAGCCCTTCCATTAACTGAAAGAAAGCCGAAATGGACGTCGATCCGAAGCTCTTGGAGATTCTGGTGTGCCCTCTTACCAAAACGACGCTGATCTATGATCGCGAACGCCAGGAGCTCATCAGCAAGAAGGCGGGTCTCGCCTATCCGATCCGCGACGGGATCCCGGTGATGCTGCCAGAGGAGGCGCGCGCCCTTTCCGAAAGGGAACAGGCGTGAGTGCGGGAGGCCAACCCTGGCCGACCGAACTGAAGCTCAGCGCCGCCAAGGATGCCCTTACCGTGACGTTCGACAATGGCGAGCACTATCAGCTCGGCGCGGAATATTTGCGGGTGGAATCGCCCAGCGCCGAGGTGCAGGGCCACGGTCCGTTGGAACGTCAATTCATCCCCGGCAAGCGTCACGTCAAGATCAGGCGTCTGGAACCGGTCGGCCACTACGCCGTGCGCATTGTCTTCGACGATTCACACGATTCCGGACTGTTCACCTGGTCCTATTTGCTTGAGCTCGGCCGTCACTACGGGGATAAGTGGCCCGCCTATCTGGGCGGCCTCATCGCCAAGGGACTCAGCCGCGAATGAGGTTCTGTGCTAGTTTCCGTTCGCCTTTGGAGGATTGCCATGAAAGATTTTGTTGTTTCCCTTCTTGCCGCAACGGCCATGGGAATCGGCGCGGCGCAGGCCCAGAGTGTCGTCGAGCGGCTCGACCCGGCGCTCGATGCGCTCGTCGCCCCGGACACTAGGATCGAAAAGATCCACGAGGACGACCAATTCTTCGAGGGCCCTGTGTGGCACCATGGGAGCGCGGGAAGCTTTCTTACCTTCAGCGATTTGATCTCCAACCGCGTCGACAAATGGGATCCCAAGACCAAACAGGTTACGACCTATATCGCCGATGTCTGGAAGGGCAAGGACAACTCCAACGCGATCGCTCAGGAACGAAACGGAAAGAAATATGTCCAGGTTGGGCCTAATGGCCAGACGCTGGACAAGCAGGGCCGCCTCGTCTTCACCGCGATGGGCTCGGGGCAAATTGTGCGCCGCGAAGCCGACGGCAAGCTCACCATCCTCGCGGACAAATATGAAGGCCATCATCTGAACGCACCGAACGACCTCGTCATCAAATCCGACGGCACGATCTATTTCACCGATATACGCGCGGCAACCAAGACTTCGGACCAGAATCCACCGGAAGGCGTGCCCCATACCGGTGTCTACCGGATCAAGGACGGCAAGCTCGAATTGCTCGACAGCACTGTCGAAGCACCGAACGGCATCGCCTTCTCACCCGACGAGAAGACGCTGTATGTCAACGATATCCGAGCAAAGAAAGTCGTGAGCTACGATGTGAAAGCCGACGGCACGCTCGCCAACCGCAAAATCTTTATCGACATGAATTCCGATTCGCGGCCCGGCCTTCCGGACGGCATGAAGATCGATGTGCAGGGCAATGTCTGGGACAGCGGGCCCGGCGGTATCTGGATCGTCTCACCGGAAGGCAAACATCTCGGCACGATCCTGACGCCGGAGCGACTCTCCAATCTCGCCTGGGGCGATGATGACGGCAAGACGATCTACACGACGGGCGGCACGATGGTGACGCGTATCCGCGTGAAAATCGCCGGGTCCCGTCCGTAGCATCGAATGGTAGGCCAAGGCTCGAATCTACCGCACCCTTGTGCCCGCCTTTTCGTCCCAATGCAGGAGCCGATTCGATTTGGGCAGAGGTGCGTCGCTTGCGCCGATGCCAATCCCATATTTCCAATCAGGCGGACAGATCGCGACGTAACGCGCATAGCCGCCGGTGCCACCTTTGAGCTTGGGATAACCGATCGCGACCAACGCGCCCGTCTCCGGCACTTGATCGAGATTGGCGACGCCTTCGGCCTGCGCATAGCCGTGATGCATGAGCCAGGCTTCGCCTTCGAGCGTCAGCGTCGTGTCGGTATCGAGCGGCTCATGACCGTGAAATAGGATATGGCGCTGCTCGTGTAGGAATTGCAGCGCCTCCAGTTTCACGCCCGGGAATTTTGTTTCCTCGGCGAGCTTGGGATCCGGCCAGCGCTTCGACCAATCCGAGCGAATGAAGACAACGGAGCCCGCGGGAATGCGTCCGTGCCGCTTTTCCCATGCCAGGACATCGGACGTCAGCATCTGATAGCCTGGGTCTTTCTTTACCTGATCGACGATGGAGATGACGACTAAGGGACGCACCGCGTAAGTGGCAGGCAGTTCATCGATCGCCGGATATTCTGGCGCCCAATGGGCCGGCGGATCGAGCTGCGTACCCAATTGATCGGTCGAAAGGTCGTAATGCGTCGCCACGAAACCATCGGCTTTGTTGTAGTCATAGGCCTTACCGGTTTGCGGATTGACGGAGGGCGCGAATTTCGAGGGACCAAACCCTTTCCAGACAGGAATATTGGGCGCGACGGTGTGGGTCAGGTCGACATATTTGGCGCGCACCAGAAACTCGTCATAAATCTTCCAGAGTCCGGGCGCAGGTGCGGCCGGAGCGGCCACCACCACCGGTATGGAAACTGTCAGGATGAAGGCTAGAGCCAAGGCCCTTGGTAACATATACGTCGAAAAGGCGCGAAATATGGTCCTGGGCATGGCACGTTCTCCGCTTTCCAGCGACAGAATCGAGCGGTTTCGAGCGACTGTCCAGTATGAGCCAAATTCGGCTTGAGCCCGCCCCCCTCACCCGCTAGGTTCCGCCGCCATGCAGCCCTTTACGACACTCTCCGGCGTCGCGGCGCCGCTCCCAATGGTCAATGTCGATACCGACATGATCATCCCCAAGCAATTTCTCAAGACCACTAAGCGTACGGGGCTCGCCTCGGCGCTCTTCTTTGAGATGCGCACGCGACCGGACGGATCCGAAAATCCCGATTTCGTGCTCAACAAGCCCGCCTATAAGAAGGCGCAGATCCTGGTGGCGGGCGCGAATTTCGGCTGCGGCTCATCACGCGAGCACGCGCCCTGGGCGCTTCTCGATTTCGGCATACGCTGTGTGATTGCGCCGTCCTTCGCGGATATCTTCTACAATAATTGCTTCAAGAACGGCATCCTGCCCATCGCGCTGCCGCAGGCCGAGGTGGATAAATTGATGGATGACGCGGAGCGCGGCGCCAACGCGGTTATCAGCGTCGATCTTGAAAAGCAGGAGTTGCGCGGTCCCGACGGCGGCTGCATCAAATTTGAGATCGATCCCTTCCGCAAACAATGTCTGTTGAACGGCTGGGACGACATCAGTCTGACGCTGCGCAACGAGAACAAGATTTCCGATTTCGAGACGAGTCGCAAACGCAGCCAGCCTTGGGTGTGACATAACGTAATTTAAGGTGTCATGTCTGCTGAGCGGGCACCCCACATAGCCTTCACGCTTTCCAGATTCCCGCTCCCCGCTTTCGCGAGGACAAGCTTCGCGGGAATGACACATGCAGGTGTGCGATGACCTACAAAATCCTTCTTCTTCCCGGCGACGGAATCGGTCCTGAAGTAATGGCCGAGACCGAGCGGGTCATCCATTGGCTGGCGAAGAACCGCAGCCTTTCCTTCGCGATCGAGCGCGCACTGGTGGGCGGCGCGGCGTTGGATGCCGAAGGCGTGCCCGTTACTGATGAAACGATGAGGCTCGCCCAGGCGGCCGACGCGGTTCTTTTCGGCGCCGTCGGCGGCCCGCAATGGGACAACAACCCGTTCGATAAGAAGCCGGAGCGCGGGCTGTTGCGGCTGCGCAAGGATCTCGAGTTGTTTGCCAATCTTCGTCCCGCCATCTGTTTCGACGCGTTGAAGGATGCGTCTACCCTTCGGCCCGAAGTGGTGGCAGGCCTGGATCTTCTGATCATTCGCGAGCTCACCGGAGGCGTTTATTTCGGCGAGCCACGCGGCATCATCGAACTCAATGACGGCACGCGCCGTGCGGTGGACACGCAGGTCTATACGACCGGCGAAGTGCAGCGCATCGCTCGCGTCGCATTTGGGCTCGCACGCCTTCGTGCAAACCGCGTCGCTTCGGCGGAAAAGTCAAACGTCATGCATACGGGCGTGCTGTGGCGCCAGGAAGTGCAGAAGCTTCACGATGCCGAATTCGCCGACGTGGAGCTCACGCATATCCTCGCCGACAATTGCGCCATGCAATTGGTGCGCAATCCCAAGCAGTTCGACGTCATCGTTACCGACAATCTGTTCGGCGACGTGCTTTCCGACGAAGCCGCGCAATGCACCGGCTCCATCGGAATGCTGCCCTCTGCGTCACTGGGCGCGAAAAACGAGAAGACGGGGAAGCAGCCGGGACTTTACGAACCCGTGCATGGCACGGCGCCGGACATTGCCGGCAAGGGTCTCGCCAATCCGTTTGCCTGTATCCTCTCGCTTGCGATGTGCCTGCGTTATTCTCTGGGCCGTTTGGATGAAGCCAAGCTTGTCGAGCGCGCGGTCGAAAATGTGCTCGATCAGGGTTTGCGCACTGGTGACATCATGCAACCGGGCAAGAAGCTCGTCGGCACACGAGAAATGGGCGAGGCGGTTATCGCCGCGCTGAACGCGTCGGACCGGTAGACGCGCATTTGTCATTCCCCTTGTGGGCCATGAGCGTCAACGGCCGCCGGAGAGCTTCGAGCCTTCTGCTTTCTGGACGGGAAGTGCGCGTGCGTCGATCGTGTCGATGCAGCCGAGATTGACGCCGATCATGTCGGGAGCCGTGCGCGGCTGGTGATGCGTATAGATCCCGCAATGTTTGCAGAAATAATGCTTCGCGATTTTGGTGTTCCATTGATATAGCGCCAGATCACCTTCGCCTTTCAGCAGCCGGAACTCCTCCTTCGGCACACGAGTCATGATCGCGTTCTTGCGCTTGCACAGCGAACAGTCGCAGATCAAAACGGACGTGAGGTCGGAGTGGATTTCAAACTCGACCGCACCGCAATGACAGGAACCTATATGAACCGCCATGAAATCCTCAGGGGGTTGTAATATCTGAAGGTAGGATAGGATGGCCATCGCCGTCACGCTGAATCGGGACGGCAGAATTGACCGCTGTCAGCTTCAAGGGTCCGTAAAGATGCGGGAAGTGCTCACCGCTGCGCGAGGCTTCCCATTTCAACGCGGGGCCGAGCCCGTCCACATCGAGCGTCACAAGTAACAAACCCTCTTCGCCGGCAAAGTGCTTTTCCAGTGTTCCCTTTAGCTGTGCGGCGCGCGAGAGATGGATGAACCCATCGCGGACATCATCGACCGAACCGCTAAAAACTCCCAACTTTCGCGCGGCATCCCATTCGGCCGCCCGCGCAACCTTATAGACCAGCTCGCTCATCAGGACGGGTATCCCTGATAGCGATTGACGAGCGCCATATACTCCGCCCGCCGGTTCGCCTCGAGGAGGTCGAGGAGCCTCGCTGCGCGCACTTTAATCGCGCGCTCATAAGCGGTTCGCGGTCCGGTTCGTGTGGCAGCGGCGAGCTCCGCGATCACCTCTTCCTTGTTCGCGCCGAGATCGAGGCCCGACAGCAGCAATGCGCGTTGCAACCGGATAACAAGATCCTCCGGTTCTGCAGCAACGGCACGGCGCAAATAATCCTCGCCCATTTTGGCACTCGCGCCATAGAGCGCACGCGCCAGCAGGCTGCCGGCATTGCGCACGACTTCGATATGCCATGTGCCCGCAGCCGCCAGACTCCAGGAATCATTGGGCGCAATGGCGAGCGCCCGATCAATCGCTTCCTTCGCCTGCTCGGGATATCGCGCGAAGCGTGCGCGCAGACTTCCCACGAGACGCGCCTCATATCCCAACGTGGCGGCGAGATAGACGAAGGGTTCCGGATGTTTCGTATCGAGCGCGATGGAGCGGCGCGCCAAGGCTTCAGCGCGCTGCAAACAGGTCATGCAGGGAGCATCGCGAAGATTGGCGTCGGCCAGAACCGCGCGCGCGGCAACCGCCAAACCCTCACCGGTGCCTTCCGCTTCGCCCGCAGCGACGGCCGCTTCATAATTGCCGGCACGGTACAAATCCATCGCCGATTTTCCCTGTTCGGCCGTCAGTGCGGGCGTGCAACTCATGGCCACGGAGAGAACCGCTGCGTCCAGGAGACGCATGTGTCGCTAGCCCTTGCCCGCCGAGAGGAATGCTCCCGCGAGCGCGGTTCGAATCAGCACCGCCGTTTGGGCACAGCCGAACAGCGCCGCAAAGGAGCCAAAGCGCGGACCTTGTGTCTGACCCAACGCCACTTCGTAGATCGCCTTGAACCAATCGCGCAGCGGATCGAAACCATGGCTCTTGCCCATCTCGTAAACGACACTCTGCACCGCTTCTGCGTTGCGTTCTTCCGCCATGTTCTCCAGCGCATCGGCAAGCGCAGACAACGCCTCGCGCTCCTTCTCGGACGCGGCGCGATAACGCTTTTGCGGCCGTACGAAATCCTCATAATATTTGAGCGCGTAGGTCACCAGACGATCCAATCCGGGATGCGTCTCGGGGCCAGCGCCTGGCGCATAGGCGCGGATGAACCCCCACAATACCTCGCGCTCATGCGCACCCGATGCGCTGACAAGATTCAACAGGAGCGCGAAACTGACAGGATAATCTTCATTCCGTGGCTCACCCGCGTGAACGAACCAGACCGGATTTTCCAATGCCGCGCCTGACTCGTTTCCGTCGCGATGATACTGCGCGACAAAGGCGAGATAGTCGTCAACAGCCTTGGGGATCGCGTCGAAATAAAGGCGTTTTGCGGCCCGTGGTTTCTGGAACATGAAAAGCGCGAGGCTTTCCTCCGGTCCGTAAGTCAACCATTCGTCCACTGACAGACCATTGCCTTTCGACTTAGAAATTTTCTGTCCTTGTTCGTCGAGGAAGAGTTCGTAGGTAAAGGTCTCCGGCGGCTCGCCGCCCAGTACCCTCACGATCTTCGTCGACAAGTCGACCGAGGGAATAAGGTCCTTGCCGGACATCTCGTAATCGACGCCGAGCGCGAGCCAGCGCATCGCCCAATCTGCTTTCCATTGCAGTTTGCACCGCCCGCCCGTGACAGGTACT
>DATHDZ010000317.1:0-7408 GCA_035318785.1 Micropepsaceae bacterium
CCACGCGATCCTCGAGCACCGTTTCCAGCGCGCGCATGCGCCCAAAGGCGCCGTCGAGCCCCGTGGACAAGGCGTCAAGTTCGCGGCGCACGGCGCGGCCCAAGCGTTGGGCGCTCTGAATCGCATTCTCATCGGTTGCGGTCAGGCGCTCGGAAACGGCGGCAAGATGGCGCGCCGTGTCGCTGAGGGTTTGGGCGCGAGCCAGCGCGAGAGCCGAAGCGACGATGAGAAGCGGCGGCAGGAAGGTGACGACGGCGACAAAGGAAAGCAGCTGCGGATCAAGCCGCGCCAAGCCTTGCACACCGAAATAGCCCCACAAATAGGCGCAAGCGGCGCCGGCCCAAAATGCGGCCATGATGCCCGCGAAGATGAGCATCCCCCGCCCGCCGCGTCTCGGCGCGTCGGTCTCCGGAGCAGGCGTATGCTCCGGCGTGCCATCAATGTGGTGGACGTCCTTTGCGGGGGCGGAGTCCTTCTCATCCCCGCCGATTTGGGCTCGCAAACTCACCATGGCCTGACCCTGTGTACTTTCGGCTGGGGTTTATTCCGCCGGAATTGAGGGACCGATCGGGGCCTGAAGGCGGCGCCCGCGAATCGAGACATCTCCCGCTCGACGGCATTCAACAGGAGTTCTATGACGTGAAGCAATAAAAAAGGTGGGAAATGGGTGGGCTGGAACGGGATGAGGGCGCCATATCGGACGTCCCGGAGCGTGACGACGATTTCGAATCCGAAACCGGGCGCCCCAATGCGGCGCAACGGCGCTATCTCGTCCGGGGCCTGTCTGAAGCCGGCGGCAAGCTGCCTTTGTTCGATAGAGACGGTCAGCATTTCCACCCCGCTTTGGTACGCGCCTGCATCGCGCATGGCTGGGCGGCGCCCTGGTTCGGCAACCCGCTGAAGCCGGACTGGCTGGTTTGCAAGCTGACGGAAAAGGGCAGGCTCGCCCTGAGCGAAGAGTAAGACGAACCTCGTTAACGCGGCCTTGAAAAACCCACGGCACTATGGCGCGGCGGCAAGGAATCACGGCCATGGCCAAGAGCGAACAGTCGGTCGATATCGAACATCTGAACACTTATACCGGGGGCGATTACGCCCTCAATGAAGAGATCCTGTGCCTGTTCGCGACGCAATGCCGCGAAATGATGGCGAGGCTCGAATCTCTTGCGACCGGAGAAGCCGATGCGAAGTCCTGGCGTGAAACCACCCATACGCTGAAGGGCGCCGCGCGCGGGATCGGCGCGTTCGCGCTGGGAAACGCCGCCGCCGAGGCCGAAAAAATCGGCGGCGAGAGCCCAAGCGCTCTTGTCGCGGTGGAACAGCTGAAAAGCACGTCTGCCGCCGTCTATCTTTTCATCGAGCAATTTCTCAAGGACCGAGGTTAAATCTCTCGTTCGCCCATGGCACAAACGCGTTGCAGCCTGGAATATTTTTACATATAAAGACGACAGTTTGTCGCCTCACACATAAAAAGCTTGTAGAATGAACGATATGACCGCAACGCCTGCTGCCGAGGCGTCGTCACTCGAAACCGATGTCATCATCATCGGGGCAGGCCCGGTTGGGCTGTTCGCTGTGTTCGAGCTCGGCCTGCTCGACCTCAAATGCCATCTCGTCGACATCCTCGACCGGCCCGGCGGGCAGTGCACCGAGCTCTACCCGGAAAAACCCATCTATGACATTCCCGGCATACCCTTTCTCACCGGGCAAGAACTGACCGACCGGCTGCTGCAGCAGATCAAGCCATTTCACGCACAATTCCATTTCAACGAAATGGCATCTGCGCTGACCAAGCTGGCCGATGGCCGCTGGCAGCTTTCCACCGACGCCGGCACGACGCTGACCGCGCCCGTTTTGGTGATCGCGGCCGGGGGCGGCAGCTTCGTCCCCAAGCGACCGCCGATTGCCGGGATCGAAGCCTATGAGGGCAAGTCTGTCTTCTATGCCGTGCGCAAGATGGAACAGCTCCGCGGGCGCGACGTCCTAATCGCCGGGGGCGGGGATTCCGCACTCGATTGGACACTCAATCTCGCGCCGATCGTAAACCGGCTCACCTTGGTGCATCATCGCGATGGTTTCCGCGCCGCGCAGCACAGCGTCAATCGCATGCGCGAACTGGTGAACGAGGGGCGCATCGATTTCCACGTCGCCAGCGTCAAAGCGCTGCATGGGAATGATGGCCAACTCGAATCGGTCACCTTGGCCGGCGCCGATAAGAAGGAATGGCAGCACAGCGCAAACGCCTTCCTTCCGTTCTTCGGCCTCACCATCAAGCTCGGACCGATCGCCAATTTCGGCCTCAATCTGAACGAGAACCTGATCCCGGTGGACACCGCGAAATTCGAAAGCACGACGCCCGGCATTTTCGCCATCGGCGACATCAATTCCTATGCCGGCAAGTTGAAGCTGATCCTGTCGGGCTTCCATGAAGCGGCGCTGATGGCGCAAGCGGCGTTCCACATCTGCCGGCCCAACGAGAAGCTGCGCTTCCAATACACCACGTCGTCCTCGTCCTTGCAGAAGAAGCTCGGGGTGGCGTAAGGCCTTCGCATGAAGATCATCGCGCGTGACCGCAAAGGCGTCGAGCACGTCCTTGAAGGCAATGAGGGCTGGACGGTGATGGAAGCTTTGCGCGATGCAGGGCTGCCGATCACCGCGGAATGCGGCGGGGCCTGTGCCTGCGCCACCTGCCATGTCTATGTCGAAGATGGCTGGTACGAGAAACTCAAGGCCCCGTCGCCGGAAGAGACCGACATGCTGGACATGGCGCTGGCGGTCGAGCCCAATTCGCGTCTGTCGTGTCAGATCCCGATCAACGCCTCGACGGACGGCATCAAGGTGACCATCGCACCGGAATAATAAATTATCGTATTGCAATAATTTGTTCCTGAATTATCATGGGCCGACCATAAAGGGGAGCCCGATGACCGTATCCAAGAAACTCGTCACCGCCAGCCGGATCATGCAGGGGCTTTCCCTTGCGGGGACCATTTTGTTGCCGGCTTTGACCGTCACCACCTTCCTGTGGCCGAACCGGTATCACCTCGTCGATGTCGCGCAGGCGCAATTGGGGGCGCCGCTCAACGATCAAGTTCCGTTCGACGATCGGCTTCATGCGCTGCTCGTTTTCTCGATTCCTACGGCTTTTGCAATATGGGCGCTTTTCGCGCTCGCGCGGTTGTTTGCGTTGTTTGCCAAAGGCGAGGTGTTTTCGCGTCCCGCACTGCAATCGCTAAACAGTGTCGCGACGGCGCTTTTGTTCAATGCGATCGCATCCATTCTGGTGAAGCCGCCGATATCGTTTCTGCTCACGCACGCCAATCCACCCGGCCATCGCATGATGAGTCTCGGCATCGCACCCAGAGATTTGTTGATCCTGTTTCTGGCCGGGACCGCTCTTGTCATCGCGCGCGTCATGACCGAGGCACGCAATGTAGCGGACGAGAACGCGAGTTTCGTCTGATGATCGTGGTCAATCTGGACGTCATGCTCGCAAGACGCAAAATGCGCTCGAAGGAATTGGCCGAGCGCATCGGCATCACGGAAGCCAATCTGTCCCTGTTAAAATCAGGCAAAGTGAAAGGCGTTCGGTTCGAGACGCTGGAACGCATTTGCGACGCGCTGAATTGTCAGCCCGGGGATCTTCTTGAATTTCGCAGAAACGAAGCCGAAGCGGCGGAATAATTCAGCGTCCGCTGCCGAAGGTGTCGCAGGCTTTGGGATCGCCGGTGGAATAACCCTGTTCCAGCCAGTGCTGTCGTTGCGCCGACGAGCCATGGGTGAAACTGTCCGGCACGACGCGCCCCTGCGTCTGTTTTTGCAGCGTGTCGTCGCCGACCGCCGCCGCCGCGCGCAAGCCTTCCTGCAGATCACCGGGCTCCAGCGCCACTTTGCCCCCGGACACTTGCGCCGCATGGGCAGCCCACACGCCGGCATAGCAATCGGCTTGCAGCTCGAGCGCGATGGAATAGCGGTTCGCTTCGGTGCGGCTCGCGGCGCGCTCCTCGGCCCGTCGCGCGGAATCGCCGGTGCCCAGCAATTGCTGCACGTGATGGCCTACTTCGTGCGCGATCACATAGGCTTGCGCAAAATCGCCGGGCGCGCCGAAGCGCGACGACAGCTCGTTGAAGAATTGCAGATCGAGATAGATGCGCTTGTCGCGCGGACAATAGAACGGACCCATCGCGGACTGGCCGAGGCCGCATTGCGTGCCGGTCGCCTGATCGTAGAGGACGAGCGAATTGGGCGGCTCATACATGCGGCCCATCTGCTGGAATTCCGCCCTCCAGACATCGGTGGTCGAGGAGAAGACCGTGTCGACGAACTGGCCCATGCGGTCCTGGGGCGTACCGCGACGGCCCTCTTCCTGGGTTTGCGGCGCAAGCTGGTTGGCCGCGTCCATGATGACGAGCGGATTGATGCCGAAAAAGAAATAGCCGATGAGGCCGAGCACGGCCGCGCCGATGCCCCCGCCGGCCAGACCGACGCCGCCCATCCCGCGGCGGTCTTCTACCCCGCCGTAGCGGTTACCCTGATCCCAACGCATGTCGATGGCCCTAGAATTGCGCAGTTCTAACGCGCGTAAGGCCAACCCAGTGCCGCGCCAGCTTGATTCATCTGAGGCCTATGTTATAATATAAGTTATAACATAGGTGATGCCATGACCATTTCCCTCAAGGTTGCTCAAATCGGAAATTCTCTGGGCGTGATTTTGCCCAAGGAGCTATTGACCGCCCTGAAAGTGGCCAAAGGCGACACTCTGATTATCTCCGAGGTTCCTGGCGGGTTCAGGATCACGCCTTATGACCCGGAGGTCGCACGTCAACTCGAAGAAGGTCGCGAGTTCATGAAGGAATATCGTGACACGCTGCGAGCCCTGGCGAAGTGAGCGACCCTGTCTGGGTCTCGCGCGCGGCACTCGAACTGCTCCACGACGAAAGCCTGAAAGAGCACGGCGGAGCCGAGGGCCTTCGCGAGTCCGGTTTGCTGGATTCCGCACTGGCCCGCGCCCAGAATCTCTTCGCCTATGAGGAGGTGACTGATGCGTGCCGGCTGGCGGCCACCTACGCGTTCGGGATCGTTAAGAACCATCCCTTCGTGGACGGCAACAAGCGTGCTGCATTCATTGCCGCCGGCCTCTTCTTGCAAATGAATGGGGCGCGTTTGCACGCAGATAGAGCCGAAGCCGTCCTTGTGATGCTGGATCTGGCGTCGGGCGAGCTGACGGAACTGCAATTTGCCGAATGGTTGAGAAAAAACACCCGGCCGAAAGACCTGGGAAAATGACCGTCATCCCATCGTCATGGCGAATCGCTTATTCTGCGCCAGGGGTTGGCGGAAGGACCTGCGCCCGCTACAGTCCCGTCGTCTTTGGTTTCTCTGTAAAAGATCAGGGAGAGTGAAGTCTTCAGTACGGATATCGTGACGTGCTAGCCGCCGAGCGTGTTCCCGACCACTGCCCGGCCCTCGTGCTCAACGCGGATTACCGCCCGTTGAGCTATTTTCCCTTATCCTTGTGGTCCTGGCAGGACACGATCAAGGCGGTCTTCCTCGACCGCGTGAATATCGTCGCAGAATATGAACGCACCGTGCGCTCGGCCAGCTTCCAGATGCGGCTGCCCTCGGTGGTCTCGCTCAAGACCTATGTGAAGCCCACGCGCAATCCCGCCTTCACGCGGTTCAATGTTTTCCTGCGCGATCGCTTCCAATGCCAATATTGCGGCGCAAAAGACGACCTTACCTTCGATCACGTGGTACCGCGTTCGCGTGGCGGCCGCACCACCTGGGACAATGTCGTGGCGGCCTGCGCCGGCTGCAATTTGATGAAGGGCGGGCGGTTGCCCCATCGCGCCGGGATGCATCCGCGGACGGCGCCGCATAAGCCCTCGGTCGCCGAACTGCAGAACAATGGACGGCTGTTTCCGCCCAATTACCTGCACCAGTCCTGGGCGGACTATCTCTATTGGGACATCGTGCTGGAGCCCTGACGGGCTCTCGCCGGGCGCCACATGGCAAAGACCGGCGGCGCATCGCGGCGCGCCCGGATTTCGCGCGTCACCGAGAATCCCGCCCGCTCGTACAGTTTCAGATTGCGCGGATTGGAATTTTCCAGATAGGCGTTCGCACCCGCAGCATCGGCGCGCGCCAGCGTTGCGCGCAGCATCGCCGAGCCGAGGCCGGTTCCCTGCACGCCTCGCGCGACACCGATGAAGGCGAGGTAGAAATACGGCACCTTGGGATGCGCATCCTCCATCGCCGCTGCCATCGCGGCACCACGCGTCAGGCGGGGTAACCCCGTCAGACGAAGGATCACCGGCAGCATGCGCAAATCATCGGCCAGACGCGGCGGCGCTTCTTGCGTGTTCGGCGGAATCCATGCCGCAGCCGCAAGGCCATCGGCGGTGATCCAGGTTTCGCCATACGGAACGGTCCGGCTTTCCAGGATCCAGCCGAAAAAGCGCTGCAACGCAAGCTCGCGCGCATCGCCATCGCGCACCAGCCAGTCGAACACCGGATCGTGCGCAAAGACGCCCGCGAAGAGCCGCGCGATTCGCTGCACATCATCCGCTGTCGCCCGCCGCATCGGCGTTGCGGCAATTGCGTTCATAGACGCTCCGACAACGCAATCGCCACGCGGCACGAAAGCCTGATGGCGCCGGATAGAAGGGCATAGCCCGGAGTGTCGCGCGCGCCGCGCTCAAGCGCCTCGTCGCGATGGGCGCATTCCTCGGCGTGGAATTTCTCGATGGCTGTTTTGAGTTCCGGTTCGTCGGCGCCCAGCCGTTCGATCTGTCTCGTGTAATGTTCATCGATCACGTCTTCGACCGCCACCGTGCAAGCCATCGCGGCCTTTTCACCCATCAGCGCGGTCGCCGCGCCGAGCGCAAAGCCCGCGGCCCGCCAAATCGGCTCCAACGCCGTGGGCCGCACGGCGCGGTCCTTCACCATGCGATCGAAAGCGTCGAAATGTTTTTGTTCTTGCGCTGCCATGCGCCGGATCGCCCGCACATTGTCGTCGGCGCGCGGATTTCGCCCCAACACGGCAAGCTGACCTTCATAGATGCGAAGCGCGCCGAATTCGCCGGCATGATCGACACGGATCATGGCGTCGATTTCCGCCGGCTGAGGCTTCTGCGTTCCGGGGAGCACGGGGCGCGGCCCCCGCATGTCTGTCTTGGCCTGAACACGCATTGCGTTTGCTATGCCTTCGTCCGCCGCAGCAAGGACCAGGCGAGGAGTGCGGCACCTAATGAGAAGACCGCATTATATCCCGCAAGCGAGATGCCAAACAGCCGCCATTGCGCTTCATCGCAGCGCACGATCTGCAGCGGCTTGAACTCGTCGCGGCCAGGGACGTAGCCGAAGCCGGTGCATTCGGGCGGGCCGGGCCAAAGCTTCCACTCGACGC
>DATHDZ010000318.1:0-3337 GCA_035318785.1 Micropepsaceae bacterium
GGGCGCCCTTCCTTCAGCGCTTCTTCGATGGTCCGTCCGAGCACGAAATGGCGGCCCAGAAGCTTCACGGCGCGCACCACCGCCTGCCGGATCACCGGCTCGCCGAGGCGCGCCGCGAGCCGGCGCAGAATCGCGTCGAAATCCCAGCGCGACGTGTCCTTGATCTCGACGACCTGGCCCGTCAGCATCAGAGCCCAGGTCGAGGCATTGACGAACAGAGACTGCGAGTGGCCGAGATGGCTCTCCCAGGCGCGTCCGGCGATCTTGTCACGGATAAGCCGGTCTTGGGTGTCCGCATCGGGGACACGCAGTAGGGCCTCGGCGAGGCACATCAACACGACGCCCTCCTCGCTCGAAAGGGCATATTCCTGCGTGAAGGCATCGACGCCGCTTTTGCTCGCCCCCGACGAACGGAGCTGCGAGATGAGATCGCGCGCCAGAATTTCTGTCGCCTTCTCCTCGGCGGGCGTCATCTTGGCGGCGGCGATCAGGCCTTCGAGAACACTGTCCTCATCGGCCAGATAGGCTGCGGAAATCGCCTGGCGCAGATTCTCCATTTTCGTGATGTCTCTTTTTCGCCTTCGGCAAGAGAGATGATTTGGGACGAAGAGGACGATAGCGCAAGCGCATCGCAGCGCGTTAATGTCCGCAAATGACCATATCGGGAACGAAAATACCGGTTGCCCAGACCGCCGCTGATATGCGCCAGACCCTGGCGGGATGGCGGAACGGCGGCGGGCGCATCGCGCTGGTGCCCACCATGGGCGCGCTCCACGAAGGGCATTTGGCGCTTGTACGCGCGGCCCGGACGCGGGCCGATCAGGTCGTCGTCAGCGTCTTCGTGAACCCCGCGCAATTCGCACCCCATGAGGACTTCGCGCGCTACCCGCGCGATCTCGATAAGGATCGCGCCATGTTGGAGCGCCAGGGCGTCGCCGATTTGATTTATGCGCCTGATGTCGAACAGATCTATCCGAAGGGCTTCGCCACCAAACTGATTGTCGAAGGACCGGCCCTGGGCCTGGAGAGCGACTTCCGGCCGCATTTTTTCTCCGGCGTCGCGATGGCGGTTGCAAAGCTCTTCCTCCAAACAAAAGCGGACTTCGCGATGTTCGGCGAGAAGGATTATCAGCAGCTTCTCGTCGTGACGCGGCTGGCCAAAGACCTCGATCTTGGTCTTGAGATCGTCGGTGTCCCGACGGTTCGCGAAGCCGATGGTCTCGCTCTGTCATCGCGCAATGCTTATCTCAATTCCGATCAGCGCCGGATAGCGGGGCAACTCAACCGCGTCCTTCGCGATGTCCGGGGGCGCGCGATCGCTGGTGTATCCATTCCGCAGGCCGAAGCCGAAGGTGCGGCGCAATTGCTCGAAGGGGGATTCGACCGGGTCGACTACGTCGCCATCCGCGACGCGGCGACGCTGGCTCAATTGCGCGATGTCTCCGCGCCTGCGCGCGTGCTCGCCGCGGCCCGGGTCGGCAGCGTGAGGCTGATCGACAATATGGCGATCTAAGCGGCTGGCCTGCCTTGGACCGGGTCGGGCTTCCAGCCGTGGCTGTGATATGATGACCCGCAGGGAACGGAGGGAGGTTCACATGACGCGAAAGCTTGCGGCATTTGGCGTTATCAGTCTCGTCGCACCTTTCATCATTGCGGCAGTCCCGGTTGGCCCGGCGACAGCCGTCGAAAGCGCAGGCTCGATCCCGGACATGGCGGGTAGCTGGTCCCGCTTGACCTTCGGATTTGAGCAGCCCGCATCGGGGCCGGGGCCGATCGGCCGCTTCAGCCGCGCACCCAATACCGGCGGCAATTTCAACAATCCCATTCTGAAGCCCGAAGCCGCGGCGGTGGTCAAAAAGCGCAGCGAGATGTTGCGCAGCGGCGAAGACTATCCAAATCCCTCCCTCAACTGCTTGCCAATGGTGTCGCCTTATATTTTCCGTGTTCAGGAGATGGCCGTGCTGCAGAAGAAGGACGAGGTCCTTTTGCTTTACATGCAGGATCATCAGATCCGCCACGTGCGTTTGAACGGCACGCATCCGGCAAAAGTGACGCCTTCCTGGTATGGCGATTCCATCGGTCATTACGAAGGCGATACGCTGGTGGTCGACACGATCGGTTACAAATTGGGACCCAACCCCGTGTTGGACATGTTCGGCTCGCCGTTCAGCGAAGCCCTGCATGTCGTGGAGCGTTATCGCCTGCTCGATTACGAAGCGGCGAAGGCCGCACAGGAGCGCAATGTGCGCGATGCGGGTCCGGTCGCCACCGAGCAAGCGGCCACCATCGACGAGAACTACAAGGGCAAGGGGCTCCAGATCCAGTTCACCGTCGAGGACAAGAACGTCTTCAACACGCCGTGGTCTGGCGCGGCAACCTACCGCCGTGCCGCCAGCTGGGTAGAGAATGTCTGTGCGGAAAACCCGCACGAATATTATGCCGGCAAGGACACGGATATCCCAAAGGCGGATAGGCCGGATTTCTGAACGTCACGCCGATTGGGGTACGGGGCGCAGTTCCGGCGTGGCGCCGAGGGCGCCCATTTCCGGAGGTCCGCTGGCCAATTCGCGCGCAAGCTGTTCGCGATCAAGTTCGTTTTCCCACCGCGCCACGACAATCGTTGCGACACCATTGCCGATGGCATTGGTGAGCGCGCGGCACTGGCTCATGAAGCGGTCGATGCCGACCAGGACCGCAAGCGAAGCGATGGGGATCGTGGGCACGATGGTCAGAGTCGCCGCCAGCGTGATGAAGCCCGCGCCGGTCACGCCGCTCGCGCCCTTCGAGGTCAGCATGGCAATGGCGAGGATCTCGAGCTGTTGCCACAGAGTGAGGTCGATATTCGTCGCCTGCGCCAGGAACAGAATCGCCAGCGTCATGTAGATATTGGTGCCGTCGAGATTGAAGCTGTAGCCGGTCGGAATAACCAGACCGACGACGGAACGGGACGCCCCCAATTTTTGCATCTTGATGATCAGCTGGGGCAGCACCGGCTCTGAACTTGACGTGCCGAGCACGATGAGCAGCTCCTCCCGGATATATTTCATGAATTTGAAAATGGAGAAGCCGGCAAGCCGTGCGATTCCGCCCAAGACGAACACCACGAACAAAAACGCGGTGAGATAGAAGGTGGCGATCAATATCGCCAGTGGTCCGAGGGAGGCGACGCCATATCGTCCGATGGTGAAGGCCATGGCGCCGAACGAACCGACCGATGCCGCCCACACGATGATGCGAATGATGGAGAAGAGGACCTTGGTCGCGTTCTCCAGCGCATGCGCAACCTGCGTGCCGAAAGAGCCCAGACGCGAACAGGCGAAGCCGGTCAGAATGGCGA
>DATHDZ010000319.1:0-7577 GCA_035318785.1 Micropepsaceae bacterium
GCTGAAGATGGAAATTGCCGGCCGTAGTGAGGGCCGAGAAGGCAATGTTCAGGTTTCCTCGCCGCACGAGCGAAAGCTACCCCCCGGCGGGATGGCGTTGGTGATTCTCTTGCTCATTGCCGTGATTTACGGGGCCTATTACCTGTTCATCGCCGTCAATCGTATGGCCTCGCCAGGCGTCGCTCCGGTACCAGAGCGCTTGGCTGCGCAGGCGGGGCTACCTTCCAATGCGACGTCCGCCGGGCTCCCGGCCGCTCCCGTCGCGGCCCCCCCCGCACCAGCTTCGGCCGTTGGAGCGCAACCCTCTGCCGTGCCGACGGCGCCGCTGCCGCCAGGCCAAAGGTATGGCTCGCAAAACGCCGGCTCCCGCATCACGCTGGTTGCCCATAGACCCACGCGCGTACTGGTTCAGGGGCCGAACAACACGCTCCTGCTGAATCGTCTCCTGCAGCCTGGCGATTCCTACCTCGTACCCAATATAACTGGCACAACGCTGTCCACACCGGATGGCGGAGCGTTGGAATTGATCCTGGACGGCGGTTCTTTAGGCTATGCCGGCAAGGATGGAGTCGTGGCCGAAGGCCTGTCTCTCAATCCTCAGGACGTGGCAGACCATCAGGGACGTGGATGAGCATTCGGCCTTATCGCGACATCGTGCGGCGTAAATCGCGGCAGATCCATGTCGGCTCTGTGGCGGTCGGGGGCGATGCACCGATCTCCGTGCAGTCGATGACTAACACATTGACCTCCGATGCTCGCGCGACCATCGAACAGATCAAACGCATCGAGGATGCCGGCGCTGACATCGTGCGCGTCTCCTGCCCCGACGAAGAGTCGACCGCCGCGCTGAGGACCATCGTCAACGCTTCGCGCGTGCCGATCGTGGCCGACATTCACTTCCACTACAAACGCGCCATCGAAGCGGCCAAAGCGGGCGCCGCGTGTCTGCGCATCAATCCCGGCAATATCGGTTCGAAAGCACGCGTGAAGGAAGTCATCCAAGCCGCCAAGGATCATGGCTGCTCGATGCGCATCGGAGTGAATGCCGGATCCTTGGAGCGCGATCTCCTCGAACAATTTGGCGAACCCTGCCCGGAAGCCATGGTGGAAAGCGCGCTTCGCCATATGCGCATACTCGAGGAGAACGACTTCTTCGAGTTCAAGGTCAGCGTGAAAGCGTCCGACGTGTTCCTCGCGGTTGCGGCCTATCAGCAGCTTGCGGACGTCTGCGATTATCCGCTTCATCTTGGCATCACCGAGGCCGGCGGGATGATTCCCGGAACAGTGAAATCCTCGGTCGGCATGGGAATGCTGCTGTGGTCCGGCATCGGCGATACGATCCGGGTCTCGCTCTCCGCCGAACCGGAAGAAGAAATCCGCGTCGGGTTCGATCTCCTGAAATCGCTCGGGCTGCGTCACCGCGGTGTCAATATCGTCTCCTGTCCGTCCTGCGCGCGCCAGGGCTTCAACGTCATCAAGACGGTTCAAGTCCTGGAGGATCGCCTGAAGCACATCGCCACGCCAATGTCCCTTTCCATCATCGGCTGCGTGGTGAACGGGCCCGGCGAAGCGCGCGAAACCGATATCGGATTTACCGGCGGCGGCGCCGGCGCGGGTATGATCTATCTCAACGGCAAGCCCGTTTATAAGCTCGACAACAACGCGCTTGTGGATCACGTCGTCGAGCTGTGCGAGAAAAAAGCCGCCGAGATCGAAGCCAGCCGCAACGCTCTCGAACCGGCTCAGTAGCGATGCTCTTCGACGTCATCCGGGCGCGCGGCACCCGCGCGAATCCTGGGACCCACGAAGCTGTTTCGTTGTGGTCTCGCCACAAATCCTTTGGCCACTGAAAAATGATACCGCAAGCCAAATTGGAACGGGTCTTGGACCGCTTCAATACGATCGAAGCGCAGCTCGCCTCGGGTCATACGAGTGACTTCGTGAAATTGTCGAAGGAGCACGCGCAGCTCTCACCGGTGGTAAACGCCATTCGGGCCTATAACGATACCCGCGCTGCCCTTGAAGGCAACGAGTCGCTGCTCGCCGATCCAGCGACCGATGGCGAGTTGAAGGCGCTGGCAAACGAAGAAGCCGAAACCTTGCGCAAACGTTTCAGCGCCCTGGAGCGCGACGTTCAATTGCTGCTGCTTCCGAAGGATTCGGCCGACAATTCCAGCGCGATCGTGGAAATTCGCGCCGGCACGGGAGGTGAGGAAGCTTCGCTTTTCGCGGGCGATCTTTTGAAGATGTACACGCGCTACGGCCAACTCCAGGGCTGGAAAACGGACCTGCTCTCATTGAGCGAATCCGATCTCGGCGGCGTGAGGGAAGCCGTTCTCGATGTGGAAGGCGAGGGCGCCTACGCGAAGCTCAAATTCGAATCGGGCGTTCATCGGGTGCAGCGCGTGCCTGTGACGGAGGGCTCGGGGCGGATTCATACCTCCGCGGCAACGGTTGCGGTCTTGCCCGAACCCGAAGATGTCGATGTGGACGTCAACGACAAGGATCTGCGCATCGATGTCTATCGCGCCAGCGGCGCCGGCGGACAGCACGTCAACAAGACGGAGTCGGCGGTGCGCATCACGCACCTTCCCACCGGGATTGTGGTTGCGATGCAGGAGGAAAAGTCCCAGCACAAGAACAAAGCCAAAGCGATGAAGATCCTCAAAGCGCGCATCTTCGAGGCCGAACGCGAGCGCCAGGCAAACGCGCGGGCTGCCGAACGCAAAGGTCTCGTCGGATCGGGCGATCGCTCCGAGCGCATTCGCACCTACAATTTCCCGCAAGGGCGCGTCTCCGATCACCGCATCAACCTCACGCTTTACAAGCTGGACCGCATTCTCTCGGGCGACGACCTCGCGGAAATCGTCGACGCGCTGATCACCGAAGATCAAGCAAGCCGGCTCGCCGCCGAAGAAACGGACGCCGCGTGAGCGCGGGCGTAATGGCGGACATTCTTCTGAACGCCACGACGCGTCTGCGAGCGGCCGGCGTGGAATCGCCCAGGCGCGAAGCGCGGCTGCTCCTCGCCCATACGCTCGGGGTGAGACCGGAAGACGTCGTTTCGGGAAACCTTCCATCTCCAAGTGCCGAAGCGTGGAATCGTTTCGAAACGGCCCTCGCGCGACGAGCCGCGCGCGAGCCTCTCGCCTACATCACCGGATCGCGCGAGTTCTGGAGTCTCGATTTCGAAGTCGGACCGGGCGTCCTGGTACCGCGGCCGGAATCGGAAATCATGGTTGAGGAAGCGTTAAAGCGCTTTCCCTTGAGCGACGCGCCGTTGCGCGTGGTGGATCTGGGCACGGGCTCCGGCTGTCTTCTCCTTGCCTTCTTGTCGGAGCGGCCGAATGCCGAGGGGCTTGGAGTCGATATCTCCAGCGAGGCGCTCGCGGTCGCGAAGCGCAACGCGGAAAAGTTGGGCCTGATCAATCGAACCCGATTCCTGCGGGGCGACTGGACGGGCGCGCTGTCCGAGAAATGGGATGTGGTTTTCGTCAACCCGCCCTACATTGCCCAGGGAGATCTCGCGGGTTTGGAACCCGAGGTGGGGCGGTATGAACCCAGGACAGCTCTGGACGGCGGTCCTGACGGGCTTGCCGCTTACCGTCGGATTGCCGCCGCGCTTCGCCTGCAACTCCGCCCCGGCGGCCTCGCGTTTCTCGAGGTCGGTCAAGGCCAGGCCAAGCCTGTCGAAAGCCTCCTCGCGGAAAAGGGATTGGAGGTTGAGGGAACTGTTTTCGATCTTGCAAGTATTCCTCGCTGCTTGGTGGTGATTGCAGAGCCGGCGAAGATTACGGGAAAAAAAGAATTGGCAATCGGGACCCGAAGCGGCTAGGTTCGGCCCACTGGGGAAATACGAAGGGTTCCGGCCGCCGCGATTGGCGCTGAGTCGGAGGAAGCGCGGAATAAGCGCCGTCCTTCGTGACTTGAGAGCTCGAAAAACGCGCTGACCACATGAATGGGCGATATTGCGCGCGTGCGAGCAAGGACAACGCGTTTGGACATGACATTTCAGAATCGCAACCGGCGGGACGTTTGCTTATGCGGCCCTGACCGCCGGTTTGGCCGCACGAACTCAGACACCACGATAGAGGGGCAGCAGTGAAACGTTCACGAGGACGCGGCCGCCGACCGCAAAACAATCACAATAGGGCTTTTGACTCGACCGGACCCGACGTGAAAATCCGCGGCACGGCGGCTCATGTCTATGAGAAATATCTCCAGCTCGCGCGCGATGCCAACTCGGCCGGCGACCGCGTCATGGCGGAGAACTACCTTCAACATGCCGAGCATTATTATCGCATCCTGATGGCCCAGGGGCCGCAGGTGAACCAGCCCGGTTTTACCGGCGCTGGCCAACAGCCCAACGGCAATGGCGATGGCCGGCCGCCGAATGTGGGCGACCAGCAGCCGTCCTATCCCCAGCAGGTGACGAGCGCTCCATCCTTCAGCCTCGCCGACGGCGATGACGATATGGAAGAGGGCGACGAGGCGGCATAATTAGCGGGTTTTCCGCCCGTTTCCGTCCTTGTCTTGATCGATATCAATGCCACATTAGGCGTGATGCGGTGCCATAGGGGCCGCATCGCGCCGCCTCTTCCCCGTGCTTATTAGGCGGGGACGAGGGCAAAAGGAGTGGCGACATGGATTTTGAGAAATTTACCGAACGCACGCGGGGCTTTATCGAATCGGCCCAGGGCCTGGCGTTGCGTTCGAATCATCAGCAATTAACCCCCGAGCATCTCTTGAAGGTCCTTCTCGACGACGAGGAGGGCATGGCCTCCAACCTCATCAAGTCAGCCGGGGGTCGGGCGGAGGAGGTCCGTCAGCAGGTCGAAATCGCACTGGCCAAGCTTTCCAAGGTTCAAGGGGGAAGCGGCCAGGTCTATCTCGGGCCCGAAACCGCCCGGGCGTTCGATCAGGCGCAGGAACTGGCGAAGAAAGCCGGCGATTCTTACGTGACCGCCGAACGTCTGCTGCAAGCGCTCACCATGACTCCGAGCGCCGCCGCCAATGCGCTCAAGAAAGCCGGCGTGACGGCCCAGGCCCTCAACAAGGCGATCGAGGAATTGCGCCAAGGCCGCACGGCGGATTCGGCGACGGCCGAGAATTCTTATGAGGCGTTGAAGAAATATTCGCGGGATCTGACCGAAGCCGCCCGCGCGGGAAAACTCGATCCGGTCATCGGCCGCGATGAGGAAATCCGCCGCACAATCCAGGTGCTGGCGCGCCGCACGAAAAACAATCCCGTCCTGATCGGAGAGCCGGGCGTCGGCAAGACCGCCATCGTGGAAGGTCTGGCGATTCGCATCGTCAATGGCGACGTCCCCGAATCCTTGCGCGACAAAAGGCTGATGGCCCTCGACATGGGCTCGCTCATCGCTGGCGCGAAATTCCGCGGCGAATTCGAAGAGCGGCTTAAGGCGGTGCTCTCTGAAATCACCGCCTCCGAGGGAAAGGTGATCGTCTTCATCGACGAACTCCATACGCTGGTCGGCGCCGGCAAGGCCGAAGGCGCGATGGACGCTTCAAATCTGCTGAAGCCTGCCTTGGCGCGCGGCGAGCTCCATTGCATCGGCGCAACCACGCTCGACGAATACCGCAAACATGTCGAGAAGGATGCGGCTCTCGCTCGCCGGTTCCAGCCGGTCTTCGTGTCCGAACCCACGGTCGCCGATACGATCTCGATTCTTCGCGGACTCAAGGAGAAATACGAACTCCATCACGGCGTTCGCATCACCGATGGAGCGATTGTCGCCGCAGCCACGCTTTCGCACCGCTATATCACCGATCGCTTCCTGCCCGACAAAGCCATCGATCTCATCGACGAAGCAGGAGCCCGCTTGCGTATGCAGGTGGATTCCAAGCCCGAAGAATTGGACGAGCTCGATCGCCGTATCATACAGCTCAAGATCGAGCGCGAAGCCCTGAAGAAGGAAACCGACAAGGCCTCGAAAGAGCGCTTGGAGAAACTCCAGCTCGAACTCGCCGAGCTGGAGGAAAAATCCGCCGCCCTGACCGCGCGCTGGATGGAGGAGAAGAAGGCGCTGCAAAGCGTGCAGAAGCTCAAGGAAGACCTCGACAAGGCAAGGCAGGAACTCGAGATCGCGCAGCGCAAGGGCAATCTCGCGCGCGCGGGCGAGATTGCCTACGGCGTCATCCCGGCCTTGGAACGCAAGCTGAAAGATGCCGATGAAAAAGGTAACGAGCGCCTGGTCAATGAGGCGGTGACTGAGGAACACATCGCGGGCGTCGTCTCGCGCTGGACCGGGATACCCGTCGACAAGATGCTCGAGGGCGAGCGCGAGAAACTCCTGCACATGGAGGAGTCCCTCGAGAAACGCGTCGTGGGCCAGGACGAAGCGGTGCGTGCTGTCGCAAACGCAGTGCGCCGCGCTCGGGCGGGATTGCAAGATCCCAATCGTCCGATCGGATCATTCCTCTTCTTAGGACCGACGGGCGTCGGCAAGACCGAGCTGACCAAGGCGCTGGCCTCGTTTCTCTTCGATGACGACAACGCGATGGTCCGCATCGACATGTCGGAATTCATGGAGAAACATTCCGTATCCCGCCTGATCGGCGCGCCGCCCGGTTATGTCGGCTACGACGAGGGCGGCGTGCTGACCGAAGCGGTGAGGCGTCGGCCGTACCAGGTCATCTTGTTCGATGAGGTTGAGAAGGCGCACCACGATGTCTTCAACGTATTGCTGCAGGTTCTCGACGACGGACGCTTAACCGACGGGCAGGGCCGCACGGTTGATTTCCGCAACACGGTGATCATCCTCACCTCGAATCTCGGCTCGGAATATCTGGCGGCCCAGACCGAGGGGCAGGAATCATCCGCGGTACGCCATCAGGTGATGGGCGCGGTGCGAGCGCATTTCCGCCCCGAATTCCTCAATCGCTTGGACGAGATCATCCTCTTCCACCGCCTCACGCGCGCCGACATGGATCACATCGTCGATATCCAGATCGAGCGGCTCGTCAAACTCTTGGAAGAGCGCAAGATCGCCATAAAGCTGGACACCAAAGCGAAGGCCTGGCTCGCGGAGACCGGCTACGACCCGGTCTACGGAGCGCGCCCGCTGAAGCGGGTGATCCAACGCGCGTTGCAGGATCCGCTGGCGCGCATGATTCTCGAAGGCGAGATATCGGACGGCGAAGTTGTAAAAGTCTCGGCCGGAAAACGCGGATTGGTCATCAATGGCGTTGAGGTCGCGACAGCCGGCGAACCCTTAGGCCTGATCGGCGGCTCCGAACCGCCCAGCCACGCGGTACATTGACGAACCAAAATCGACGTTGGCGTTGTGGCTGTCATCCTGGCCGAGCGAAGCGGAGAGCCGGGACCCACCGAACCACTGTCCCAGTGGGTCCCGGATAGCCGCTGACGCGGCTTCCGGGATGACAATCGAATTTAAGTGAATAGACTCGAACGCGTTCGGCTCTACTCGTGCGTTTCGCGCAGGCCGCTCGCTTGGGCGAGGCGATGTTCGATCGGCAATGACGCCTGGAGCGTTTCGAGATGAGCGCGTTCGGCGAAGAATGCTTTCAGATCTTCACCTTCCAGCTTGCGCCCC
>DATHDZ010000320.1:0-2008 GCA_035318785.1 Micropepsaceae bacterium
TCATTATCCTGCTGCTGACGAACTTCTTCTGCTGCGCCACGCATTCGGGGCCGATCATCCACACCGTCAGCTATGCCGTCAGTTGCGGCATCCCGTTGATCGCTGCCGTCACCATCTACAGCGTAGAGGGGCTCGCCGGGCTGGGCGGCCGTATCGCCTTCGGCCTGCTCGGCGATCGCTTTGGCGCCAAGCGCGTGCTGGTTCTCGGCCTGCTCGCGCAGGCGTTCGGCGCGCTCGGTTACGTCTTCGTGCGCGAGCTCGCCGCGTTCTACACCGTGGCGGCGCTGTTCGGCTTCATCTATGCCGGCACCATGCCGCTCTATGCCTCGCTCGCCCGCGAAAACTTTCCGCTGCGGATGATGGGCACCGTGATCGGCGGGACGGCCATGGCCGGCAGCCTGGGCATGGCGACAGGACCGCTGGCCGGAGGTTTGATCTACGACACCTTTGCCAGCTACGCCTGGCTCTACATCGGATCATGGATCATGGGAATCGGCGCATTCCTGATCGCAATGACGTTCCGGCCGGTGCCGGCGACACGGACTGCGCCGGTGCCGGCGTGAGAACACGTGAGCTCGCGGGGATGGACTAGCTGGCCTGTCCGCCGTAGCTCGAAGAGCGAAGGCGGAAGGCGTATCGATTCGCCCGTGACGGAGGGCTACGCTTTCGCTAACCCGCCCGAGCTCTTCCCTCAAGGACTGCCGATGGCACCCACCAAAATCAATTCCGACAATATCCGCGCGTTCAAGGACGCGGAGAGCTTCTATAAATGGCTCAGCAATCACCACGACAAGGAAGCCGAAATCTGGATCAAGATTCACAAGGTGGATTCAGGATTGAAATCGATCACGCCGAAGGAAGCCATCGACGTGGTCCTTTGCTGGGGGTGGATCGATGGCCTACGCAAAGGCTTCGATGACCAGAGCTTTCTGCAGCGCTACACGCGGCGCACAACGAAAAGCGTCTGGAGCCAGATCAACGTCGATAACGTCGCGCGGCTGATCAGGGAAGGCCGGATGACGGAGCACGGGTTGCGGGAAGTCGATCGGGCCAAATCCGACGGGCGCTGGGCGCGCGCCTACAACAGCAAGGACATGAAGATCCCCGACGATCTCCAGGCCGCGATCGATGCCGAGCCTAAAGCCAGGGCAATGCTGGCGAAACTCAGCGCGCAGAACCGTTTCGCACTGGCCTTTCGCACGCATAATATGAAAACCGAAGCTGGACGCGCGAAGAAGATCGCGGCCTTTGTCGCGATGCTCAAGCGCGGCGAGACGATCTACCCGCAAGGCAAGAAGTAACCCTTGCGGTCGCCCGCGTGTGCTGAACAAGCGACGCTATGGATTGCTTCGCTTGGCTCGCAATGGCGGATGCGCTTCTTCTCGTGCGACCAATTGGCACGACGGGCAAATCACCAAAAGTCTGTCCAGCCGTTCACGCAAAAATATTCCGCTTAACCCGTCGGGCAAATCAGTGGTCTTTCTTCGCGTGTCTCACGGCAGATGAGGGACGGGTCGCGATCGTCACGAACGTTGCGGTGAGATGCGGTGGACGCGGGAGCTACGACTGACGAGCGTGGCCTATCGCGTACGGCGAAGTCGTGTGGTCCTGACGCCGCGGTGCTGGCGTCAAGTTCGTGAGAAGCAAAGCTTCTCAGGGATGACGGTGGCAAAAGAGCCGTTCACCGGGGAGAGCACGAAGTAAGCCGTAAAACCATTGCGCAGGGAAGGCCGGAATGCTTCCGCTGAACCTGTATGCTCGTGTGCGCATTTCTATACGCATTTTGCACGCGAGACCGCGGGTGCGGCGCGCACCGGCTTTCCCTGCGCCCTCTGTTCTCAGGAGGGACAACGATCGAAGCAAACCTCGGGCGCATCGTGCCGCGAGATCGCGAACGCATTCCCTCTCGGCTGTTTGAGAAATTGAATCTGGGATTGCGTCCGACGCCTCCCGAAATTCTCGATTGACTCTCACATAACTCCCTGGTTATTAATCCGATTAATAGCCA
>DATHDZ010000321.1:0-7211 GCA_035318785.1 Micropepsaceae bacterium
GTATCTGACGGTGGCGATTTCGCTACCTGTGATCTTCGACGCCAGCCGCGGATGGCGCCGGGACAATGTCCATCGGACAATTATGGGTATATTGTACTTGCCGTACCCAATTCTGTATGGTCGGGGGCAGGTGAGTCATGAGACTTACCGACGCTCACCCGTGGTCTGCTGCAAGCGCTCCTATCTGGAGCCTTGTTTGTCACTTCCCCGGAAAAATAAGACGGCGGCGCCCCCTTATGTTCTTAGGTGCGTATGTTGATGAGAGCGAAACGATATCCCCTCCGGTATTCGTCCTTGGTGGGTACATAGCTCCAGCGGAGAACTGGGCTCGTTTTTCGGATGCGTGGCAGGAAGTCCTAGATATGAGGCCCCCTATGACCTCCTTCCATATGGTGGAGGTTGCCGCCCGCGGGTGGGACGACCCGATTTTTGCGGAACGCCTTCAGAGATTTTATCGGGTGATTGAGGAGAATGTATCCGCAGAATTTTCCTGCGTAGTGGAGCTAGATATTGTTGAAAAAGCTCTTGCCAAATTTCCGTTCAAGGTTTTTGGCATGACTCCCTACCGTATTGGTTTTCAACGGCTGATCTATTGGGTAATCAAGGCCAAATCTGAATTTGGACTAACTGGAAAGGTCGATTTCATTTTTGACAAACACGTTGACAGCAAAAAGGTTGACGTAGAGTGGGGCAAGATTGTTGAAAACGCCCCAGATGTTTTGAGTGAAGTCGCTGAAAAACCGCGTTTTCTTGCAGACGATGATATAAAGCCACTTCAGGCTGCCGATTTGCATGTTTGGTGGGTCCGTAAGCGGAGACTAGAGGCCAAGGAGGGGAGCCCAAGGCTTATGCCCCCGTGGCAAGAAAAAATAATAATTCCTGGGTTTTCTCTGACGTTTGGAGAAGATGACATTCTTGAAATTTTATGGAGCATGGTTTCCCTGAAGGGGAATGTTGGCTTTACTTACGGCTGATCTTCTTGCTTACAATTTTTTTAATGGCACGCTCGAATACACCGCCAGATTCATCCGCACCTAGTTCCCGAGCGGTTTTCTTAAACCGCTCGGATTGTTCTTTGTCAGTGCCTTTTTGGCTTTTTGGCTTTGGTTTTGCCTTTAGGCGCTGGGCCATACCACTTAGTCCCGCTCTTTAGTTGTTTGATAGGTGAGACGCTTCCCAACAATGCCCTTCAACATTTTGTCCGCGCGACCTTCGTCGTTTACGCCAAGCTTGGTGCGGTTGTTATAACGGAAATCAAATTCGGCGAGATAGCGGTGCAAGTGTTTTTCCGCGCAGTGCTGATAGGTGCCCTTCATACCACGCTTGAACACTGAGAACACGCCCTCGACAGTATTGGTGTGCACGGTGCGCTCCGCTTCATAACGAACGTATTCGTCATGAGAGTGGGTGACGGTGTCGTGTGAAGCGAACTCTTTGCCAACCCCCATATAGAGGCGGCTTTCGTCGGTCATTAGATGTGACTCGCGCGCGATATTGTCGCGAACAATTTTATTGACGCTCACACCATCCGCACGCGCCGGGTTGAACATGCGAACCTGTCCGCCCCGTTCCACGAGTGCGACAACCGCGCGCTTGCCTGATGGTCCCGAGCGACCGCCCTTCGTGAAGGGGCGGCCTTTGCGTTGCGGTGAAGGTCTAGGTTCTTGCTGTGCACCAAAATAGGTTTTGTCGACTTCCACCACCTTGCCAGAGCCGCCCATCGGTTCGAGAGCGCCGGTCATGGCTTCACGAATGCGATGCCCCATGAACCAAGCGGTCTTAAGGGTGACACCTAAGGTACGGTGAAGTTGGTTGGCGCTGATGCCCTTCTTGCTGGACGAGATCAGAAAGATGGCCTGAAGCCAGAAGCGCAGCGGGACATGGCTGGACTCGAAAATGGTCCCGACCTTCACGGTGAACGGCTTGCGGCACTGATAGCACTTGTAGGTCCCGATACGGGTGCTTTTGCCCCGCATCGGGCTAATGCGGTCCACACCGCCACAGTGGGGGCACACAGGGCCTTCCGGCCATACCCCAGCTTCAACCCAAGCGTAGGCGGCAGCCTCGTCGTGGAAATGCTTGTCGGAAATGACCGATTTCATAGCCGTTCTCCTGTGTACATAACGTACCCAATCCTAGTGGGTACGTCAAGTAGTCAGAAAATATGCGCTGCAGAAAGAATTACGTGCGCGAAATAGGCGGTTCGACGAGATCGCAAAATGGTCCGGTTGCGGTCTAATATGAACTTCACACTGGGGGTATTCTTATGGACCCGCTTATCGGACTTGGCGTGTCCATCTTCTTCGCCTTCCTTCGATATCGCGTACCCGCTGTGCCTAAGCCCCTTGCAACGGGCGGCATGGCCATCGGAATTTTAGTCATGGCCGCCGGATTTCTGCCAGAGCCCTACAAACCAACAATCGCGGTCTTGCTGCTGTTTTTGCTAGGCGTTAGTTCACTGGGCGCAGCCGGTTATCTTTATTGGCAACACGTCGCAAAGAGGACGCCAACCGCGGACGTAAGCACACCACAACCGCAACAGGGGCAAGGCGGCAAAGGCGGGAGTGGCGAAATATTCGGTAACAGCGGAACGATCATTGGTGGCAGAGGGGGCAAAGTCGGTCCCGGAGGCTTAGGCCGCGGCGGCGACGGCGGCGGCGGCGTCATTCACGGCGATGGTGGAACTATTATTGGAGGTGAAGGTGGGTCCGTTGATGGGACTAATATTTGGTACCCTCCTGCCCAATCCAGTTACATCCAGTTCTTAGAGTCCCAAGGCCAAACGCCAGATTTTAATGTCCAATATCCGGGCGCTGGCGGCGCCACAGCCGGATGGCTTGAACGCCAAGAAGTCGTTGTCAAAATAAGAGAAGAATATTTCAAGAAAGCCGGACAAGACGCCAAAGTTCAAACAAGCAAGATAGAGGGCGTGCCTCTAGAATACATAAACGAAAAGCTGAGGGAATTCGGATTGCCGTGGCGCGCTCGCCCAGCGCAAAAATATTGGTATCTGTATTACATACCTGACACCCCCTGATTGCCGTTTGGGTACGGCAAGTACAATATGCCCACTGTTGTCAAGAGGCTTGGTCCGTCACCCTGAGATGGCCGCCGAAGGCGGCCGTCTCAGGGTGACGGCCACAGACGGGCCGTCCATCCTTCGAGGCGCGCCAAGCGGCGCCCACCTCAGGATGACGGATTGGGAAAAGCGCTGGGTCCCCGCCTTCGCGGGACGACGCCTTATCCGCCGATCAGCTTCAGCCACTCGTCTTCGGTCAGCACCTGGACGCCGTGTTTCTGGGCCTCGGCGAGCTTGGAGCCGGCGCCCGGTCCGGCGACGAGAAAGTCGGTTTTCTTGGACACGGAGCCGGCGGCCTTGGCGCCGAGGCGTTCGGCGGTGGCCTTGGCTTCGTCGCGCGTCATCTTCTCCAACGCGCCGGTAAAGACCACCGTCTTGCCGGCGATCGCGGTGTCCCGCTTCGGCTTCTCCGCATCGAGAATTTTCACCTGCTTGGTGAGCCGCTCGACGATGCCGCGGTTATGGCTTTCGCCGAAATAGGCGGCGACCGCCGCGATCACGGTGTCGCCGATCTGGTCGAGCGCATCCATCTCGGCGATGGCTTCTTCGTCGCCTTTGGCGACCTTCAAGGCGGCGTCGTGGAACGCATCCCACGAGCCATAGCCGCGCGCCAAAGCCAGCGCGGTGGTCTCGCCGACGTGGCGGATGCCAAGCGCGTAGATGAAGCGGTCGAGCGATATTTCGCGGCGCTCGTCGATGGCCGAGAACAGATTGCGCACCGAGGTCTCGCCGTAACCCTCGAGCTCCTCGAGCTTGAGCTTGCTGTTGCGCGCGCGCAGCGTGAAGATGTCGCCCGGCTCCTTGATCCATTCGTTCTCGAAGAACAACTGGATCTGCTTCTCGCCGAGGCCTTCGATGTCGAAAGCGCGGCGCGACACGAACAGCCGCAGATGCTCGATCTTCTGGTACGGACAGGCAAACTCGCCGGTGCAGCGGGCACGGGCTTCCTCCTCGCCGGTCGCGGTGGCCCCGCGCACCACGTCGGTGTGCAGCGGGCACGGGCACTTTCTCGGAAACGCATAAGGCTTGGCCGACTTCGGCCGCTTGTCGAGCACGACGTCGACGACCTGCGGGATGACGTCGCCGGCGCGCTGGATGACGACGGTGTCGCCGATGCGGATGTCGCGGCCCTCGCGCAGCGGCTCGCCGTCGCCGCCGATGCCGTTGATGTAGTCCTCGTTGTGAAGCGAGACATTCTGCACGATGACGCCGCCGACGCCGACCGGCTCCAGCTTACCGACCGGCGTGAAGGCCCCCGTGCGGCCGACCTGGATCTCGATGTCCTTGAGCACGGTAACGGCGCGCTCGGCGGGGAATTTGTGCGCGATGCCCCAGCGCGGCGTGCGCGACACGAAGCCAAGCCGCTCCTGCCAGTCGAGCCGATCGACTTTGTAGACGACGCCGTCGATGTCGTAATCGAGCTTGGCGCGCTGCAATTCGATCTGGCGGTGGAAGGCGAGCAACTCATCCACCGAGTGGCAGATTTTCGTGAGCGGATTGGTGATGAAGCCGATGCGCTCGAACCACTGGATCATGCCGGACTGGGTCTTGGCCGGCATGTCGCTGATCTCGCCCCAGGCGTAGGCGAAGAAGCCAAGCGGCCGCGAGGCGGTGATCGCCGGATCTTTTTGCCGTAATGAGCCGGCGGCGGTATTGCGTGGATTGACGTAGAGTTCGCTGCCCGCCGCTTTCTGGCGCTCGTTGAGTTTGAGGAAGTCGGCCTTGGTCATGTAGACCTCGCCGCGCACTTCGACGACCGGCGGCAAATCCTTGTCTTTAGAGTTCTTGCCCTTGAGCGTCTGCGGCACCTCCTTCAGCGTCTTGATGTTGGCGGTGACGTCCTCGCCCTCGGCGCCGTCGCCGCGCGTGGCTGCGGTGATCAATTCGCCATTCTCGTAGCGCAGCGACATCGACAGGCCGTCGATCTTCGGCTCGGCGGAAAAGGCGATCGGCTCGTCTTCCGTGAGCTTCAGGAAGCGGCGGATGCGGCCGACGAATTCGACAACATCCTGCTCGGCAAAGGCATTGTCGAGCGAGAGCATCGGGATGGCGTGGCGGACTTTCTTGAAGCCGCGCGTCGGCGCCGCGCCGACTTTCAGCGACAGCGATTCCAGCGTGCGCAGGTCGGGAAAGCGCGCCTCGATGGCGTTGTAGCGTTTGCGCAGCTCGTCGTATTCGGCGTCCGAAACCGACGGCCGGTCCTGCTGGTAATAGCGCTTGTCGTGGCCTGAGATTTCGACCTGCAGCCGGTCGTATTCCGCCTTGGCCTGCTTTTGGGTCAGCAGGTCGACGGGTGTCTTGTCGGTTTTGATTTTAGCTTTGGCCATAATCTCTACCCGTCATCCTGAGGTGCGAGCGCAGCGAGTCTCGAAGGATAGACGGCCACTCTAATTAAAAACACGGGCCGTCGCCCTTCGAGGCTCGCCGCTGTCGCGGCTCGCACCTCAGGGTGACGGATCAACTCGCCGCCTTGATCAGGCGTTCGGCGGCGGCTCGGGCCTCGTTGGTGATTTCGGCGCCGGCCAGCATGCGGGCGATCTCCTCGCGGCGGTGGTCCGCCGCCACCTCGGTCACGCGGGTCGCAACCCGCTTGCCCTTCTCCAGCGCGTCCTTGCTGATGACGTAATGGCGGTTGGCCTGCGCCGCGACCTGCGGCGCGTGCGTAACGGCCAGCACCTGGACGCCGGAAGCGAGCCGCGCCAGGCGCACGCCGATGGCATCGGCCACCGCGCCGCCAACGCCTGTGTCGATTTCGTCGAACACCAGCGTGGGCGCCGAGCCGCGATCGGCCAGCACCACCTTGAGCGCCAGAAGGAAGCGCGCCAGTTCGCCGCCGGATGCGATCTTCATTAGCGGTCCCGGCTTGGTGCCGGGATTGGTCTGCACCCAGAACTCGACGCGGTCGATGCCGTTCGGGCCGGCAGCGGCCGGGTCGGTTTCGATCTCGGTCGAGAACTTGGCGCGCTCCAGCTTGAGCGGCTTCAACTCGCCATTGACCGCCTTGTCGAGCGCCGCGGCCGCCTTGCCACGCGCCTTGGACAAAGCCTCAGCGCTCTTGCGGAAATCGGCGTCGGCCTTTGTAGCGGCCGCGACCAGGGTCTTGAGTTGCGCCTCGCCGGCGTCGATCAGCGCGATGTCGTTGTTGTATTTGCGCGCCAGCGCCGCGAGATCGTCGACCGGCACATTGTATTTGCGGCCCGCCGCGCGCAGCGCGAACAGCCGTTCCTCATTGCGCTCCAGTTCGGCCGGATCGAAATCGGCGGCGCGCAAGGCGGCTTCCAGATGGCCGCGGGTTTCCTCGATCGCGTTAAGCGCGACGTCGAAAGACTTGACCGCAGGCTCGATCAGCGACGGCGCCTGCGCGCCGCGGCGTTCGAGGCGGCGGATGGCGGCGGACAATTCCGGCACCGACGAATTCGCGCCCGCGATCACGTCGTAAGCATCGCGCAGATCGCCAGCGACCTTCTCCGACTGCATCATCACGGTGCGGCGCGTGGCCAGCGTGGTCTCCTCGCCGGCCTGCGGCGCCAGTTTGTCGAGTTCATCGACCGAATGGCGCAGCCAGTCGCTTTCGCGCTTGGCGCGTTCGACCTCGGCCCGATGCGCGTCGGCGGCATCCTGCGCGGCGCGCTTGGCCTCCCACAGCGCGGCGACCTTGGCGGCGTCGTCTTCCAGCGCGCCGTAGGCGTCGAGCAGATTGCGGTGGGTGCCGGCATCGACCAGCGCGCGGTCGTCATGCTGGCCGTGGATCTCGACCAACGCAGACCCGAGCTGGCGCATCACCTGGACGCTGACCGGCTGGTCGTTGACGAAGGCGCGGGTGCGGCCGTCCGACAACTGCACGCGGCGCAGAATGAGTTCGTCGTCGGCGGCGATGTCGTTGGCCTTGAGCAGCGCACGCGCCGGATGCCTGCTGCCTACCTCAAACACCGCGATGACCTGGCCCTGCTCCACGCCCTGGCGCACCAGGTTCTGGTCGCCGCGGCCGCCGAGCGCCAGCGCGAAGGAATCCAGCAGGATCGACTTGCCGGCGCCGGTCTCGCCGGTGAGCACGGCAAGGCCCTCGGCAAAATCGATGTCGAGCCGGTCGATCAGGACGATATCGCGGATCGAGAGACGGGAGAGCATGGCG
>DATHDZ010000322.1:0-16933 GCA_035318785.1 Micropepsaceae bacterium
AAAGACGACCGCAAGGGAGGCGGCGAGTACCGAAAAGGTCGAGGACACTTGCATCCGCGGGCTCCTACGATCTCATCCAAATGCACATCTAAATCGGCACGAATTTGTCTACAAACGTCATCAAACTGGTTCTAAGCCAAAGTTATTGCGAGGCCAGAAAGAAAAGTCCTCAATCTTAAATCTTGTTTGATTCAAACGCTTACGACTGTCGGCTTCAGAGATCGGAGGGTGGCTGGGCATCTACGTTTGGCGATTGGCGGTTCCTCTCGCGGTAATTGGCCAATCCCGGTCGCTCGCAGCCGCCACCTTGAATGTCCGAAACGTCATCGAAAGCGGACCACCAACCCAGAGTTAGTTTCTCCGTTGAGTCTGGCCGCATTCCTTCAATTTCCTCAATCAGTTCCTGAGACGGTTGACGTGAGCACGTTTCGGGCAAGTCCCAGCCATGCTAAGAGCGCAGGCTCGAACAAAGGCATGCGAATGGCAAAATTCCTCAAGATTTCGGAAGGCGCGGAAGGGGCTGTGCGCCGGCGGAATACGCGCCCATGAGCGAGCTTCGCCAGGCCTATATTTGCGACGCCGTTCGCACGCCGATCGGCCGTTTCGGGGGCGCGCTCGCCCATGTGCGCACCGACGATCTGGCCACGGTGCCCCTGATGGCGCTGATGGCCCGCAACACCGACGCCGATTGGCGCGCACTAGACGAGGTGATCCTGGGCTGCGCCAACCAGGCGGGCGAAGACAACCGCAACGTGGCGCGCATGGCTACGCTTCTGGCCGAATTGCCCGAACAGGTTCCGGGCGCGACCATCAACCGGCTCTGCGCGTCAGGGCTTGAGGCCGTAGGCACTGTCGCCCGAGCGATCCGTGCCGGCGAGATGGACTTCGCAATCGCCGGTGGCGTCGAATCCATGACTCGTGCTCCGCTCGTGATGGCAAAAGCGGAAACACCCTTTCAGCGCTCGGCGGAAATATTCGACACCACCATCGGCTGGCGCTTCGTGAACCCGCTCATGGTTGCGCAATATGGTGTCGACTCCATGCCCGAGACGGCAGAGAACGTCGCCGAAGCACATCAGATCACACGCGAGGATCAGGACAAATTTGCCTTGCGCAGCCAGCAGCGGGCGGGGCACGCAATCGCAAGCGGGTTCTTCGCCGAAGAGATCGTTCGCGTCCATGCCAAGGACGCCAAAGGCAAACCCACCATTGTTGAGCAGGACGAACATCCCAGGCCCCAGACCACACTGGCGGATCTGGCCAAGCTGAAGGCGCCGTTCCGCGAATCCGGCACAGTGACCGCCGGCAATGCGTCGGGGATCAATGACGGCGCGGCCGCGCTGATCCTTGCTTCCGAACCGGCCTTGAAAAGACATGGTTTGCGGCCGCGTGCGCGCGTGCTCGCCATGGCGGCAGCGGGTGTGGCGCCGCGCGTGATGGGGATAGGTCCCGTGCCGGCGACCGAAAAGCTGCTCGCACGGCTGAATCTGAAGATCGGCGATTTCGATGTCATCGAGCTCAACGAAGCTTTCGCCGCGCAGGCGCTCGCAGTGCTGCGCCTGCTGGGTGTTTCCGATGACGCGCCCCATGTGAACCCGAATGGCGGCGCGATCGCGCTCGGACATCCGCTCGGCATGAGCGGCGCGCGGCTTGCCCTGACGGCGGTGCATCAGCTTGAGAAGACGGGTGGCAAACGCGCGTTGGTTACGCTTTGTGTCGGGGTGGGGCAGGGGGTCTCGCTAGCGCTCGAACGCGTGTAGCGAAGGGGCGCGGAACGAGAGGGAAGGTCGGGGATGGACTATTTCCTGCAGCAGCTCGTCAACGGCATCAGCCTTGGCGCTATCTATGCGCTGATCGCCATCGGTTACACGATGGTCTACGGCATCATCGGCATGATCAATTTCGCCCATGGCGACATCTATATGATCGGCGCCTTCATTTCGCTGGTCGGGTTCTTATTGTTGGCGGCTGTGGGAATTACGTTCGTGCCGCTTGCGATCGCATTGGTGCTGGTCATGGCCGTGGCATTCACCGCGGTCTACGGCTGGACGATCGAGCGCATCGCCTATCGGCCCTTGCGCGGCGCGCCCCGCTTGGCGCCGCTGATTTCCGCGATCGGCGTCTCCATCGTGCTGCAGAATTATGTGCAGCTCGCCCAGGGCGCGCGCGTAAAGCCGCTGCAGCCCATGATCACCGGGACGATGTCCCTCTCAACGGGTGGAGATTTTCGCGTCACCATCAGCATTCTGCAAATCCTTATCATCACGCTGACCCTCGTGTTGATGGCGGCATTCACCTATTTCATCCGCTCCACGCCCTTCGGGCGCGCACAACGCGCGACCGAACAAGACCGCACGATGGCGGCTTTATTGGGCGTCGATGTCGGGCGCGTCATTTCGGCCACCTTCGTCATGGGCGCTGCGCTCGCGGCCGTCGCAGGTGTGATGGTGACGCTCTATTATGGGGTGATCGATTTCTATATCGGCTTCGTCGCGGGCATTAAGGCTTTTTCGGCAGCGGTGTTGGGTGGCATTGGTTCGCTTCCCGGCGCCGTGTTGGGCGGTTTCATGATCGGACTGCTCGAGGCTTTCTGGTCCGGTTATTTCAGCATTGCCTATAAGGACGTCGCCGTCTTTGCCATCCTGGTGCTGGTTTTGATCTTCCGCCCCTCCGGGCTTCTGGGCCGTCCGGAGATAGAGAAAGTCTGATGGCGCCGATTGCGTCTTTGCGGTTTTTCAAGGAACCGCATTTTATCGATGCCGCGCGCGCGGCGGGCGTCGCGGCGCTTCTGGCGCTTCCTTTGCTGGGATTCCGGCTGGTCGATTCCGCGCAAGGTTTGAGCCTCGGATATCGTTTCTCCTGGGTTGTCACCGCGGCGTTGGCCGTGTTCTTAGGACGCCTTGCTCTTACCTATAGCGGTATCGCGCGGCACGAAGCCGCCGCATGGGTGACGCGTAGCTTTCCGCACGCGGCGCGAATACGATCCCATGTGCCAAGCGCGGTTGTGTTGGAAAAATTCGCACCCGTGCTGTTGGCGGCATTCGCGCTCAGCCTACCGTGGTTTTCCTTCGCCGACCGCACCTTGGTGGACCGCGCAACGCTCATTCTGATCTACGTCATGCTGGGAACCGGCCTCAACATCGTGGTCGGCCTGGCGGGACTGCTCGACCTCGGTTATGCCGCGTTCTATGCGGTGGGCGCTTACTCCTACGCGCTTCTATCGTTGAATCTCGGTCTCTCGTTCTGGGTGTGTCTGCCGCTAGCTGGCCTTCTGGCGGCGAGCTTCGGCCTGGTGCTCGGCTTTCCGGTCCTGCGCTTGCGCGGCGATTACCTCGCCATCGTAACTCTTGCGTTCGGCGAGATGGTTCATGTGATCCTTTTGAATTGGACGCCAGTAACCGGAGGGCCCAATGGCATTGCAGGCATCCCGCGCCCCGATTTCTTCGGCTTGGCTTTCGTCGCCGGCTCGCCAGAAGGTGAACCCAGTTTCGCGCAATATTTCGGCATTCCCTTCTCCCCATTGCACCGCGTCTATTTCCTTTATTACTTGATCCTCGCGATGGTGCTGATCGCGGGCGCTTTCGTGTGGCGCCTTCGCCGGCTTCCCTTGGGACGCGCGTGGGAGGCATTGCGCGAGGACGAAATTGCCTGCCGCAGTCTCGGCCTCAACCCGACCAGGCTCAAGCTTTCCGCTTTTGCGCTCGGCGCCGCCTTTGCCGGATTTGCGGGCTCGTTCTTCGCGAGCCGACAAGGCTTTATCAGCCCGGAGAGCTTCACCTTCATCGAGTCGGCGATCATTCTCGCCATCGTGGTGCTGGGCGGTATGCGCAGCCAGTTGGGAATCGCACTCGCCGCCATTCTGATTGTCGGCCTTCCCGAATGGTTCCGCTACCTTGACGAGTACCGCATGGTGGCCTTTGGCGCGGCGATGATCCTGGTGATGCTCTGGCGCCCGCAAGGACTGTCCGCGCCGCGGGCACCCACCGTAAGGCTGACGCCAAGGCGGGCTCAGAAGGCAAAAGCGCAAGCCGATGAGCGCTGAGGATTCGCCTCTTCTGGAAGTCGAACATTTGACCATGCGTTTTGGCGGGCTTGTCGCGATCAATGATCTGTCCTTTCAGGCGCGTCATCGCGAGATCACCGCGATCATCGGGCCCAATGGCGCCGGCAAGACGACTCTGTTCAACTGCCTAACGGGTTTCTATCACCCGCCGGTTGGCCGCATGCAGCTCCATCGGAAAGGCAAAGAGCCTTTGCTCCTGGAACGCATGGAGACTTTCCAGATCGCGCGGGAGGCCCGCGTGGTGCGGACATTCCAGAATGTGCGACTCTTCGCCGGAATGAGCGTGGTGGAGAATCTGATGGTGGCGCAGCACGCGGAATTGATGCGCGCCTCGGTTTTTTCGCTCGCCGGTCTTGTCGGCCTGCCTGGCTACAGCAAAGCGGTCAGAAAGGCGCTTGAGCGCGCGCGCTTTTGGGTTGACCGGCTCGGGCTTGTTGACGTGGCAGATCATCCCGCGGGCAATCTTCCCTATGGCGTGCAGCGGCGGCTCGAAATTGCACGCGCCATGTGTGCGAGCCCTCGGCTTCTCTGCCTCGACGAACCGGCTGCCGGATTGAATCCGCACGAAAGTCAGGAACTGAATGCGCTGCTGCTCGACTTGCGGCGCGAGCACGCCCTCTCCATCCTTCTTATCGAGCACGACATGAGCGTGGTGATGCAAATATCCGATACGGTGATCGTGCTGGACCACGGCGTCTGTATTTCCGCGGGCACCCCGGAACAGGTCCGCGCCGACCCGGCCGTGATCCGCGCCTATCTGGGCGCGCCTGAAACAGCGGAAATCGCGGCAAGGGCTGGCGCCGCATGCTGAAGATCAGGGGTCTTCGCTCGGGATACGGGCTCGTCGAGGTGCTGCACGGTATCGACATCACCGTACGCGAGGGCAGAATCGCGACAATCATCGGCGCAAACGGAGCGGGCAAGACAACGCTGCTCAGCACGATCTGCGGCTTGATGCGCGCCAGCGCCGGCGAAATCATTTTCGCCGGCAGAAATATCACCACCCTGCCGACGCCGGACCTGGTTCGGCACGGCATCGCGCATGTGCCGGAAGGTCGGCGCATATTTGCGCATATGAGCGTGTTCGAGAATCTTCAGATGGGTGCCTATGCGCGCGCCCCCGAACTGTTCGATCGCGATCTTGAATTCGTGCTCGCGCTTTTTCCCCAGCTCAAAGAGCGAATGCGCCAACATGGGGGAACGCTCTCGGGCGGCGAGCAGCAGATGCTCGCCATTGCGCGCGCCTTGATGAGCCGGCCTCGTCTGCTTCTCCTCGACGAACCCTCGCTAGGTCTTGCGCCGCTTGTCGTGCGGCAGGTGTTCGACGCGCTTCAAAGCATCAATCGCGAGCATGGCACCACCATTCTCCTCATCGAGCAGAATGCGTTCCAGGCGCTCAAGCTTGCGGACGACGCCTATGTCATGGTGAATGGGCGCATCGCGCGAGAAGGTACGGGAACGGACCTCCTGACCGATCCCGCCGTCCAATCCGCCTATCTGGAAGGTGCCATCGCAATTGGTGCGTGGCAGTCCGGGAGGCCGCGATGAGCGAAAAACTGATCCTCGGTACGACCTATCCGGTGTTCATCGGGGTCACGCTTATCTGCATGTGCGGCTGCGCCATTCTGATGGGACGCGCGCTCGCCCGCGCCTGGAGACCGGCGCGGCACGCGCTTCGCTACGGACTCCTGCTGGGCTTTGCCGACAGGTTTCTGATCTACGCCCTGTTCGATGGAGATATCCGCTCGGTGAGCGGCTTTGTCGTCGACCTCTATTGTATTCTCTTGAGCGCGCTGGTCGCCTACCGCCTCACTCTGGTGGCCCAGATGGTTCGGCAATATCCCTGGCTCTATGAACGCGTCCTGCTTTTCGGCTGGCGTCCGCGGCGGATCCCTTACACTTAGCCGCTCGCCATTGCGCGCGGGGCCGGAGCCTATATGCTTTGGACTGTCGGATATTTTTTGCTGGGAATCATGACTCCGTTCAGAGTTGCGCTATTTGCTGCAATCCTTGTTGCCGCACCCGCCCGTGCCGATATCGTCATCGGGGTAGCGGGGCCGATGACGGGAAGCAATGCCGCCTTCGGCGAGCAATTCCGCCGCGGTGCGGAGCGGGCCGTCGCCGATCTCAACGCCAAAGGCGGCGTATTGGGCCAGAAATTGCGGCTGGTGGCCGGCGACGATGCGTGCGATCCGAAGCAGGCAGTCAGCGTAGCGAACGATCTGGCATCCAAGGGCGTTGTGTTTGTGGCCGGCCATTACTGCTCGAGCTCGTCGATTCCGGCCTCCGACGTCTATGCCGAGTCGGGCATCGTGCAGATATCGCCGGCCTCTACCGCCACGGAATTGACGGATCGCAAGCTCACCAACGTGTTCCGCGTCTGCGGTCGCAATGACGATCAAGGTTTCCTTGCCGCGGCCTATGTCGCCGATCATTTCAAGAGCAAACGAATCGCCATCGTCGATGACAAATCGACCTTCGGCAAAGGCGTGGCGGATCAGTTCCGCAAAGGCCTGAACGCCCGTGCCATCAAGGAAGTAATGAACGATTCCATCGTCGGCGGCGAAAAAGATTATTCGCCGCTGGTCACCAAACTCAAACAAGCCGGCGCAGACCTTGTCTATTTCGGTGGCTACCATCCGGAAGCGGGACTCATCGTGCGCCAAATGCGGGCGCAGAATGTGAGGACGGTGCTGATGGGTGCCGATTCCATGGTGACGGATGAATTCTGGGCGATCACCGGCCCCGCGGGCGAGGGGACGCTTCTGACGTTCGGGCCCGACCCCAGACTCAATCCCCGCAATGCGGAGCTGGTGCGATCGTTCCGCGCCGCCGGTTACGAGCCGGAGGCCTACACGCTCTACACCTACGCCGCCGTGCAAGCCTGGGCTCAGGCGGCGGCCAAGGCACGCTCGACAGACATGGCCAAAGTGAGCGCCGCGTTGCGCGCCAACACATTCGACACCGTGAAAGGACCGCTCGGATTCAACGTCAAGGGTGACGTTACCGCGCCGGGCTACGTCATGTATGTCTGGAAGAACGGCAAATATGTCTATGCGCAATAGGCGCTAACGCGCTTGCCCTTCGGGGGGAACGCTGGCAACGATCGAAGCATCGAGCTTCTCATAATCGGAATAATCGATGGCGGCGTAGAGCTCTTTGCGCGTCTGCATGCGTGACAGCATATTATGCGTGCCGCCATCGCGTTTGATGGCCGCATAGAGTTCTTCCTGGGCCTTGGCGGCGACGCGCATGGCGCTCGCCGGCCAGATCACCATGCGGTAGCCCATTTCTTCGAATTCGTGCGCGGTGAAGACCGGCGTGCGTCCGAACTCGGTCATATTGGCGAGCAAGGGCCCCTTCACCCGGCGTGCGAATTCGCGGAACATCTCGGCACTTGTGAGCGCTTCGGGGAAGATCGCATCCGCGCCGCTTTCGAGATAGAGCTTCGCGCGTGCGACCGCGCCGTCCATGCCTTCCGAATCCACCGCATCGGTCCGCGCGATGATATAGAGGTGACGCCGCGCCTTCACGGCGGCGGCGATTTTTGTGGCCATGTCGCGCGCATCGGCGAGCCTCTTGTCGTTCAAATGCCCGCATTTCTTCGGCAGCAATTGATCTTCGATATGCACCGCCGCCGCTCCGGCATCCTCGAAGCTTCGCACCATGTGCATCACATTGAGCGCTTCGCCATGGCCCGTATCGCCATCGACGAGCACAGGAAGCGCGGACGCCCTCGCCACCTGCCGGATGTAGAAGCAGACGTCCTCCACGGTGATGATGCCCAGATCCGGGATTCCCATCGTCCCCGTCATGGCGCTGCCACCGACATAGACTGCGTCGAACCCCGCTCGTCTCGCCAGATGCGCCGCCATGCCGGTGTGCGCACCCGGTATTTGCAGAATTTGGGGTCGCGAAAGAAGGGTACGAAAGCGTTCCCCGGCGGGCCTATCGGGCACATCGACGCCGACCAGAAATGGCATTGAAGGTCTCCCTATCCTATAAAATGACCCGGAGAAAGTTTCGGGTCACACGACATAGAGGTCGACATAATCGCTGACGGCCATGCGTTCGAGACGTTGCGGATCCAGCGACATGTCGAGAATTTTCTGCTGTTGTGCGGGCACGAAGCGACGCGCGAGATTGGTGCGGAATTTTTCGATCAGAAGCGGAACGCCTTCAATGCGCCGCCGCTTGTGGCCTATGGGATATTCGACCAGTTCTTCGGGCAATATCGTGCCGTCGGCGAAGTGCACCGTAAGGCCGTTCGCGATCGAACGCTTGTCGGGATCGAGGTAATCGCGGGTGAACTGCACGTCTTCGACGCAGGTGATTTTCGCCCGCAGCAGATCGATACGAGGGTCCGACGCGATTTCGTCTTCGTAGTCTTTGGCCGTCAGCCGGCCGAAGATCAGCGGTACGGCGACCATGTATTGGATGCAGTGGTCGCGGTCGGCGGGATTGGAAAGCGGCCCCTGTTTGTCGATGATCCGCATCGCGGCTTCATGCGTCCGGATGGTGATGGCCGCGATCTCGTTCACGTTGCGTCCCATGGCGCTGATCTTGCGGAACAACGCCATCGCCGCCTCCACCGCCGTTTGGGCGTGAAACTCGGCAGGATAGGAGATCTTGAACAACACGTTTTCCATGACATAGGAGCCAAAGGCACGCTGGAAAATGAAAGGCTTGCCGCGAAAGAGCACGTCGTAAAAGCCCCAAAGAGGAGCGGAGAGGGCGGTAGGATAGCCCATCTCGCCGGTCGCCGAGATCATGGCAAGGCGCACGCCGCGCGATGTGGCGTCGCCGGCCGCCCAGCTCTTGCGAGAGCCTGTGTTCGGTGTGTGACGATAGGTGCGCAGCGCCTGTCCATCGACGAAGGCCTGCGACAATGCAGTGATAACGCCGTCGCGGGAAAGTCCGAGAAGCTGCGACGCGACGGCGGTGGTTGCCACTTTCACCAGCACCACATGATCGAGGCCGTTCCTGTTGAAGGAATTTTCCAGGGCGATGACGCCTTGAATCTCATGCGCCTTGATCATGGCCGTGAGCACGTCACGCATGCGAAGCTGCGCGCGTCCCTCCGCGGCGGCATTGCGAGAGAGCCAATCGGCAACCGCGAGAATGCCACCGAGATTGTCGGAAGGATGGCCCCATTCGGCTGCCAGCCAGGTATCGTTGAAGTCGAGCCAGCGGATCATCGCCCCGATATTGAAGGCGGCTTGCACCGGATCGAGCTGATGGGATGTGCCGGGGACTCTCGCTCCGTGCGGAACCACAATTCCGGGAACGATGGGGCCGAGCAATTTGGTGCAGGCGGGATAGTCCAGGGCCTCTAGTCCGCATCCCAGCGTGTCGATCAGGCAATGGCGCGCAGTCTCATAGGCAAGCGCGCTGTTGATCTTATAGTCCAGCACATAGTCGGCGATGTCGACCAGAACCTGGTCGGGTTTCGGACGCGCGGCTTCGAAATGCGATTCCATGGCTCAGCCGCGTTCGGCGAGCGGCACGAAGGGCCGGTTTTCGGGTCCGGTATAATTCGCCGACGGACGGATGATCTTGTTGTCGAGACGCTGTTCGATGATGTGCGCGCTCCACCCCGCCGTGCGCGCAATCACGAAGAGCGGTGTGAACATGGCGGTCGGCCAACCCATGACGTGGTAGGAGATCGCGCTGTACCAATCGAGATTGGCGAACATCTTCTTGGCATCCCACATCACATTTTCGATTCGCTCGGCGACTTCGAACATGGTCATCGAGCCGGCCTCCCGCGAGACGCGGCGTGCGACTTCCTTGATGATTTTGTTTCGGGGATCGGCGACCGTATAGACCGGATGGCCGAATCCGATCACGATCTCCTTTGCCGCAACGCGCTTTCTGATGTCCGCTTCCGCTTCGTTGGGACTGGCATAGCGGCTCTGCACTTCGAAGGCGAATTCGTTGGCGCCGCCATGCTTGTTTCCGCGCAGCGCACCGATAGCTCCCACGATGGCGGAATAGAAATCTGTGGCGGTCCCCGCGATGACCCGTGCCGCGAAGGTGGACGCGTTGAATTCGTGCTCGGCATAGAGAATGAGCGATGTGTGCATGGCTTGCACCCAGGCGGCACTGGGCGGTTTGCCGTGCAGAAGATGCAGCAAATGGCCGCCGATGGAATCATCGTCGGTCTCGACGTCGATGCGCTTTCCATGGTTGGCGAAATGATGCCAATAAAGCAGCATCGATCCGAAGGACGCCATCAGCCGGTCGGCGATGTCGCGCGCTCCGGCGACATTGTGGTCGTCCTTTTCCGGCGCCACGCAGCCTAGCGCCGAAGCTCCGGTGCGCATGACGTCCATCGGATGTGCGGAAGGCGGCAAGGTTTCGAGAATGGTTTTTACGCTGGCCGGGATGCCCCGCAGTGACTGCAACTTCGCCTTGTATGCTGCAAGCTCGGCGGCGTTGGGAAGCCGCTCATGCACCAGAAGGTACGCGATCTCCTCGAATTCGCAGCGCTCGGCAATATCGAGAATGTCATAGCCGCGGTAATGCAGGTCATTGCCGGATCGGCCAACGGTTGAAAGCGCAGTGTTGCCGGCAACGACGCCGGACAGGGCAACGGATTTTTTGGGTTTGAAGCCGGTCTGTGTCTCGCTCACCTGGTCTCCCGCGTCGATCCTTTTGGGATGATTACAATAGGGAGCGGCGATCCACTATCCAATAGCGCATCTGACGCCTAACATATTGATTTTCAGACGAAATTCTCCGTCATTGCGCGTTAACTGGCAGGAACCACTATCCTTGCCGTGCTTTGAACCATACGCTAACACCCTTAGGCCAACGCGGAGTTGAGCAGCTAGCTTCATGTCGCAGATCAACGTTTTGCCACAGCCCCAAGCCAAGCAGCCGCGCTCGCAAGACCAAGCGCTGATCCCCGAGCTCTCGGTCGTCATTCCGACGTTCAAGGAGCGCGGCAATATTGAGGTCTTGGTGCAGCGGCTCGATGCGGCGCTGTCCGGAATCGCCTGGGAGGCGATCTTCGTCGACGATGATTCTCCCGATGGTACGGCCCAAGCGGTAAAAATGATCGCCGCTGAAGATCCCCGCGTGCGCTGCCTCAGGCGCATAAGCCGGCGCGGTCTCGCCGGAGCCTGCATCGAGGGCATGCTGTCCTCCAGTGCGCCTTACGTGGCGGTCATGGATGCCGATTTGCAGCATGACGAGAAGCTCCTGCCCCGAATGCTCGCGCTGCTCAAGAACGGAGAGGGCGACATGGTGGTGGGCAGCCGCTATGTGGCGGGCGGCAGTTCGGCCGCCTTTTCCAAAAGCCGCAATGCGATCAGCCGTTTTGCGACCTTCCTTGCGCGCCGCTTGACCGGTGTGGATCTGAGCGACCCGATGAGTGGGTTCTTCATGATGCGCCGTGACCGCTTCGATCCGTTGGCGGGGTCGCTCTCCACGCAGGGGTTCAAAATTCTCCTCGATATCGCGATCACGGCCAAGGGCGGCATGCGTATTGCCGAATTGCCCTTTGTGTTTGCCGCTCGCAGCCATGGAGAATCAAAACTCGACGCACAGGTCGGGCTCGATTTTCTTGGACTGTTGCTCACCAAATTGACGGGCGGCGCGCTGACACCGCGGTTTCTCTCCTTCGCGCTGGTTGGCACGATCGGTCTTGGCGTGCACCTTCTTATCCTGCGCACCGCGCTTGTCGCTTTCGGGCTCGGCTTCCCCGAAGCGCAGGCGACCGCGACTGTCGTGGCGATGACCGGAAACTTTCTTCTCAACAACAGATTGACGTATCGCGATCGGCGACTCTCCGGGATGGGATTCCTCAAGGGGCTTCTCGGTTTTTATGCGATCAGCGCAGTGGGTGCGCTTACCAATGTGGGGATGGCGTCCTGGCTTTTTGCGCATGAGCCCGTGTGGTGGCTCGCGGGCGCTGCCGGGGCCGTGATGGGGGCGGTTTGGAACTACTCGATGGCTACGCTCCTGGTTTGGCGCGTGAAGTGAATCTGTCCTTCGGCGGCCGACGCACACAATTCATCTGCGTCTGCGTTCTGGTCATCATTCTTCTGCGCGGCGCGGTCGCGGCCTCGACGCCGCTCTCCTACGACGAGGCCTATTATTGGCTTTGGTCCAGGCATCTCGCGGCGGGCTATTACGATCATCCCCCGCTGATCGCATTTCTCATCCGCGGCGGTACGGCGTTGTTCGGCGACACCAGCATCGGCGTGCGCTTCCTGCCATGGCTGCTCTCTGCCACTGCCAGTTGGGCCGTGTGGCGCGCGGGCGCAATTCTTCTGAAGAACGAATATGCGGGCGCTCTGGCGGTGCTGATCTTCAATCTCATGCCCATGATCGGCGTGGAATCGCTTGTCGCAACCCCGGATGCGCCGGAGATCGCAGCGGCTGCTTGGCTCACGTTCGCGCTTGCCAAGATTGCGGATGGAGGCCACGGCGCCTGGTGGATAGCGGCAGGCGTTGCCGCCGGCTTCGCGCTCCTCTCGAAATTCACGGCATTTTTTCTTGGGGCCGGCATTTTGGTGTGGCTCGCGCTCGTCCCCAAAGAGCGGCATTGGTTTGCATCGTCGTGGCCCTATCTGGGCGGCATGATTGCGCTTCTGATGTTTTTTCCGGTGGTCCTATGGAACGCGGAGCATGGCTGGGCTTCCTTTGTCATGCAGCTTGGACGGATAGACGCGGGAGGGTTCACTCCGCGCTACCTCGGCGAATTCCTCGCCGGGCAATTGGTACTGGCGACGCCTTTCATCGGCATTCTCGCGGTTGCCGGGATCGTCATGGTCTTGCGCTCGCGGGACGCCATGCATTCCGAACGTGCGTTGCTCGTCGCCATGATCGCGCCGGCGACGCTCTATTTTCTCTGGCATTCGCTGCACGACCGCGTGCAAGGCAATTGGCCGTCTTTCCTTTATCCGATCCTTGCCATCGCGGCATCGGCGGCGTGTTTGAGGCTCCCCGAGGGGGGAGGCTCGTCCGTTCTGCGCTTCTCGCGGCGCGTTGCCGTTCCTGTGGCGGGTGTCATGCTTGCCGTCGTCTATGCTCAGGCAGTATGGGGCGTTGTCCCGCGGGTTCGCGATCCGATTTCGCGACTCCTGGCCGTGGGCATGAACCGCGTCGTGGACGATATCGAATCCCTTCGCACGCGAATGCACGCCGATACCGTCCTGACGACGAGCTATGCGCTAACCGGCTGGCTTTCCTTCTATATGCCCACGCATCCGCCAATCATCCAGATCAACGAGCGCTTCCGTTATGTGAACGAACCACCACCTGTGCCGGTCCTATTCACCGGGCCGATGCTCTATGTGACCGAGATGCGCAATGACCAGGCATCCCTGCTGGCGACGCGCTTCGCGCAGGTAACACCGCTCGCGCATATCGCGCGCTATCGCAACGGCGCCACGATCGATGACTATGTGGTCTATCTCGTCGAGGGGCTAAGAGGAGAGCCGTTTTTCTAGGGTAGGTAGAAGCGCGCGCTGAACTGAATTTGGTTCTCGATGGCGTGCGGATTCAAATGCTCGATCGTCCGCTGACCGCGTGTGCTCTCGACGCGAATGGCCTCGGCCGTCAACCGCAACCAATCATACGGCAAATAGTTCACCGCGGCCGTCAGCGCGTTGCCGTGCTCGCTCATATTTCCGGCGGGGAATGGACGCTCTTCGCTGTTCGAAAACACGTCCACACGTCCCGCGACACGCCAATTCTCACTGATGTTCCATCCAGCCAGCAGGTAGGCAGACTGAAACACTGTATCGCTAAAGAAGAACTTGCTCGGCACGATGAGCGTCTCGCCCGTCAGAGCCTGCGCTAGAAGCGTAACATTGCCGATCTGGGTGCTCACCCCGACATTCCAGAAGTCTGTGCGCCAGGCAACTTGTTTGCGGATGGCAGTCGGGTCGGCCTCGTTGTTGTAATAGATGAGATTGAGCTTGCCGAGACCAGTCTCGTCCCACGACGCGGCGGCATACCAGCCGGGCCTGTCGTCGATCTCCAGAACCTCATAGGTGTAGAGCGGTTCAGGCACGTGCGTCGCATAGGCGATCACATCGGGCTCCCGCGGCCGGTCGATCAGGCCGGTGACTCGGTCATGCAGCGCCCAGCCGCGGTCGGCGACCAGGATTCCCGCGGGATCGTTCCAGCCATAGATCGACGCCATGAACGCGATTGTGCGCGCCTCGCTGCGCCACTCCAGTATCCCCTCTAACCCGATGGTGCGAAGTTCCTCGCCGACCCAGGTGTTGATGGCCGATGGCGTCAGCGTCCACGGACTGGTCCAGCCGAGCTCGGTGTTTTCCAACGAGACAGGTGGAAAGAACGCTCCCGCCTTGACCGACCAGCGCCAAGCTGTGGTCGACACCGGGCGATAGCGCAAATAAGCTTCCAGAAAATCGAAGAACGTGCGTTGCTCAGGTTCGATGCGGATAACCGCGAGGCCCATCAGTTCGGGCGTGACCAGAACGACTGCCTGGCCCACGGCTTCGGCGAGGCGCAATTCCGGCTTGTTGTCCTCCGCACCGTAGCGCAGCTTTCCCAACAGGCCATTCTGCCAGGATTCCTGATTTGACGGCACGATCAACCGAAAATCGGCATAACCGTCGAAGTGAAAATCGACCGCCATTGCCGGGGAAAAAGAGGCGAGCAAGAAGAGAACCGTCAAAAGCTTGCGCATGGTCTTCACGCCGCATCATGTAAGGCTGCATCCACGGCCAGTGGCAGCTCGATCATGACCGTGGTGCCAATGCCTTGGGTGCTGTGGATGGCGAGACTGCCGCCATGCAATTCAAACATCGTCTTCGCGAATGGAAGGCCGAGGCCCACGCCTTGGTGGTTCGCTTCGAAAGCCGGCTTTCTGCGATGGAACGGACGCACCACCAAGGGCAGATCTTCCGGACGGATGCCGATTCCGGTGTCGCTGATGGTGATGCGCAAGAAATCGCCGACCGTATCGCCGGCAATCGTCACGACGCCATGCGCAGACGTGAATTTGATGGCGTTGTGAATGATGTTGGTCAGGCCCTTCTGCAGTTTCTCAGCATCGCCGTCTATAGTGGGCCAAGACGCTAAGTCACCCGCGACTTGGAGTTCCACCGCCGCCTTTATCGCCGCGGGCCGTAGCTCCTCTAGGCTTGCCGACAAAAGTCCCCCAGGTTTTAGATGCCGGCGGGAGATGATGAGCTTGCCCGATTCGGCCTCGGAAAGGTCGAGCATCTCCTTGACCTGGACCAGCAAATGCACGCCGCTTTCGTAAACGTGGCCAGCATATTCGAGGTAGCGCTGAACGCCGATGGGACCAAGCAGCTGGCGCTGGATCATCTCCGAAAAGCCGATGATGGCATTCAACGGCGTGCGGAGCTCGTGGCTCATATTCGAGAGGAATTGCGATTTGGCTTCGCTTGCTTTCACCGCTTCGTTGCGCGCGAGTTCCAGCGAGGCGACGGCCCCCTTCAATGCCGTTTCGCGCTCGGCGATGGATTGCGTCATGTTGTTGAGGGCCGCGGAAAGTTCGCCGATCTCATCGCGACGTCGGGGTGACGGAAGGGGGGTATAATCGCCTTTCGCAATGCGACGCGCCGTAACGGCGAGCATCTCCAGAGGACGTGATACGCTGCTCGCAATCAGCATGGCGCCGACGAGCGCTACGCCGAGAGCGGCCGCCAGCACCAGAAGCATCGGCGTGATTATGGCGCGATAGGCGCCCAACGCTTCTTCGAGCGGATAATCGAGAATTGCGACAACCGGACGGCTTTTTGCGGTGGTCGTCAGCCGCGCCATCATCGCCAAATGGTCGTCCTGCTGTTCTGTCGCGATGATGGAATCGGGTGATGTCAGGAGCGCGAGCGAATTTATCCGCACGATAGGCGAATAGCCGGCGGTCTTCGAAGCCACCGTCCACTTGCCGTCCGCGTTGGGGGTTGCAAGGGCGACCGACTGGGGAAAAGACGAAAGCCCGGCGAGCTTCTGGAGGAGAGCATCATTGATCGGCACGCATGCGGCAATGAAAGCGATCGGATCGGGAGCACGCACGGGCACCACGACAATCCAATAGATGCTACCGTCCAACACGGCGAGTGACGTGCCTTGATTCTTCGCGCTCGCAGTATCAATCAGATCCGAGAATGGAAATGCCGTCCCAACCGCGTCCTCTCTCGTGGTATCGGTCGTGATGCTGCCATCCAGTCCCACCAGCATCATGCGTGTCGCGCCGACCCGATTTCCGTGGTTCCGAAGAGCCGAAAGCATCGTGCCACCGTCCTGTTCGGCGACTGCTTTGCGCAGGGCATAATCGAGGGAAAGAACCTCAACGTCGTCGCTCACGCGTTCGGAGAGCACGTTGAGCTGCCGCATGAAAACCGATGCCGTTCCGGCAAGCTGGCGCTTTCCCTGTTCGACGAGGTTGCTGCGAATGATGTCGTAGGTGAAAAGCGCCGTCAGCGCCTGAACGCCGATGAGCGTGCCGATCAAGAAGAGCGCGAGGCGTTTGCGAAAGCTCATCGCGCCCTCAGTAACTGCCGCCGTGCCCGCGCGACATCGTCGATGCGGGCAACAGTTTGAGGTTTATGGTCATTCGCGTCGTATCGCTGGAAACCGAGGCGCGCAGGCTGGGTATTGCGCGTCCGGGCGGCAGTTTGGGATGCCAAACTTGCGCGTCGTAATTCCCGGGCGGCACGTCCGTGACGGTGGCGCGCCCGTCGGTGCCCGTGAGAACAGTCCACGGGCTGTCGGCCACGAAGGCGTAAGCGATCATGTGGTCGTGAATGTTGCAACCGAGCGCGGCTACACCGGAATTATCGAATGCGATGGGAGGCGATCTTTCACCACGCGCGAGCGTGATCTCGAACTGCTTGACGGGCGAGAAGGAATAAACCT
>DATHDZ010000323.1:0-21617 GCA_035318785.1 Micropepsaceae bacterium
GTGGTGGCGATGTTGGCCATCGGAGAAGGCGCGAAGAAGCAGGTGATCGATCAGATCGGTCAGATGGGAACAAATCTGCTCAACGTGCGTCCGCAGTTCCGCAACGCCCGCGGTTATAACGGCCCGATCGCGACGATGACCCCTGAAGATGCGACCGCGATTCTAGCGATTCCCAATGTCGTCACCTCCATGCCCGACATCCAGGGCAACAACACGGTGCGCTACGGCGATATCGATTACCAAACCACCGTTACGGCGACCACGACCGCGCTGCCTTCGACGCGGAGTTGGCCAGTGGCGCGCGGCGTGTTCTTCAGCGATCAAGATGTAGCGGGCTATGAAACCGTCGCGGTGCTCGGCGACACCGTGCGCGAAGCGTTGTTTCCCGACGGCGAAGATCCGATCGGCAAATATGTCCTGATCAAGAACGTGCCCTTCCAGGTCATCGGCATCATGTCGGCGAAAGGCTCGACCTCAGGCGGCAATGACACGGACGATGTCATCTTCGTGCCGTTGACGACGGGCATGACGCGCGTGTTCGGGCAGCGTTTCGTGCGCAGCATCACGATCGCGGTGAACGATCTGTCCAAGATGGACGCGGTCCAAGACTCAGTCACCAATCTGCTGAAGGACCGCCACAACGGCGCCACGGATTTCCGCATCCGCAATATGGCAGACATCGTGGAGACCGCGACAGCGGCGCAGAACTCCATGACCATCCTTTTGGGATCGGTCGCGGCAATCTCGCTGCTGGTGGGCGGCATCGGGATCATGAACATCATGCTCGTTTCGGTTACCGAGCGGACGCGCGAGATCGGCATCCGCATGGCGACGGGCGCGCGCCAACGCGACATCCTCCAGCAATTCCTTTCCGAGGCCGTGGTGGTCTCAGGGATCGGCGGCCTCGTGGGGGTGGCCGGTGGCGTCATCACGGGTCTCATCATCCAAGCGACGGGAACGCCGGTGGTTTTCACCGCGGCTCCGATGATCCTCGCTTTCTGCTGTGCCGCCGCGACGGGGTTGATTTTCGGCTATGCCCCCGCGCGCAAGGCGGCGCGTCTCGATCCCGTTGTCGCGCTCGCCAATGAATGAACAGAGCTGGCGGCGTACGAGGCGTAATCCCATGCACATTCGAAAAATCCTCCTGATCGGCGTTTGCGCCGGGCTGCTTTCGGCCTGCGCGGGAACGCTGACCGCGCCCAAGGCGCTGACAACTCAAGATGTGCCAGCCGCTTTCGAGCAGGCAGCGCCCGCCAACGCGCCGATCTGGCCCACGCCCGATTGGTGGCGGAACTTCGGCAGCATCGAGCTTGACCAACTGATCGACACGACGCAGACGCAGAATCTCGATTTGGCCGCGGCGGAAGCGCGCGTGCTCCAGGCCGATGCGCGTGTGCGCCAAACCGGCGCGGCGCTGCTGCCGACGGTCGGTTTCGGCGCGGACGCCACCAAGCAGACTCACTCAGGCTCCTTTAGCGTATCGCTAGGGGCGAGCTACGAATTCGATTTCTGGGGCAAGAACCACGATTTTCTCGCAGCGGCGCAGGCCGTGAACAAAGCGACCCGCGCCGACCGCGAAATCGTTGCGCTCACGGCGACGGCAGGAACGGCGAACACCTATTTTCAGCTGCTTTCGATCCGCGAGCGTCTCGCCATTGCACGGCTCAACCTCGAATCCGCGCAGTCGGTGCTGACGATCACCGAAGCGCGCGTGAATGACGGCATCGCCACGCCGCTCGAACTCGCGCAGCAGCGGGCACAAATCGCTGGGCTGCAAGCCGTCATCCCGGCGTTCGAGCAGCAAGAGCTGCTGAACCGTGCTGCGCTCGCGCTGCTTCTGGGGCGCCCGCCCGAAGGCTTCGATGTGGCCGGAGCAGACCTCGAAACTCTGGCGATCCCCGACGTCGCGCCGGGTCTGCCGGCGGAATTGCTGGTCCGCCGGCCCGATGTGGTCGCCGCGGAAGCCAATCTCGAAGCCGCCCACGCCAATGTCGCGGCGGCGCGCGCGGCCTTCTTCCCCACCATTTCGCTCACCGGTTCCGGCGGCCTCGCCAGCGCCGCCCTCGCCGGCCTCATCACCAATCCCGCCGCAAGTTTTGCGTTCGGCCTGTCGCTCGCACAGACGGTTTTCGATGGCGGGAGACTGACCGCCCAATCCGACGAAGCGCGAGCGAGCGAGCAGGAACTGATCGCGTCCTATCGCAGCGCCGCCATCACTGCGTTCTCGGAAGTCGAAACCGCACTGGGCGGCATCGCGCATTTCGCGCAGCAGGAAGCCTTTCAAATCGAGCAGGAGGCCCAGTCCGAGCAAGCCTTCAACATCGCGCAGGTGCGCTATCGCGAGGGTATCAACGATTTTCTTTCGGTGCTCGATGCGCAGCGCACGCTCTATTCGGCGCGCGATCAGGTCGGCCAGATCAAGCTGGCGCGCTTGCAGGCAATCGTCGCGCTTTACCGGGCCATGGGCGGCGGTTGGACGGATCCGTCCCCCGGCACCGCGCTGGTGCAGAAATAGGCCTCAGCGTCCGGGTGGTCTGGCGGCGGGTGCGCGCGCGGGCGTCGCGGCAGGAGCGGCAGGTGCTGCGGGCGCGACGTTGGTAGCCCCCGACTGCAGCACCGGCGCGTTGTTCGGCAGCGCGACGGCACGGTCGCGTGCAAAGGTTTTCATCCGGTCCATGGCTTCGGGAAAACCCGTGAGCGACACGGGCAATTTGATTTCGTTCTCCCTTCCATAACCGACGACGCCGATGGTCGCAGTTTTTCCAGCGCCGGCGAGCGAGGTGATGGCCGCATTGTCGATCAGCATCTCGACATAGCAACCGTCGCGTTCGCAGCGGGTGAATTTGACTGCGTTGAGCGAGGGAGCGAGCGTCAATCCCTTGGCGAGCGCAACGCCGGTCGGCACCACGATCTGCATCGCATAAGTCTCACGGCTCGGCACATAGGCGATGGAAAAGCTCGATATGCGCTGTTGCGTGTCCTTGTTCACGGTCGACTGCAGCACTTCGCACGGCGCCGGGCTCTTCACGCTCGTCAGCACGCAGCGCACGACCCAATCGCCGACATTCTGATTGATCGAGAATTGCTGAGCGGCGGCCGCAGCGGCAGCCGCGTTGGGATCTGCCGGTGCGGCCGGCGCGGCTGGGGTAGCCGGCGCGGGCGGCTGCTGAGCGAGCGCAACGGTGGGCAGCGCGACAAGCAAGCCGGCATTCAGGACGAGCCTTGCGAAGTTACGGATCATGTCGATCTTCCTCATTCAGGACCAAGCGGCTAGAGCCGATTGATAAAACCGAAAACGCCGGTGCGGCGGGCCTTGGCCCGTTGCAGTTCGCCATAGCCTTGCGCGAAACCCTTCAGCGAGAACGGGATGTTGACGGGCATCTGACTGTTGGGCGCCGCGACCGCGATTTGGCCACCCATATTGCCGGTGAGCGATTTCAACGTGTCGGCATCGACCGTCACCAGCGCGACGCAACCGGTATTGGTGCAGGTCTCATAGGGCCTGACGCGCACCGGCTCGGCCCCGATGGTGAAGCCGAGGCCAGGTTCCAATAAGACGCCGTGCGGGACCGTCAGCGAGAGCTGACTGCCGGGTGAGGGGTCGGTCATGGAAATGGTCAGCAATATGCCCCCGGTGTCGCGCAGCACATCGGCCGTCAGCGCGCAATTGGGCGTTGCTTCGGTCAAGGGAGGACAGATCACGCGCCAATCCTGAAAGGTGGTGATCCGCACTTCGTTTGGCGCGATGCCACCACCGAGCAAACGTTCCCCCGCGAGAGCGATTGCGCCCCCGGCGAGGAGTAGAGCAACGCCGACGCCGGTGCGCTTGGCGACCTTGCCCCAATTAACGCCGGCCAGGCGGCGCGCGCCGACCCTTGAGCCTGGATTGCTGACTTCTGACATCGAAACTCCACCTGAAATAGCAGATCGCATTCCCAATGATCCGTGCAGCTTTTCGCGACGTCCCGCCAAAACGCGAGTGTCGACCCGCACCGTCCGCCGACAAGCCCCTCCTGTCGGCTCAACCGATCCCTCGCTCCTCGCGAAGCTCGGCCCGAGAATGGGGCAACCGTTAACGCGACCCCGCCGTCAAGGCAAGCACCGCGGGGGCCACGGGTGAGAAGGCCGAACCCCTCCACTCACCAAAGATGCACGCGCGCTTCGGGCGCAAGGTAGAGCTTGTTGGCCGGTTTCACATTAAATGCCTGGTACCAGGCGTCCACATTGCGCACTGCGCCATCAATGCGGAACTCCGGCGGACTATGGGGGTCCGAAAGCAGGCGCTGGCGGGCAGTTTCTTCGTGGGCCTTGTAGCGCCAGACCTGCCCATAGCCCATGAACAGGCGCTGGTCGCCGGTAAAGCCGTCGAGCACAGGGGCCTCTTTCCCCTTGAGAGAGAGATGATAGGCGGCCTGGGCCACCGTCAGTCCGGCAAGATCGGCGATGTTCTCCCCCAGGGTCAGCTGACCGTTAACGAACATTCCCTTCACCGGGCTGTAGGTGTCGAACTGTTTGGCCAGTGCCGCCGTGCGGGCATCGAAATTCTTGCGGTCGTCGGCCGTCCACCAATTCTGCAGCGCGCCCGTCGCGTCATATTTGCTGCCCTGGTCGTCGAAGCCATGGCTGATCTCATGGCCGATCACCGCGCCGATGCCGCCATAATTGACCGCATCGTCGGCGTTGGGATCGAAGAAAGGCGGCTGCAGAATCGCCGCCGGAAAGACGATTTCGTTCAGCGAGGTATCGTAATACGCGTTGACGGTCTGCGGCGACATTCCCCATTCGCTGCGGTCCACCGGCTGATCCAGCCGCACCAGCCTGCGATTCCATTCGAACTCGCTGCCGCGCTGGGAATTGCCGAGAAGATCGTCGGGATTGGCCTGGAGCTTCGAATAATCGCGCCAATTGTCGGGATAGCCGATCTTGACGGTGAAATGCGCGAGCTTCTCGAGCGCCTTCCGGCGTGTCGCGGGCGACATCCAATCCGCGGTCTCGATGCGCTGCCGATAGACGCTGAGCAGATTGGTGACGAGGTCTTTGGCTTTCGCCTTCGCTTCGGGCGAGAAATATTTCGCGACATAGATCTTGCCGACGCCCTGGCCGATGACGCCGCCGAGGAAGCGCACGCCACGTTTTTCGCGCGCCAATTGCTGCCCCTGGCCCCCCAGGATCTTGCCGTAGAAGGCGAAGCGCAAATCATCGAAGCGCTTGGGCAGATAGGCGGCGCGGTCGGAGAGGTAATGGAATGTCAGATAATCGCGCCAGACATCGACCGGCGTCTTGGCGAAGAGCGCCGCCAGCGGCGGGAACGCGGATTTCTCCTCGACGATGACGCGGCGCTGCTTGGCGTTCGGAATGCCGCTTTCGTTCAGAAATACGGCCCAGGGAAACTGCGGCGCGAAGGTCTCCAGTTCGGCCACGCTCATCGGGTTGTAGACCTTGTCGGCGTTGCGCCGTTCCGCCCGCGCCCAATGAAGCTTGGCGATTTCCGTTTCGAGATTGAAGATCGCGGCCGCTTTCGTCTCCGCGTCGGGAACCGCGCCGAGCTTGAGCATGTCAGCGATATAGGTGCGATAGCCGGTTCGCGCCGCAACGATGCCCTTCTCGTCCAAGAGGTAATAGTCGCGGTCGGGCAACCCCAGCCCCGACGCCCGGATGAAAACGGCATAGGCGTCGGGCTTCTTGTCATCCACATTGATCCGGGAATCGAAGATGGCCTCGGCGCCGAGCTTGATGGAGCCCATGGCCCGCGCAACATCGTCCGGTGTTTTGACGGCGGCGATGGTCTGCAAATCCTTCTCGGCCGGTTTCAGCCCGAGCTGCTCGATGCGCGCCGTGTCGACATAGCTGTGGTAGAGATCGCGAACCCGCTTTTCGTCGGGGGTGAGATTGTTCTGGTGGGATTCCAGATCGGTGAGGATGGCGCGGACCTTGTCTTCACTCTGGATATCCAGATCGACGAACGAGCCGGTGCTCGTGCGATCGGAAGGAATGACGGCCTTGTCGAACCAGGCGCCGTTCATGTAGCGGAAGAAATCATCGCCCGGATTCGCGGATCTATCCATTCCCGCGAGATCGACGCCCCAGCTACCAAAGACGGTCTTTTTCGGGGAAGTGTTTGCCGCAGCGGGACGGTTCGCCGTAGGCGCCGTCTCGGCGGCCATGGTGCCGATAACAGTGCCGGCCAGCAACAGACCCAGCGCAGCAAAACCCATTCTCTTCATGGCAAGGCTTTCCTTTGTGACACAAGAAGTGCTCGCGAGCGCCCTCCGGCACGATGGAATAGGACGGCGTTCATTTTCGGCGCTGTCCAATCAAGAGTCCGTCAGCGAAGGCGAGCTATTCTTCGTTCCCCTGGCCCGGCAAGGTGCGCCGACATTCTATGACATTCGATGGGGGATCGCGAGGCGGCCCGCGCCGTCAAACCTTGGGAAACGGCCCGAGCGGGAAAGGCTTTTCATCGCCGGTGCCCGTCACGAAGACCAGCAGCTCGACAAGGTAATGTACCGCTCGGAGGGTCATTTCCCTCAGTTCTTCATTCGGTTTTCCGGTGATCGCAAGCACGATGTAATGCAACGGCGCGAGCAGAAGCACGATCAGCCAGAACATCACCCAGGCGACAATGGCAAATCCCATCGCGTAGAGGAGCCGCAGCCAGGGAAAGGGCTGCCGCCCTTCGGCGCGCGCGGCCGATGCCGAAGCGTCATGGGGCCCGTATGCGTCGCCGCTCGTGGAATCGCTCATGGCAAGCTCCTACCCACCGGTTTGACCAACTTGGGCTGTAATGTAGATCGCCAACGGTGCCCTTCAAGCCGAACGATAAGGCGCTTCTCCCATACGCGGGCTGAACGGGCCGATCAGGACGAGGCCGGCGAAGAATCCCCCAAGATGGGCGACCCAGGCGATCAAGGTGAGATCATCGCTGGTACCTATGCGCAATATGCCGGTCACGACATTGGCAATGATCCATACCGCGGAGAAACCCAGGATGGGCTTGGAGAAGATCGGAGCCAATTCGCCGGGGCCGCCATAGAGGCGGCCATAGAGAATGCGCATTCCCGCGGCCATCAGGCCGGATACCGCGCCGCTTGCTCCCACCACCTGCATCGGTGAACCCCAATAGACCGAAAGATGGACGAGCGCCGCGGCAATGCCGCACAGCAAGAAGAACAACAGGAATTTCAAGGTCCCAAGCCGGCGCGCCACGATCGGCCCGAACACCAGCAGCCACAGGCTGTTGATGCCGACATGGGTGAAATCGCCGTGTAGAAACATATAACTAATGAAGGGGACGAGCAGGCCGAGCACACCCTCAGGCGAGCCAGAGCGCGCGAACGCTGCGGCGTAGCGGGCCGGGGTCAGCGCGTACTCGACAAGGATGTCATCGGGCAAATTCCCGGGTAGGAACACCCGTGCCGCGTGAGAGATCAGCAACAAACCGATGAGCCAAAGTACCGTCGGAGGTGCGTTCAAAAACGGCTCTCGCGACGGCCGGTCGTCCTGAAGAAAGGCCATCTGGTCCTCGGGGGATTTCACGGATCAGCCGCCGCACTGCGTTTTCGCCGCCTCTGACCAATCTTTGGGCATTGTAGCGTGTGGCTTGACGCCGGGCGAGCCGCGCGCGCGTTTTTTGTTGAACTCCGACGCGCTCTTTCTTTTGGCGGTGCGTTGTATTTCAAGCTCGCGTAGGAGCCGCCCACACAGTTTCGGGAGACGCGAAGCGCAAGCTACGGCGAGACTGTGCAAGATGAGACAAATCTTCGCGCTTGCAACCTGGAGTTCCGGCGAAAGAAATTTGTGAAAGAGATGTCAGAGGCGGCTTCGACGTATTGGTATGAACCGGTTTCTCGTTCTAGACTTGTCTCAGGGGAACTCGGGGGAAGTAGCAGATGACGACCATCAGCGAATGGTGGCAAAGGCGCCGAGACCGCAAACGCGGCGCAAGGCCGATTTCCAGAATGGTCGACGAAGACGGGATCATCGCCCGAGTCGATATGGTACGCATGGAAGCTTTGGCTGAAGCTGCGTATGACGCGATGTACGAGGCGCGCCTGCACGGCGCAAAAAATCGCTACGAAGAAGCACGCTTCCATTTCGATGGTGCAATTGAAGCTGCGCATCGCGCGCGACTGCACGATGAAGCCGTCAGGCTGAAGCGTCGGCGCGATCACGTCGGACGCGTGTATAACAGCCAGTTCCGCTACTCCGGAGGCGGATAGAGATTCGAACCGCCGCGGCCCGCTTGCGCGAGAATTCATGGCCGCGGGAAGTTTTTGTCATCTCATTCTGCGTCGCTGCCGCCGATTGCCCGCGCAACGAATTCAACGCTGCGCCGCGCTCGCATGATCGCGATGCCAATCCGCTTTTCTCCGTTTCCTAAACGCGTCGTGTCGACAAGACCGAAAAGCGGATATATGCGTATTCAGAAACAGCGCTCGATGCTGCCATCGAGCGGCGAGATCCCCTCCCGCAATGATTCCGATCTCGGACGAAAACCCAACGCGGCTTAAGCCACTTGTGACTTGGGCGATCATCTTCGCCTGCGTTGTAACCTTCCTGTGGCAGCTCATGTTCAGCGAAGGCGATGGAGAGCAGGTCTTTTTTTCGCTGGGCTTTGTTCCCCACAATTTCTTCGATTCCGCGGTGAGGGAAACCCTCTACGGCATTCCATGGCCATGGCTGACCTTGATCACCTCGATGTTCCTGCATGGCGGTTTTCTGCACCTGGGCGGCAACATGCTTTACCTGTGGATTTTCGGGAACAATGTCGAGGACGCCATGGGCCATGGTCGTTTTCTCCTCTTCTATCTCGCCTGCGGGATAACGGCCGCTCTCTCTGAAGGGATCGTCAACCCGCATTCTGCGCTGCCTATGGTCGGAGCGTCGGGCGCCATCTCCGGCGTCCTGGCGGCCTATGTGCTGATCTATCCCCGCGCCCGCGTGACGGTCATCATTCCCTTGGGGATACTTTTATATCCGACGAAGATTTCAGCTTTCTACGTGATCGGTTTCTGGTTTGTCTTGCAGCTCTTGAATGGCGTTGGCACCACGCCTGGAGCGCCGGGAACTGCGTGGTGGGCGCATGTTGGAGGGTTTGCTGCAGGATTTCTGCTTACGCCTTTCCTCTCCAACTTTCCCCTTTTTGGACGCCATACGCGGGGCCCGTGGGGATAAGCGCGAAGTCCGAACCGGGAATTCACCGTTCGGAACAGGGCTAAGCCACTGAACAGAGAGCCGATTTGGGTTTCGTGCCCCGACTTGCGGCGGTTGGCACGGCTTTCGCTGTCCTTGCCCTCAACAGCGGAGCCGCGAGGCCATTTGGGTCAAGCTGAGACGGCGCTGCGAATTGGTGAATAGGTGTCGCGATGAAGCATCGGAACAGTCATTTCGCAGTCGGATATTGGAGCCGCATCCGCAATGGGCGTGCGACTCCCGATCAAGCCGATATCGATCCCAAAGCGCTGAAGCGCCTTTTGCCGTTCGTTTTCCTGTTGGACTCGCGTGGAGGAAGCTTCACCTACCGGCTGGCGGGGACCACGCTTTGCGAGCGCTATGGCAGCGAGCTTCGGGGCCGCGACTATTTCCTCCATTGGGATCCGGAGAGTTCCGCGCGGCTCGCCGAACTGTTGCGCCAATCCTTGCGCGCGCGCCTTCCCCTTTGCCTCACCTCGATCGGCGCCGTCGACCATTGCCATATGATCGAGATTGAAACCGTCCTGATGCCGATTACCTTCGGCTCCGATCACCCCGAGCGATTCCTCGGCGTGGCGCAAGTGCTGACCGATGTCACGCCCTTGGCGGGACAACCTATCAGTTTCGAACGCCTGGTGACCTCAAAACTCGTGCGGGAGGAGGATGCCGGAACGATAAATCCGCCATCCGCGCCGCCGCCCCCATCGGCTCATGATGGCTGGCGGGCCCATCCGCGTGCGCCGCATTTGCGCCTTGTCAGCTCGCGCGTGAGCATGGACGCGAACAATGATCCGCTCAGCATCGATGCCGGCGGAATCGTCAACAATCTCGTGAGCTTTGTCGCGAAGCTGAAAAGCGGCAGCGCGGATATCGGACCGTTCTGAAAATCGCCGCTTCCAAAGGGTGATTAAGGGACGCCGTCCTGTTTTCCTGTCACAGTCTGGCTCGGATCGCGATTGGTGCGGGTCCGCACCTCCTGCTCCTTCTGCACCTGCTTGAGGTAATCGAGCTCGTAGCGCTCGATAGAACCACGATAATCCTCGAACGCTTTGACGTCCTCGGCCCGGCGCGCGGCACAGCGGTCGGCGGCATAACGCTGGGTTTGCTGGCACCACAAATCGAAATCCATGGTGCGGACGTTAAAAGTCGATGTGCCGATGGAAAGATCACGCCCCGGCGATGCGGGGAGCGACTGGGCTAGAGCCATGCCACCCGACCCTATGAAAGCGAGGGCCGCAAGAATCGTTCGATAGTCGTGCGTTTTCATGATCGCCTCCGTATGAAAACCATACGCCCATTCAAAGGTTCCCGAAAGAACGCGGCAAAACCCGTCCACTTTAGTTAAGTCCTGTTGAGGCAAATTGCCCAAAGGCGGGCCTTCCGGCTGCCCTTCTAAACACTTTCTTGAGCAATGCGGCATTAGGCTTGGCGTCGGAAATCCGTACTGAGCCCTTGCGCTTATGACCTCGTCCGACGAAAGCCGAGCCCGGGAAGCCGGTCAAAAGATCATCGCGCGCGCCTTGAAAGAGCGCCGCCGCTTTCGCCGTGTTCGGGTTACCGTCACCGGCCGCCTCTACATTCCGGCCACCCAGGAAGAGGCCATCTGCACCGTCGAGGATATCTCTCCGGGCGATGCCAGCCTGCTTTGCCAGCTGAGGGAAGAGCCGAAAGGCCGCGCCGTCATCTATCTCGATACGCTGGGGCGCTTTGAAGGCCCGATCGTGCGCGCGAAGCATGGCAGCTTCGTCATGACTTTCACCTGCTCGCTGCAGAAGCGCGAAAAGCTGGCCGATCAATTGATGCTGGAGATGAATCGTCATCTCTTGGACGGCGCCGATCTCAGGCGTTACGACCGCGTCGAACCCAGCACGGGTAGCCTCACGCATTTCACACGCTCGACCGGCGATCAGATCCGGTGCGAGGTGATCGACCTCTCGCTGTCCGGTGTCTCTCTGCGCACCGAGCTGAAGCCGCCCCTCGGCGAACATATCCTGATCGGCCACCGGGCCGGCCGGGTGGCACGCCATCATGAAGATGGGATCGGAATCGAATTCTTGGGTGCATCGCTGGCCGCCGGACACGGGACCGAAAGCCAGCCCGCCCCTGCTCCGCACCGCCCGCTCGCGTCATCGCCATCGCGCGTCACCACGGCTCCGATGGCAGCCGCGCGACGCTAAGGCGCTTTCATTTTTCTTCGAATCGTTACAGCCGCACCGGCAGGCCGGCAGCGGCAAGCCGCGTTTTCGCATCACGAATCGTCGCTTCCCCGAAATGGAAGATCGAGGCGGCCAGCACCGCGTTTGCCCGCCCCTGCGTGACTCCTGCGACCAGATCATCGAGCGATCCCACGCCCCCTGATGCGATCACCGGCACCGGGACCGCATCGGCGACGGCGCGCGTCAGTTCGAGATCGTAGCCGCTCTTGGTGCCGTCACGGTCCATCGAGGTGAGCAGAATCTCGCCGGCGCCATATTGCGTGAGCTTGATCGCGTGTTCAACGGCGTCGATGCCCGTAGCGTGGCGCCCGCCATGCGTAAAGATCTCAAAGCGTCCCTTCGTTCGTTTCGCGTCGATCGCGGCGACAATGCATTGGCTGCCGAATTTCTCCGCCCCCTCGCGGATGACATCGGGACGGCGAACCGCTTCGGTGTTGATCGAGACCTTATCGGCACCCGCGAGCAACAAGGCGCGGATATCGTCAATCGTGCGCACGCCTCCACCGACGGTCAGCGGCATGAAACACGCGGACGCCGTGCGCTTCACCACGTCGAGAAGGATGGGCCGCTTCTCATGGCTGGCCGTGATGTCGAGGAAGCACAGCTCGTCGGCACCCGCGGCATCATAAATGATCGCCTGCTCGACAGGATCACCCGCGTCGCGCAAGGAAACGAAGTTCACCCCTTTGACGACGCGGCCATCTTTCACATCAAGGCAGGGAATAACTCGGATCTTGAGCATGCTCATCGCCCCGCATTGGCGAGCGCCGCGACGGAGAGAAGCGCGCGGCCGCAGGCCGCTTCCCCTGGGACGGCCGTGGTCTTCACCAGTGCTTCAGCCTCGTAGAGATGAGTCAACGCCTCTTCCAATCTCGATGCCGTCCAGCGCGACGCCTGTGCGCGGAAAGATTGCTCGCGCGAGAAATGCACCGGCGGGCGAAGCTTCTTCATCGTCAACGCGGCATTCTTGCCCTCATCCGATTCCACGCGCACGAGAAGCAGCCGCTGGAAATGGGTCATCGCCTGCCGCAGCACGGCAACCGGCGAGGTGCCCTCCGCCCACAGCCGCGACAGCGAATTGTCGAGCCGCCCATAATCGCCTTCGCCCGCGGCATCGAACGTCTCGTCCATGCGCAGTTCCGACTCGTCTCCCATCACCGCCGCCACATCGAGCGCCGTGACCGTCTTTCCGCCCATCGCGTAGAGGGCCAGTTTTTCCAGTTCGGAGCGCGTCACCCCACGGTCCGAACCAAGCCGCGAAACCGCGTAATCCAAAGCATCGGCGTCGATGGAAAGGCTCATATCTTTCAGCGCGGTGCGAACCACCTCTTCGAGCTCGCGCTCGCGGTCGGGATAACAGGCGATCGCCGCGGCATTGTCCGCCTCGTCGAAAACGCGGCGCAGGCTGGCGCTCTTTGCAAGCTCGCCGGCTTCGACGACGATCAGCGCGTCTCCCTTGGGCTCGGATAGGAACCGCTCGAATGCCTTCGCCAAGCCATTGCCCGCGCCGCGAACGCGCACGACACGCCGGCCTCCGATCATGGACAGCGCGGCCGCCTCGTCCCACAGGCGGGCCGGATCGGAATCCAGCATGGCCTCGTCAAGTTCGGCGACACGGAAGGGATCATTGAGATCGGGAACGACGCTTCTTGCGAGCGCCGACGCGCGCTCCCGCACCATGCCCTGATCCGGACCATAGACCAGCGCTGCGACGAGATCGGCGGGAGGCCGGGCGACAAAGCGGTCGGCCAGATGCGACTTTATTTCCATGTCCGTTCGATCACCGGGCCGCCTGATCTGCGGCCCTTCGCAAATAGACCGCGAGTTCGGTGCGGATGCGTTCGGCGATATCGTTGGCAGCGCGATTCTTGGCGTCGCGTTCTTCCGTCACCGTGGCATAAAGAAAGGGCGCGGCCGCGACATTGAAGGCGGAGAGAGCCGTCACGTCGCCGCTTTTCACCGGGCTCGTGCTTTCCCGCGGCATCAGATCGTAATGGGCGGTCAACGTGTAATTGTAGCGGGTGATTGCCGTGTTGGATTGCAGAACCACCGCTTCTTCCCGTTCGTTAAGCGTCAGCTTCAGCCGGTAGAGGGCGCCATCGGCCTGGCCCGTGGCATTGAAGAGATCAAGCAACGAATTGCGCAGCTCATAGCCGACGCGGTCCGGAATGGGATCGACATAGACGGCCGAAAGCGTGGGCGCGATTCGCGGGTCAAGGTCGGTGCGGCCGTAAAGCGGGCGAAAGCCGCAACCGGCGATGGTAACAGCCACAAACAGGAGCACGAGCTTCGCTCCCCATTCCGAAATCGTGCGATCCATCATCATCATGCCACCACGTTCACAATGCGCCCCGGGACGACGATAACACGCCGCGGCGGTTTGCCCTCGAGCGCACGCTGCACCGAATCGAGCGCCAGCGCCGAGCTTTTCACAATTTCCTCTTCGGCTTCACGCGGGATCTGGATTTCGCCGCGGAGCTTTCCGTTCACCTGAACGCCGATGGTGATGGTGTCGCTTTTCACCAGGCGGGGATCGGCGTGAGGCCAACGCGCCATAGCGACCAGCGTCTTGTGTCCAAGCGCTTCCCAGCAGGTTTCCGCCAGATGCGGCATCATCGGCCCGATCAGCAGCACCATTGTCTCCAGCGCTTCGCGCCTCACCGCGCCGCTGACGGCACCGGCGGCACCGAGCGCGTTGGCGAGCGTATAGATCTGCGCCACAGCACGATTGAACCGCAATGCACTCAGGTCCTCGGTGACCGCTGCGATAGCGCGGTGGGTGGCGCGGCGTAGCTCCAGATCCACCCCCGTCACCTCTGGCATCTTCGTCCCCGCGGGCGGCAGGTCTTCGGTTTCGGTGATCAGCCGATAGATACGCTGCACGAAACGCCAGCAACCCTCGGCGCCTTCCTGCGTCCACTCGATATCGCGCTCCGGCGGCGTATCGGAGAGCATGAACCAGCGGATCGTGTCGGCACCGAACGCATCGATGATGGTTTCAGGCGCGATCACATTCTTCCGCGACTTCGACATCTTTTCGGACGGCCCGACGGAAACCGGAATATCTGTGCCGCGTTGGAAGGCGCCGCCGTCGCGCTTTTCGACCTCTTCGGGCAGCAGCCAATCGCCGCCATCAACGGCACGATAGGTCTCGTGGCAGACCATGCCCTGGGTGAAGAGACCGGCGAAGGGTTCTTGCACCGCGAGGTGGCCGGCTTTGGCCATCGCACGGGTGAAGAACCGGGCGTAAAGCAGATGCAGAACGGCGTGCTCGACGCCGCCGATATATTGATCGACCGGCATCCAATATTGCGCCGCAGCGCGGTTCACCGGGTCGTCGGCGTGGGAATCGGTGAAGCGCACGAAATACCAGGATGAGTCGACGAAGGTGTCGAAGGTGTCCGTCTCGCGTGTCGCGCGGCCGCCGCATTTGGGACAGCTCGTGTGCTTCCAGGTCGGATGGAGTGCGAGCGGATTGCCGGGCTGATCGAAGCGCACATCGTCGGGAAGCACCACCGGCAGATTCTCAACCGCCACTGGGACGATGCCGCAAGAGGCGCAGTGAATAACGGGGATCGGGCAGCCCCAATAACGCTGCCGCGACACCAGCCAATCACGCAGGCGATAATGTACCGTGCGCTGGCCCTTTCCGGCAGCTTCCAGCCGCTTGGCCACTTCGGCTTTGGCGCTCTCCACATCCAGCCCGTCGAGAAAGCGCGAATTTGCAAGGCGCCCGGGACCGACATAGGCCTCATCGCCGATGGCAAAGGTCTTCGGGTCGGTGCCTTCCGGAATCACCACCGGCAAGACGGGAAGACGATATTTGCGCGCGAAATCCAGATCGCGCTGATCATGCGCCGGGCAACCGAAGATCGCGCCCGTGCCATAGGCCATCAGCACAAAATTCGCGACATAGACCGGCAGATCCCAATTCGCGTCGAAGGGATGGCGCGCTTTGATGCCCGTGTCATAGCCGCGCTTCTCCGCCGTCTCGATGGTCTCTTCCGCAGTTCCGCCCGTGCGGCATTCGGCGACGAATTGCGCGAGCTTCGGATCCTTCGACGCCAATTGTTCCGTCAAGGGATGCTCGGGCGAGAGCGCGATGAAGCTCGCGCCGAAGATGGTATCGGGCCGGGTGGAGAAAACCTCGATCGAAGGCACCGGCGCTTTCGTCAGATCGAAGGAAAATCGCAATCCCTCCGACCGCCCTATCCAGTTGCGTTGCATGAGCCGAACCTTCTCCGGCCAGCGCTCGAGCTGATCGAGGCCGTGAAGGAGATCGTCGGCAAAACTGGTGATCTTGAAGAACCATTGCGAGAGCTTTCGCCGTTCCACCAGCGCGCCGGATCGCCAGCCTCGGCCTTCGATCACCTGCTCATTGGCGAGCACCGTCTCATCGACCGGATCCCAATTCACATCCGCTTCGGCGCGATAGACCAGGCCCATGCGGAAAAAATCGAGGAAGAGACGCTGCTGGCGCGCATAATAGGCCGGATCGCACGTGGCGAACTCGCGCGACCAATCGATGGCCAGGCCCAAGCTTTTCAGTTCCTCGCGCATCGCCGCGATGTTGGCATAGGTCCATTCGCGCGGATGAACGCCCTTTTCGCGCGCGGCGTTTTCCGCCGGCAGCCCGAAGGCATCCCAGCCCATTGGATGCAGCACGTTGAAGCCTTGGGCACGTTTGAAGCGCGCGATCACATCGCCCATGGTGTAGTTGCGCGCATGGCCCATATGGATGCGCCCGGAAGGGTAAGGGAACATCTCGAGCACGTAGGATTTGGGAAGCGCGGACTCGTTCGCGGCGCGGAATGTCTCGCGCGCGCTCCATACGCTCTGCCAGCGCGTTTCGGATTCTTTAGCGTTATAGCGCGCCAATGAAGCGACCCTTAGAATCAGCCAAGCCTAACTGCCCCCGCTTTCCTCCGCCATGGCGGCGCGGGGCCCGTTGCCAAGGCGCTAAACCTATTGCGGGGTGGTCGAGAGACGCAGTTCGCGCGCGCGCGCCAGGATTGCGTTTTCCAGCTTGATCCCGGTGTCGGCGTTGACGGCGGTGTCGGCCCAGCCATTGGCGCTGCGAACCTGCCGAAAGACCGAGACCTTCACCGCGTCGGCGCGCAACCGCCGGTCAAGGATGTAGACCGTGACCTTGACGTGCTCGTCGGGCTTGTCGGGCGCCGCATACCAGTCGCTGATCACGACTCCACCCACCGGATCGGCCGAAGCGAGCGGCATGAAGTTCAGCGTGTCCAGTGTCGCCCGCCAAAGATAAGAGTTCACGCCCAATTGGGGCGTATCGGTCGCCGGCGCATCGCCCTCGTCCCCACCGAAAGGCCAAAACCAGGATGAGCCGCTGCTGCTGGTGCTGGTCGTGGCCATGCTGGCGGTGGTCGCATTGTCGGAACTGCACGCGGCAAGCAAACACGCGCACGCGGCAAGCATCGGAATCCGCATCGAATCGTCCCTATAGTCCGGTGACCATCGGCTCTTATTTGCGGGCCGAGCCGGCACCGGTCGCAAGCCCCCTAAGCCCCATTGCTTCGGCTTATAGTCAGACCGAAGGACTCGCGCAACGGCCCAAGCCCAAAGCCATGGCCGCATTTCGCCGAGCCCGGCCTCAACTATTTTTTCTCGGCGTCGGTTGGGCAATCCCCCGCCCGACGAACGAAAGGCCAGAGCCAGCTTCTCTCGCAGGCGGGAGCGCTGCTTGCCGGTGGCGTGGGAGCATTTGCGGGCGGATTGCCTGCTCCGGCATCGCCTGCGGGCGCGCTGCTCGCGCTCACCTGCCTAACTTCCGCGCTGCGATACACGCCATTCTTGTTGGTCACTTTCTCTTGGGCGGTCAGACAATCGCCGGGTTCGCGCACGAAAGGCCATAGATAGCCCTTATTGCAGGAGACGGCGTTGGTGCTCGGAGAAGAACCGCCACCCAATACCTCACCCACCAGGCCACCGGAGAAATACCCCCCCAAACCGCCCGTGCTTGAACCCGTACTCCCGCTCACGCTGCTGCCAGGGCTGATAGCGGAACTGTCCGGTTTGATGCTGCTGACGTCGACATTGGTGTTGACCGGTCCGGCATAGACGCCGGTCTGGCCTGCCTTGATTTCCGCGTCCGTCAGGCAATCGCCCGGGTTGCGCGTATAGGGCCACAACATGCCCTTGTTGCAGTCGGCAGCGAAGGCCGAGCCTGAGGCGGCGAAGAAGGCGATGCTGGCGACAAAAGTTGCGAGACGCATCCGATGATCCTTGCGGTTCGGCACACGCGCGGGGTTCGCGCCACGGATGCGATTTATACCGCAGCCGCGCGGGTGCGCGCAACGCACGTCGATTCTTGCCTAAATGCTAGGCATGGTTGGGGAATGTTGCGCGATTCGTAAGGAGCGTTGATGGCATGACCTGCGGGACACGGAGGTGTGCGATCCTTCTCGCCACGGCGGCATTCGCGGCCGTTTCTTCTGTGCGAGCCGATGCCGCGGAGGGCTCGCGCAGCCTCGCCGATGCTCTTGCGCTCGACCCGCCAAGTTGGGAATTCGACAACACAACGATCCGGCTTGGCGGTGCTGCCGCCGGCGCACTTTTCACTGCGCATCAATCGGCCGGTCCGAGCACCACGAGCGGATATGACCACAGCGGTGCGACGTCCTTGGTGCAAGCCGACATCCAGGCGCAACGCATCTTCGACAATGGCATGATCGTCGGCGTGCGCAGCGACTTTCTCCTCTTTCGCGATACGCAATCCGGCGACAATTATAACAACGACACTGTCGAAAAGATCTATGTCTTCGCGCAGACCGGTTTTGGGCGCGTGGAAATCGGACAGCAGGACGGCGCCGCTTACACATTGGGGCTGGTCGGTCCGATAACGAATGAGCAGATCACGCTCGAAAACCGCAACATGTCGCTGTTCCGCGATCCAGTGACGGGCGGTGATTTCGGCGCGCTCTTCCAATCGATCACGGCGGTGCAAAGCACCTCGAACTTCGCCAAGATCAATTATGTTTCGCCGCGCCTGCTCGGGATTCAGATCGGCGCCTCGTTCACGCCCAAATCCGTACGAACGCCGCTCCCTTTCACCGGCAATCTGCGCAACGATCCCAATCAGCAGCAGAATATTTGGGAAGTCGCCGCCAGCTACACCGGATATTTCTCGGATCTCGCGCTCGGCATATCCGCGGGCTTTGCTCAAGGTTCGGTTCGCAACCGCAACGCGGCAGGCGATTCCCTTTACGATTGGGCGCTTGGGGCCCAGCTCGCTTATCCCGTAGGAGCGGTGAAACTGTCCCTCGGCGGCGCGTATCGCGACAGCAACGCCTATCTGTTGGACATCAACCAAGTCCTGGCGCATGCGGGGACACATGCGTCTCATCTTTCTACAACGGCGGAATGGGGTGCCTGGATCGCGGGAGGCGAATATTCCCTCGCGAATGCGAAAGGCCCGGTCGATTACGATGTCACCGGCTATCAGCTCTCCGCCGGCTACAGAATCAACGACAATCTGCAGATCACCGGCGGCTGGCAATGGTACGATTATTCGCGCAGCGCCGGCGTATTTTACAATGGGCTCCCGGCGATCAGCATGAATGCGGGTTTCCTGCTTCTGTCTTACGAACTCTAATCAGAAAGAAGCCCATCGATGGCGGCAATGCCGGCAAGCCGCGCGCCGGCGAGACGCTGCACGGTTTGCGCATTGATCCCGCCCAGCGCGTAGACGGGAATGTCCGCACGTGACGCCATCAACCGCAATCGCGTCACACCCAGCGAGGCGCGCTCCTTATGGCTCAAAGTCGGGAAGGCGGGAGCAAGAAGAGCTGCGTCCGCTCCGGAGCGCGCGGCACAGGCAAGAGCGCGTTCCGAATGCGCCGAGGTGGTAATCAGCCATGAAGGATGCGCGGATTTCCAATGCTTGGCTTCGCGCATGCGCGTCTCGGGCAAATGCAACCCGTCAGCACCGATTCGCGCCGCAAGGGCGGCATCGCCGGCGATGAGAAGCAAAAGCCCGCGTCCGTGGACGATAGGGCGCAAAGCTTGGGCAAGCGAAGCCCGCGCCTCGCGCATGGTGTGCCTCACGATGATCGCGGTGCCTTTGGGCAGCGCAAGGGCGGCCGCGACAGGATCGCGCAACCGCTTCTCATCCGTCATCAGGATCAAAGGGGGCAGGTTGGAGCCCGCATTGAGGGCGAGCGCCGCCCTTGCTAGTTTCGCGCGCTCCACCGCCGACGGCATCCCGTGACCTCCGCACTCGCGACCATATCCGCCAATCCCGCCGAAAATCTCAAGGCCGTTCTGGCCCGGATCGAGGCGGCGCGGAACGCTGCGGTTGCCCCGGGCAGCGAAACCCGCCTCATCGCGGTGACCAAAGGGCACGGGCCCGAGCGCATCCTCACCGTCCTCGAAGCCGGCCAATCATGCTTCGGCGAGAACAGGGTGCAGGAAGCCAAAACGAAATGGCCCGAATTGCGCGCGCGCTTTCCGGGAATCGAGCTGCATCTTATCGGCCCGCTGCAGACCAACAAAGTTCGTGAAGCGGTGGATCTCTTCGATGCCATCCATTCGCTGGACCGCGGAAAATTGGCCGAAGCCCTGAAAGCGGAGCTGACCAGGCGGACCAAGAAGCTGCAGATTTTCGTCGAGGTGAACACGGGCGAGGAAGCGCAAAAATCCGGCATCGCTCCCAAGGATACGGTCGCCTTCGTCCGCCATTGCCGGGACATATTGGATCTTCCGGTGGTCGGGCTGATGTGTATTCCCCCGTTGGACGAGCAGGCAGCACTCCATTTCGCGCTGCTCAAGAAGCTGGCGCGCGAAGCCGGTCTCGCTTTGCTCAGCATGGGAATGAGCGATGATTTCGAGACCGCGATCCGCTACGGCGCGACTCACGTGCGGATCGGCACCGCGATCTTCGGCGAGCGGAATACGTAAAAACGAAGTGTGGGCCTATTCCACCGGCCGCGTGCGCGGCGCGTAGCGGTGGAGCATGGCACCATGCGTCGACAGCCAAGCCTGGCTCTTCTCGATATCCGGCACGAGTGTTTCCACCAGGCGCCAGAAGCGCGGTTTGTGATTGAGTTCGCGCAAATGCGCAACCTCATGCGCCACGACATATTCCAGGACCGCAGGGGGCGCCAGAATGAGCCGCCAGGAGAAAGACAGACTCCGCGCCGACGAACATGAGCCCCAGCGGCTGGACGTATCGCGGATGGTGATGCGCTTGGGACGAACGGAGAGTTCCGTCGCATAGGTGGCTACGCGTTCGTCGATCCTCTTTCTCGCTTCGCGCTTCAGCCAGTCGAGAAGGCGGCGTGAGGCATGTTCCGGCCTGCCGCCGACTCGGATCGTCGGACGCGCGCCGTCGCGATCGATCCAAACCGGCGAACCCTTGCCGTCGCCCGCACGGATCACATGTTCGACGCCCTTGAACATCACCACCGAACCAAGATCGAGATGAACCGGTTGAGGTACGTCGGCAAGCCGACCCGCGATCCAATCTTTTTCTTTGCGCGCGAAATCGAGCGCGCGATCAAACGAACGTGAGGACGGCGCGATCACCGACACTTCGCCCGACGAGGGATCGACTTTGACGATGAAACGGCGTGCGCGCGGATTGGTGCGAAGAATCACTTCGATGGATTTGCCATCGATCTTCAACAGCTCGCGCTTGACGCGTCGCGCAGGTCTTGAGTTTGCATCGCCGCGGATTTTTCTGTGCGCGCCCATCGTAGAAAGTCCCCACCACGCGAGTCGTTGCCGCGTTTAAAATTCGATTAAATTTTTTGCGTTGACCGAAGCAATTCGCACTTGCAATGCTTGTGCGGACCGCTTCGGCGTCGTCTATTAAACCCGGCCTCCAGCCGCAGTCCAAGCCCAAAATTCGGCTTCCGTCGATCTTTATTATATGGTTGAAAAGACAGAGTTTTTTAGAGTTACACATAAAAGTTAAAATCGCCGTTTATATTTCCGAACGGTGATCGCTTTAGGATCAAAAGCCGCGTCATTTGGGGCGGTGGCGCAAAAGTTGAGAAAGGTCAATAGTCCCTTGCGATGAGCGTAATCAGCAGCAAAGACCAAGCTTTGACTGGGCAAACCGAAGCCCTGCCTGCCCTTTTGGCCGGGGGGGTCAGTGCCGCCCTGCTGCTGGGGGCGTTTGCCTTCCAATATCTCGGGGGGCTGGCCCCTTGCGAGATGTGCATTTGGCAACGCTGGCCGCAT
>DATHDZ010000324.1:0-23001 GCA_035318785.1 Micropepsaceae bacterium
TGTCGCCATCGACCAGCACCGCTGGGTCCTGGACAGCATGCCCAAGCGCGGCGGCCGGCCCGTTCACGACGAAGGCAAGGGCATCTGGATCTGGCGGCGGCAGGCGGACGGCAGCTGGAAGGTCGCGCGTGGGATCTGGAACAGCGATCTTTCGCGCGCCGGCTTCTCGGCCGGTTCGGGAGCCGAACTTTCGGAAGATTTGGCGGCCATCAACCAGCGTCTCGACGACTTTGTCGCGACGATCAACGCGGGCGACATCCAGGGTTGGGCGAACCTCTTGACGGACGATTTCATCTTCGCCGTGCCCGATGCGCCAAGATTCATCGGAAGGGAAACGGCCGTCGCGGCGGCAAAGATGGCATTTTTCGATCCCTTCAAGCTTCGTATCGCATCCAAATTCGATGACGTGCAGACCTTCGGCTCGCAGGCATTCGCCCAAGGCATCTTCACGATGGACATGATGCCGAGGGGCGGCGGGAAGATGCTTTCCGGACCCGGCAAATTCACGAATTTTTTCCGCAAAGAGAGCGATGGCTCCTGGAAATATGCGCTGGTGATCTTCAGCTGGGACCGGCCCCCGTCCTGACCCAAGCCAGGCGGGCAACACGCCGAAGCCGCGCAGGCAGACCATGACGAGCGTAGAATCGGATTGGGCCGCACACTCGGAATTTTCGCGTCTTGCGATTTTGGAATCCAGATATTTTCGAGAATATGGACGGCGTGCTCGATATGATCGACGCTGCAATGCGCGAAGAGCCCCTCCCCCTATCCCCCTCCCGCAAGGGGAGGGGGTAAATCATCCTTTAAGCGCGTGGCAATTAGCGGGCGCGCTTCTTGGGCATCTTGGCCGAGGCCGATGCGTGTTTGGGAGGCGTGCGCTTGGGCGGCGTGCCTTTGGCGCCGAGACTCTTCTTCAAGGCCGCCATCAGGTCGATGACATTGCTCGGCTCGGCCGGCGGCGCGGTGACGGTCGGCTTCTCACCCTTTTCTTTGCGGCGAATGAGATCGCGCAGCGATTCCTCATAGCGATCGCGGAATTCTTCGGGATCGAACGGACCTTCTAATTGGGCGATGATCTTTTCCGCGATCTCGACCATCTGCCTGTCCGGCTTCATGTCGGGAATGGATTCGAGCGCCTTCTGCAGATTGACGACCTCATCGCGCATCCGCAGCGAAAAGACCAGGAGCCCTTTCTCGCGCGGCTCGATCGCCATCAGTCTTTCGCGCGTATGCATCACGACGCGGCCGAGCGCGATGCGGTGCGTATCCTTCATCGCTTCGCGAATGACGGCATAGGCGTTCACTGCGATGTCGTCCGTGGGCAGAAGAATGTAGGGCACGTCGAAGAACAGCCGATCGATGGAATCCGCATCGACGAACCGTTCGATGTCGAGCGTGTGCGTGGTCTCCAGCTTCACCGCATCGAGCTCTTCGTCTTCGATGATCACATAGCGGTTTTTCTCGACCTCATAGCCGCGCACGAGGTCGGCGCGGTCCACAGGGCCGGTCTCCGGATCCGTCGGCACCATGCGGATGCGATTGTTCGTTTTGGGGTTGAGGAGGTTGAATGAGATGTCGTTCGCGCGCGAGGTCGCCTTGTAGAGCGCCACTGGGCAACTCACGAGCGATAGCCGGAGCATGCCCTGCCAGACCGGACGCGCGGACAGCCCGGGAATCCGCGGCCGCGGCGCAGTTTTTGGTGCTTCAACCTCTGGTTCGGTTTTTCGACGTTTCTTCGTGGTGGCCATGTTCCGAATCTTCCCCTCAAGTCCGAGCCGCCCGGGATTCGGAACGTCGCCGTCGGGCGCGCGTTCCCTTGGCCAGGTGGCCTAAAGACTGATCTGCAATGAAAAAAGCCAAATTTGTCCAGGATGCAAAACTCTATCCGAGCCGATATTACCGTAATCCATCGGACGTTGTCAGAGATAGACGGCTTACCAATGCAGACCGCCTGGAGGTTCTCGCCGCCTGGGAGCGCGACGCAAGGAAGCAGCAGGACCGTGAAGAGACCGCGCAGGGCGAGTCAGACCCCTTGCAGCAGCTCCGCCGCGCCCGAGAGGAATTGCAGCGGTCAGAACAAGCCGAGGGAACGGCGAAAGAACGCTGAATCGACAACGACTTCGCCGAAATTCCGCATGGTTCCGCGCTCACGGAAGAATGAAGCGCAACCTCCTGGGGAACGGGACGTTTCCTGATCAGAAGATGTCAACGGAGACGGGCAAATGGCGCAGGCGGCAGATCCTTGGGCGACCACAATGAGACTGGACAGACGTGACGTCGGCAATCACGGGCCGATTCTAACGCCTGAAGAAGCCAGACAGGGGGTCATTTCAGGGCGCGTCAGATTGATCTTGGTGGTCAGCTTGATGCTAGCCGTGATCTCCGGTGCCATAGTCTACGCGGTTCTCGTCTGAGGCCGGCATTTCGTTTTACGGCCGGTCTATCGTCCGTGGCCAACAGCATGGCGAGCCCGCGGAGGTTCGGGACATGCAGGGCTATGGTGTGAACCGAGATCAGCAGCGGCACCGCCGTGATCGATGCCGCCGGCCCCCACATCCAAACCAGCGTGGCGACGGTCAAGAATATCGCGACGGGCGAAATGACGATGCGCCGCGATAGCAGCCAAGGCTGCACCAGATTGGCTTCGACGGTATTCAGCGCCAGAAGAATCGCCGGCGGAACCAGCCCCAACAGGACGGTCTTGGCGGTCGCCAAACCCACCACGGCCGCCAGTACGATCACCGTCGTCGGACCGATGACCGGGATGAAATTCAGAAGGCCGAAGGCGATTCCCCAGAGCACCGCATCGTCGATACCCGCCAGCCAAAAACACAGAGCGGTCACCGCGGCGAGGCCGATATTGATCAGCGACAGCGTGAAGAGATAACCGGAAACGCGGCTGCGAACGTTGCGGCAGATCCGCGCCATGCGCAGCCGGTTCTGAAATGTCCGCGGCAACAGAATAAGCTGGATGGTGTAACGCCGCCGGCAGGCCAGGAGGAATATCGTCAGCACGGTGACGTAGACGCCCTTGCCAATGATAGCGGGTGCGTTGCGAACGGCCGTCGCCATCAGGCCGTCCGACACCGGGACGCTGCGGACGGGCTCCGGCCCGCTCACGCCCGCTTGCGCTAACCGGTTCGAGACGCTTTCCACAGCCGCGATCTGCCGGGTGAGAGGGCGAAGCTTGCGTTCGATCGATTGCGCGATCTTGGGCGCATCGTTTAGCCAATTGGAAATATCGGGTGCGAGCGCGAAGGCGCCCGCCGTGACACAGACGACGGTCGCCACCACTGCGAAGACCGCAGCCAGGCCGGTTTGAAAACCCAGCCTTTCCAGCGCGCGCGCGACGGGCGCGAGCACAAGCGCGAGAGTGGCAGCGACGACCGTTGGGGCAAGCACATCGGCTCCCGCAACGCTTGTCGCGAGAGCGGCGATAATGAGGAGCGCCACAGCGCAGGCACGGATGACCTTGATGTCGCGCCGCAGCTGGGTGATGCGGCGCGCGATGGAAACCTCGGGCGCAAGGGCTTTGCGGTATATGTTGATGTTCAAGGCCGACTCGGTTTGCTGAGCGTTGCCCAGTTTAGAATCAACCCATTAACAAACAAAGGGCGTGGAACTTCTGAGGGGGGAATGAGCGGACCGCCGACGCCGACTGTCGAGGGGGGCAATTTGACGTAGCCTGGGATCAGGGCCCGCTCGCCCATCATAATGCGAGTCCCCCCAGGCTGGTTCCGAGGGAATCGTAATTTCTTAATTTTATGCAAAGTCGGCCTAGCGACAGAGATGAGCGTCCCGCTCGGAATTCGGCGCGGTGGCGAAATTGCGGGATGAACCGCCATCGTCGCAGGCGAGCCGGATTGTGGAATCCGCATCGGCCCGTCCCGGAACCGGGGACCGGTCATTGACGCTGAAGGCGAGAGTGAGGAGCAGCCCCGCGCCAAACAAAGTTTGCATGGGAATGTTGAACATGCGCCCCTCAATTGCCGCTTAGAGCGGCGGCTCGTCACGGATCAGCCCGAGCAATCCGCTTCCCGCGAGAAGGATGAGAAACACCACGAACAAGAGCTTGACGAACACGGCGGCAAGACCTGCCAGCCCGAAGAATCCCAGATACGCCGCAATGACGGCCAGAACCAGAAACGTCGCAGCCCAGCCAAACATGCAAACCCCACATCTTCCGGGCTGGAAACGTCCATCGGAAGCTCAAGTTCCGTCGCGCGAGCGCTTACCCCCAGAATCACTCAATGCTTGCGGTGCTGCATGGCCTGCGAAGCGCCGAGAATGCCGGCGAAGACGACAGCGAGAAGGGGCTTCTCCTGGGCGAGTTTCGCAAGCAGAGAAAGCGTCGCCGCTTCAGGATCGGTAGGCGTGACCTGAACCTCGGCGGGATGGAATCTCGGCCGGGTTGCGTGGGCACGGACATAGACGATGGCCGCCCAGCCAAGCGGCCCGATCACCAGAATGACGGCGGCGAGGGCTGCGGCCAGCGGCATTCCGGCGTCAGGCAACAATGCCAGGTAAAGCGCATATCCCGCGAAACCGACTCCGACCCAGATCAAAGCCGAAGCGGTCATCACCAAGACGGCGCCTGCAATCGCGTGCGCGCCCAGCCGCTGCCCCATATGATTGAACATTCGCGGGCTTGTCTTAGCGCAACAACAACGCGCCGATGATGGCGCCCGCGCTCATCGAGATCATGCAGGCCGCCAAAGGTTGGGTGCGCACGGCTTCCCGCACGGGTTCGAGGTTTTCATTGCCCCATTCCTCGACGCGTTCCACCGCTTCGGAGGCGGACTCCATGGCCCCGTTCACGGCCTCGTGCACCTGTTCGCTGGCGACCTCGCCGACATCGCTCACCAGTGCGCGCATGTCGTGTTGCAGCGCGTCGAGATCGGCGCGCAACGCGCTCAATCGCGTCTGCACCTCATTGTTGGAATGTCCGTTTTTGCGTCTGCGAGTAGCCGCTGCTGCGTTTGCCATTGTTCCCTCCGCTTGGGGTTTATCTCGCGGAGGGAACGTGTGACTGGCAGCGCCGTTCCGTCAGGCCGCCGCTTCACGCCGCAGCGAGTGGAAAAAGAGCGCCTGACCGATGGTGGCTTGCACGGTCTCGGGCAGGAACGGCTTGGTGATCAAATAGGTGGGTTCCGGCCGCTCGCCGGTCAGAAGGCGTTCCGGATAGGCTGTAACGAAGATCACGGGAATATCGAAGCTGCGCAGGATCTCGGTCGCCGCATCGATGCCCGAACCGCCTTCGCCCAAATTGATATCGGCCAAAACGAGACCGGGCTGCTGGGTGCGAGCTTTGGCAACCGCTTCGTCCTTGGAAGCGGCAGTCCCAACTACCTTGTGGCCCAACTCGACGACGAGATTCTCAAGATCGAGCGCAATGATGGATTCATCTTCGATGATAAGGACCCGCGATGCGAGCTGCCGTTCGATCGCATGTTGGGCTTGCACGATCGACTGTTCGACTTCTTCAGGCGTTTCATCAAGGATTTTGCCGGCCTCGCTGAGCGAAAATCCTTCCACGGCCGTCAACAGGAGCGCCGCGCGATCCGATGCCGTCAGCGAGCGCAGGCGCTCTTCCGGGGTGAGCTGTTTCACATCCACCGAAAATTCCTGATCGAGCTGGCTGGTGGTGCTGGCCCAAATGACATGAAAGAGGCGATAGAGCGCCACGCGGGGGGGCAGATCGGAGGAAAGATCCGATTTTCCGGCCAGAAGCGCGGTTAACGCCGCCCGGACATAGGCGTCCCCACTCGATTGCGAGCCGGTCAGAGCTCTGGCATAGCGCCGCAAATAGGGCAGATGGGGAGCTAATGATTCCGTCATTGTCATAATTTTGTTCCCTCGATGGCAAGCAAACAAACGACCAAAGAGCGAGAATGTTCCATTGGAATGGAACCAGTTTCGAGTTTGCCCGTTTCTGCCACTCAGGGAAAGCCTTATGGGGAGGGCGCGCCCGGGGCACTAGCAATTTAGGGCATTAAGCATGGACGGACGATTTTGGGACGGGCCGGCTGCACGACGCGAGGGTGGGAATTTGGACGTGAAGAAAGAACAACCAGATCGAGAAAAGACGATCGCCGCGCGTGCACGCCAACGTGCCATCGGGCGGGAGTTGCGGCGCATGTATGACGAGGTGGTTCAAGAGCCGGTACCCGACGATTTTCTCGATCTTCTGAAGAAAATCGACGCCACCAAGGGCAAGAAGGACTGATCTCGTGAAACATTTTGACGAGCCCTATATGAGCGCGAGCGGCGAAACCGTGCCGAGCGGGGATTTGGATGGAGATTTCCGCAGGGATCTCCTCGGTTTGATCCCGTTTTTGCGCGCCTTTTCCCGTTCGCTTTGCGGCGATCGCGAACTGGCCGACGATCTCGCCCAGGAGGCCCTCGCGAAGGCATGGCAGTCGCGCGACACATTCCGCGCCGGCTCCAATTTGAAGGCCTGGCTGTTTACCATTCTGCGCAATCAATTCTACTCGGACCGGCGGCGCGCATGGCGGCAGGCGCCTTGGGATGAATCCGCGGCTGAGCGGGTGCCCGTGGCCAGGGGTGAGCAAATTTGGGCAGTTCAACTTTCCGACACCGCGCGCGCACTGCGAGGTCTACCGGCCGAACAGCGAGAAGCGTTGATATTGGTGGGTGCAGGTGGGTTTTCTTATGAAGATGCAGCGAGAATCAGCAATTGTGCCGTCGGTACGGTGAAGAGCCGTGTGGCGCGCGCCCGCAAGGCGCTATCCGCCGCTTTGGAAGGGAATGGACCGCTGTCGAGCGAGCCGCGCCCGGCAGGGGGAGACGCCACCAATGAAATTATGGCGCAGCTTGATCGCTTGGCTCCCCTGGATGCCTCGGAGCCAGACGACGCACCCGACGGAAAACGAGACGCCACCTGAAGTCGGCGGGCGATCGCTGCGCTTACGTCTTTTATTCTGGATCATCATCTGGTTGATGCCTGCCGCGATCGTGAGCGTTGTTCAGGGCATTGATCGTGTCCAACGCGACGTTAGCGACGTGCGCGAGCGCTTGATTCAGACTGCGCGCAGCAGCGCAGCCGACGAGGAGAACCTGCTCGCGTCCGGCGAACAGGTTTTGCGCGCGCTCGCCAATCAGCCCGAAGTGAACGCTGGTGCGCCGGACTGCGGCAAGTCGCTCGCCAATGCGATCAAAGGGCTGAATTATTTCACCAATATCGCGCGTATCGATGCGAGAGGGGAGTTGCTCTGCGCCGCGGTGCCGCCGCCGCCCGAACAGGGAAACGTGGCCGACCGGCAATGGTGGAAGGACGCCCCCCATCATTCCGATTTCTTCATCACCCCGCAAATCTATAGCGTCGTGTCGCATCGCAACGTCCTTGGCGGCGTGCTTCCCTTGCGCAACGCGAGCGGAGCATTTGATGGAGTTATGGCGCTCGCCTTGGACGTCGGGTGGCTCGACGTTCTGCTGCACAGCAGATCGATACCGGCGGGCGCAGTCATCGCCGTGTTCGATCCTGCAAACACGATGGTGGCGAGCAACGACCCGGAAGCGGCTGAAAAGATCTTTGCCGAGCCGCCCCAAACCGCAAAGGGTAACGAGCTTCTTTCCGCCGCTGCGAACGGGGAGAATTGGAGCTACGTGCTGGTCCCGTTGCTCAACAACACGACGAAGGTGGGTTTCGCCATGCGCGAGCGCGACCTCTTCGCCAGCACCTATTTGCACGTGACCACGGACCTTCTGCTTCCCGTGCTGATGCTCGGATTGGCGTCGGCGGCGATCTGGATTTTTACGGACCGGCAGATCACGCGTTGGATCGTATACTTGCGGCGCATCGCGACGGCTTACGCCCGCGGTCATTACGCTATCCGCCCCGTCGCGCTGGAGGAAGCCCCGAGCGAGTTTCGCACGCTTGGCGAGACCTTCTCCGCCATGGCAGCCGCGGTGCAGGACCGCGACCGACGATTGCGGGAGGCTCTGGATCATAAAAGTTTGATGATCAAGGAAACCCATCACCGGGTGAAAAACAATTTGCAGATCGTCATGAGTTTGTTGTCGCTGCAGGCTGGGAAATTGCGCGATCCCGTCGCCAAGGACGCCCTGAGACAAGCGCAGATGCGCGTCAATGCCCTGGCCCTCGTTCACCGCATCCTGCACGAGATCGAAGATTTGGGATCGGTCGATGTGCAGCGGTTGATCCGCGATCTTGCGCATCAGATTCACGAGGGCTTCGGCGCCGAGCGGCGCGATTTGCGCCTTGAAGTGGACATTGTCGCCCGCCAGGCGCCGAGCGACATCGCGGTGCCTCTGACTCTCTTCACCGTCGAGGCGCTGACCAATGCCTTCAAACATGCCTATCCGGTGGGGGCTCGCGGCGGCGTGATCCGGGTAAGCCTCGCGCCCATCGAAAACGGCAAACTGCGCCTCGCGATCGAGGACGATGGACTGGGTGTCCAAGGCGAGCCTGAAGGGAACGGCATCGGCACGCGACTTATTCAAGCTTTTGCGCAACAGATCGGCGGAACCGCGACGGTCACCAGACGCGACACAGGAGGGACAGTGGTCGAACTCATCTTTCCCGACCCATTGTTCGAGCCCGAAATGGTGGAGCCGGTTACGGCTTGAAACATCTCACAAGAGACCGGAGAGCCCGCTCAGCAGACTGACGCCCAGGGCCAGCACAAAGGTGTTGTAGAAGAAAGACAACGCACCGTGATACGTGACCAGCTTGCGGAATTCACGGGTGCAGGTCATGACGTCCGACACTTGATACGTCATGCCGACGCAAAACGCGAAATAGATGAACTCGGTGTAATTTGGTGCGGCCTGGGGTTCGGGAAAGATCAGCCCGTGGGCCGTCTCCTCCTCGGTTTCGCCGTAGTAACGATGCGCATAGTGAATGGCGAACAGCACGTTCATGCAAAGCCAGGATAGAACGAGCGTAGCCAATGAGAGCAGTACGAAATAGATCGCAGTGCCGCCTGCCGCATGCCGCGTGTCGTGGATGACCGCGAGGACGCCTCCGAGGCTGGCAAGAACGGCGGCCATCATCACGGCAAGGATGACGGGCGCATTCTCGTCCTGCTGCGCGGCCTTGGCCTGCAAATGCTCAAGCGTGGTTTTCGCCATCATGTGCCAGATACTGAGCAAAAGAACCGTTACGCCGGCATCCCAGCCAATGATCAAGCGGATGGCCCAATCGTCGACTGGGGCAAGCATGCCCACGGCCACACCCACCGCGATCGCGGATAACCGGCGAAGATGCGCGCCTCTGTGCAGCGAATGGCGCGGCGTGGATGGAATATCTGCGGTCAATACGGTCCCCTTGCCGACTCTGCGAGACGCAGTCTCGCACCGGACGCAAAAAAAGAGGAGCGGATTGACCGCTCCTCTTCGTGCCTGAACGGGTGCGCTAGACAGCCGGCGGCCGTCCGCGTGCCATCGCCACAATCACGCTCACCAAGAACAGCGCCAGGAATACAACGAAAAGAATCTGAGCGATGCTTGATGCCGTCGCGGCGATTCCACCAAAGCCGAAGACCGCGGCAATAATGGCAATGACCAGAAATGTCAGAGCCCAATGGAGCATGGTCACACCTCTTCTCTTTGGCTGCGCTAGCGCGCGACAGCGGGTCTCGGACTTGGGAACGTGAGAACAGGTTGGAAAGTTCCCCGGGAAACTGGCCGCCTTGCCGCGCCGGCGCGCGAAGGATGCGGAGCGGAATCGTTTGCCGCTGCTCGCGGGCTAAAGGCGAAGGTTTGAATGGCGTCCGGCACGAATTTGAATTTGACCGGACCATCGAAGCGGCGGGGCGTACCGTCGAGCAGCAGCCAGGTAGCGCGTTTCTGATCTATCGCGAGCCGGGTGCATGCGAATCGCTCGTGGTGGCCGCTGCGCCGCCAATCCACTCCGAAACTGCTGCCGGCAAGTGCGCCCAGTTGTTCGAACGCAGAATGCTTCCAAGCCTCGCACGCAAAGGAAGGAGGCTGGCTGTCTCCGCTTTCCCGCTGTGTGGCGGAAACGACGAGCGCCGTTGCGCAGCGCGAAAGCGAGTCTTCGCAGCGAAGGCGGATGCCCGGCCGGATGATAAGGCGCGAGAAGCTTATCCCACGCAGCAGGCCCTTCCAAACTTCGGAAAAAATATCCGCTTCCGCGAGCGTTCGATGCAATTCCTCAGCAAGAGGAAGCAAACCGCAGCTCGCATGATCAAAAAATATCTGGCCCCCCGCGGTGCTCGCGCTCAGCCGCGTAGGCTTCATGTCGCCACGCGCCAAAGCCGAAATCATATCGTCTAGAGACAGCCTGCCCCACAGGTGACGCGCCCACATGGGCGTGCGCAAACCCGGCAGGAAGAGAATCGGAATGCCCCGCTCGTAGGCGCTCTGTCCCGCAATCCGCGCGGCTCTGGGACCGCCTACGATCACGAGCAGGCCAGGGTCTTCGGCGAGTGCTGCCCGGCAGGCGTGCTGCAAAAGACGAGGCGCTGCCAGCCGGATGGAATCGAGCCGCGCTCCACAGCGATCCAGCAGCAGGCTCTGCGTGCGCGTGGCTTGATCCTGCGCCGCCGTCCCATGTCCGGCATCGATGACAACTGCCAGGTTCATCATTTGCGCCACATGGCCCGCTTTCCGTTGAACTCACTGAAGAGGGAACGTGCGGGGAACCGGCGGGGTTCCCTTTTCACCGACCGGTGATTTGAGGAAATTATAGAACTTCCAATTACTTAACGGGTATTAGGGCGCGGATACAAACGCTGCGTCAGCAGCTTCAACCGCAGAGGGTTTCCCGGCGACGGAAGCGCAGCATCCCCCGGCAGCGCGACCTCGAGCGTCTCGCCATTCCTTCTCAAACAATCGAGCCGCAACAAAGCGCCGGCCGCAAGGACATTGCTCACCGTTACCGTAATCGCCGGCTCGTCCGCGTTTGCCGGCGCAAATTCATGCGGCCGCACGAGAGCGATGGCTTCGCCTTCGGCGGGCGCGATGCCGTTGAGCGGCAGCGTCACGCCATCGACGACAAAGGACCCGTTGACGACATGTCCCTCGAGTTTGTTGGAGCCACCAAGAAATTCGGCGACGAACGCCGTTTGCGGATGGGAATAGATCTCCTGGGGTGTTCCCATCTGTTCGATTCGTCCTTCATTCATCACGGCGACCTGGTCGGCGAGGTCGAGCGCTTCTTCCTGATCGTGGGTGACGAAGATGGTGGTAAGTTCCAGACGCTCGTGCAGACCGCGCAGCCAGCGACGCAAATCCTTGCGCACTTTGGCGTCGAGCGCGCCGAAGGGTTCGTCGAGCAGAAGCAGCTTTGGTTCGATCGCAAGCGCGCGCGCAAGCGCGACGCGTTGGCGTTGTCCGCCGGAAAGCTGCGCCGGATAGCGGTCCGCCAGACCTTCGAGCTGCACCAGAGCGAGAAGCTCTTCCACGCGCCGCGAAATTTCTCGCCGCGACGGCCGTTTGGCGCGGGGTCTTACCTTCAGCCCGAAGGCGATGTTTCGCGCCACCGTCATGTGCCGGAACAGCGCGTAGTTCTGGAAGACGAATCCCACCCGGCGTTCCCGCGCGGGAATCCCGAGCCAATCCTGCCCTTCGAATTTCACAGCCCCCGCGTCGGGCTGCTCAAGTCCGCCGAGGATGCGCAGCAGCGTCGTCTTGCCCGATCCCGACGGCCCGAGCAGCGCGAGGAATGTACGGCGTGGGATGGCAAGATCGATGCCGTTGACGGCCGCTTGCGTGTCGAAGCGCTTCTCTAGTTCTTCGACGACGAGCGCGGTTTCGGCGCCGTCAATGCCCTCGGCCGGCGGCGATGCTGGTTGCAAAGCGCCATTCGAGTCCGCTCTTGATGGCAAGGGTGACGAGCGCGAGCCCGGCGAGGAGGGATGCGACCGCGAAAGCGGCGACAAGATTGTATTCATTGTAGAGAATCTCCACATGCAGCGGCATGGTGACCGTCTGTCCACGAATGTGCCCGGATACGACGGATACGGCGCCGAATTCGCCCATCGCGCGTGCGTTGCACAACAGCACGCCGTACAGCAGCCCCCATTTCACATTGGGGAGCGTCACGCGAAAAAACGCTTGCCATCCGGTTGCGCCCAATGAGATGGCAGCTTCTTCTTCCTCGCGCCCCTGCTCTTGCATCAGCGGAATGAGTTCGCGCGCGACAAAGGGGAAGGTCACGAACATCGTGGCAAGAACGAGACCTGGGACGGCGAAAATGACCTGCGTTCCGGTGGATTCGAGGACTGGCGCGAACCAGCCGCGCCCACCGAAAAGCAGCACATAGACAAGACCCGCAATCACCGGCGAGACCGAGAAGGGCAGATCGATCAGGGTGGTCAGAAAACTTTTGCCGCGAAATTCGAATTTGGCGATGGCCCAGGCGGCCGTCACGCCGAAGATGAGGTTGAGCGGTACCGCGATGGCGGCAACCAGCAAGGTCAGCCGGATGGCGGATAGAGCATCGGGTTCGCTGATCGCGGCGGCATAGGCTGTCCACCCGCGCCTGAGGGCTTCCACGAAGACCACAATGATCGGCAAGACCAGGAACAGGCCAATGAAGGCCAGCGCGGTGATGACGAGCGCGCAGCGGATAAGCTTGCGCTCTTCGAGCGCGCCGCGGAAAATCGCCTGCGGATGGATCGCTGCGCCGGTCATTGCCGTTTGGCCGCCCAAGCCTGCAGAACGTTGATCGCGAGCAGAATCAAGAACGAGATGGCGAGCATGGCGACTCCGACAGCCGCCGCGCCCGCATAGTCGAACTGTTCCAGCTTGGTGACGATGACCAGCGGCGCGATTTCCGAGACCAACGGAATGTTGCCGGCGATGAAGATGATCGAGCCATATTCGCCGACGCCGCGCGCAAAGGCGAGTGCGGTTCCGGTGATGAGTGCAGGCGCGATGCCGGGCAGCACGACGCGCAAGCACGTCTGAAGCCTTGTCGCGCCCAGGGTGGCGGCCACCTCTTCGCTTTCCCGGTCGAAATCTTCAAGCACGGGCTCGAGCGTGCGCACGACGAAGGGCAGCCCGATGAAGGTCATCGCCACGATGACGCCGGCGGGCGTGTAGGCAATCTTCATTCCCCATTGCGCGAGCAGGCTGCCGATCCAGCCATTGGGTCCGTAGAGCGCGGTGAGCGCGATACCCGCCACCGCGGTCGGCAGCGCAAAAGGCAGATCGATCAAAGCATCGACGAAACGCTTGAATGGAAAATCGTAGCGCACCATCACCCAGGCGACGATCAGCCCGAAAAAACCGTTGATCGCCGCGGCGATGGCGGCGCCGCCGAAAGAAAGGCGCAGCGCGGCCAATACACGTGGAGCCGTCACCGCGTCGAAAAATCCCTGAAAGCCGAGCTCCCAAGGACGCAGCACCAGCGCTGCCAAGGGCACCAGTACGACGGCCGACAGATAGAACAGCGTGAAGCCCAGGGCCGGACCGAATCCCGGGAGCACGCTCGGCTCGCGCCAGCGCGTTCGGGTTGGCGACATGGGATAGGAAACAACGGCGTTCATTGGGGAAACACCCTATTTCCTGGCGACGATCGAGTCGAAAATTCCGCCATCGGCGAAATGCGTCGCTTGAACCTTCTGCCAACCACCCAAATCCTCATTGACGGTGTAAAGCTTGATCTGAGGGAAGTGCTGGGCAAATCGCGCCGCCACTTCGGGATCGCGCGGCCGGTAATGATTCTTCGCCGCGATTTCCTGCGCCGGCTTGGAATAAAGATATTGCAGATAAGCCCCGGCAACAGAGCGAGTGCCGTGCTTGTCGACATTGCGATCGACCATTGCGACGGGAGGCTCGGCAAGGATCGAGGCTGTGGGGTAGACGACATCGAAATTGCCGCCGAATTGGGTCTTAGCCAGATAGGCCTCGTCTTCCCAGGCGAGCAGGACATCGCCGATGCCGCGCTGTGCGAAAGTGAGAGTTGCTGCGCGCGCGCCGGTATCGAGCACGGGAACGTGCTGGTAGAGCGCCTTCATGAATCCCTTGGCCTTGTTCTCGTCGGTGCCGGGGAGATGGGTCGCGTAAGTCCAGGCACCGAGATACGCCAGCCGCGCGCCGCCGGACACTTTCGGGTTGGGCGTGATGACCTGCACCCCGGGTTTGATCAGATCGCCCCAATCGGTGACGTGTTTGGGATTCCCCTTGCGTACGAGGAAGACAATCGTGGAGGAGTAAGGCGTGCTGTTTTGCGGCAGACGCTTTTGCCAATCGGCGGGCAGCAGCTTCCCCTTGCCGGCGATGGCGTCGATGTCGGCGGCGATCGCAAGGGTCACGACGTCGGCGCTCAGACCGTCAATGACAGCGCGTGCCTGAGCGCCCGAGCCGCCATGCGACTGGGCAATCACGACATCGTCACCGGTTTTGTTTTTCCATTCCGCGGCAAAAGCGGCGTTGATCTGTTTGTAGAGCTCGCGGGTCGGATCATAGCTGACGTTGAGAAGTTGAATCGTCTTCGCCTCGGCCATTGAAGGCGCGATCACAACGGAGGTGAGCGCGACTACCCCGGCGGCAAGGCGAACCAGATGCCTGCGCATGACATGTCTCCCGAAATGCACCTTGAAAACGCCTGTGACGGCAAAAAGCGCTGGTCGAAACCGTTCCGCTCACGCTTTAGTTTTTTGAATGGTCACGTCGAAGCTTGGTCGGCGCTCAAAGTGCCGAGATCGGCGCCATCCCGAGAATCCAGGGCAGGACGCATATCGCCAAGCCAAGAATCCACCAGATCTGCGCATCACCCTCAGCCGACGCGCCGTCATCCAGAGAGAAGAGATCAGCTTGAGAGAAAGGCTGACGCGCGGTTGCGGGTTCCGTGGAACGGAGTTTGGGATATCTGGGAATGACGTTCAGTCCATCCCTCACTCCTTCAGTTTCTCCAGCGGACGGTCACCCCGACGGTGCGAGGATCGCCTACAAGGCCAAAGACCGCACCGGAATTGCCGGGCTGAGCACTGAGATATTGGAAGTAATCCTGGTCGAACACGTTCTTCGCCCACACAAAGGCTTCCCAACCATTGGAGAACAGGAAGCCGGCGCGAAGATTGACCAGCGTGTAGCCGTCGATCTTCAGGAATTGGGAATCCGACGCGTCTGAATAGGTCGATGAGCGATAGTTTGCATCGACACCGACATAGGCCATGCCGTCAAGCGCTCCGGAGGTGACGGGAATCCGGTACTCAGCGCCGCCCGAGACAACCCATTTGGACAGACCCGCCAGCGGGCGGCCGCTCAAATCGCAAGCCGTGGTCGAAGCGCCGATACGTTCGATCGGGCAAGGGCCGTTGACGAATTTGACATATTTGCCTTCGGTAAAGGCACCGGACACATAGCCCGAAAGATTCTCATCCAGGACAAACGCCGAATCGACTTCGATGCCTTGCGAGCGGACCTTGGGGATATTGGCGAGATAGCCGCGCAGCGCGCCGGGTCCGGAGTCCACGACATTGACCTGGTAATCGGTGACCTCGCTATCGAAAGCCGCGAGGTTGAGGGTGAGTTGACGATCGAAGAACTCGTTCTTCACACCCAGCTCATAGGTCGTGACGTTTTCCGGTTTGATGACCGCTGTCGTGACCACCGGGTTGTTGTTGGCATCGACCGGAATGCCGGCGAGATTGATGCCGCCCGATTTGTGACCTTTGGAATAGGTCCCATAGACCATCATGTCCGGGGTGATGTCGTAGGAAAGATTGGCCTGGCCCGAAACGCTGCTATCGGTGAATTGCGCCGAATAGGCTTGCGGACGGACGATCGACAGGAGCTTGGCCACATCGCCGGCGTTGTTGGCATCGGTACGCGGATGACCACCGGAGGCGGTCTGGCTGTAGCTGCCGGATTTGTCTTCATAGGTGTAGCGCAGGCCGGGCGTGAAATGCAGTTGGTCGGTGATGTTCCAGGTCACTTGCGCGAATCCGGCATAGCTCTTGGTATCGGAATGTGCGATCGCGTCGGACCGATAACCGTCCAACAGATTCGCCGGCAAAGTGAGCGGCGTCAGCAGCCAGCGGGTCGCGTCCGCGCCATATTCGGCGAGGGGCGTCGCATCGATCTTCTGGTGAAATGCGAAAACACCGGCCACATAGTCAACGGTTTGTCTGCCGTTCGAAGCAACGCGGAACTCCTGGCTGTACTGGTTCTGATTGTCCGGGTTTTGCGACTTGGTCTGGATCGACAATCTCGTGAAGTCGCGGTCGCTGGCCGGATCCCAGTTCCAGGTGCGCCACGCGGTTACCGAGGTGAGCGTCGCGGGTCCGAAGTCCCAATCGGCAATCGCCGAGACTCCGCCGATCACCTGATTGGCCTTGGCCGGGCTGTTGGTGTCGATTTTCCGGTCGAAGGGATCCAGGCTCGCGGGCGCGTAACCGGCAGCGGCGGCCAGGGCGGGAAATTGCTGCGCGGCGGGTTTAAGGGTCGTGCCGACGCGAACGAAGCCCTGCGCGCAGCATATCGTCTGCTGGCGGTTGTAATCCGCGGCAATCCGCAGGCTGAAACTCTCATTGGGACGATAGAGCAGCTGTGCGCGCGTGCCGAAATCGTTTTGATCGTTGACGTCCTTGCCGGTGGTGACGTTCCTGACCACGCCGTCGCGCAAGGTGCCCGAGACGGACAGACGGCCGGCGAGAACATTGTCGGCAATCGGTCCCGAGATCGTCGCCTTGCCCTGAAAGAATCCGTAATTTCCGGCAGAGACGTCCGCCTGGATGTGGCGCTCGAAGGTAGGCTGCTGGATGCTGACGTTGATCGCGCCCGCGGTCGTATTCTTTCCGAACAGCGTGCCCTGCGGCCCGCGCAGCACTTCCACCCGATCGATGTCGACGAGATCGAAGGTCGCGGCGGCGGGCCGGCTCATATAGACGCCGTCGATATAGAGGCCAACGCCAGGCTCCAGGCCGTCATTGGTGAGACCGAAGCTGGTGCCGAGGCCGCGGATCGTAATCGCGGTGTTGCGCGGATTGGACGAGAAGAACTGCACGCTCGGCGTGAGCTGGGTGAGCTGCGCGACATTGTAGGACCCTGTCGCCTCGATCTGCTGAATGCCGATCACCGAAAGTGCGACCGGCACTTCCTGGGCGTTTTCCTCGCGGCGGCGGGCCGTGACCGTGACCTGCTCGACGGCGACCTGAAACGGCAACAGATCGATCGGTGCTTGCTTGGTGCTATCGGGCGACGCGGCGGGAGTCGAATCCTGCGCCGCCCAGGCGGAAGATGTGAGCGCGGCAGCGGCACTGGCCGCCAGAAACAATGTCCTGAACTTGAAAACCGATGGCATGCCCCGAAAACCCCTCAAAGTAACGCGTGTTCAGGCGTCTTCCCGCGAGCGCCTACGATTAGTCTAGTAACTTGGTAGACTATAGGTAGTCAATAGGGTTTAGGGGGAATCGGGGCTCTTGGTTTACGAACGTTTCGCGACCAAAGTTTTGGGCGGCCCCCCGCGCATTCACGCAGTGTTCCTGGTAAAAGCTGGCCTGGTAAAAAGCCGGCCATCGGCCGTGCTTCGCAATAAGGAACTGCCATGCAAAACAAGGTCGTCTTAACAATCGCGGCTTCAGTGGCATTGCTGCTCGCGGGCGTGCCCGCCAATGCCGCGGAGCTGAAGATTTTCGTGGGCGGCGCAATGACCGAGACGGTGGAAAAAATCGGCGCCAATTTTGCTAAACAGAGCGGCAACAAGCTCGATTACGTCTCGGACACCACGGGCGCGCTGCAGAAGCGGCTGGCGGCCGGGGAAAAAGCCGATGTCGTCGTGGTCACCGCCGCCGGCCTGGACGCGTTGCAAAAGGAAAACCGTATCCTTCCGGCGAGCCGCGTTGAACTCGTGCGTGCGCTGATCGGGGTCGCAGTGCGCCAAGGGGCGCCCTCCCCCAATCTGTCGTCGGCCGATGCGTTCAAATCATCGCTTCTCGCCGCGCGCTCGGTTTCCTATGTCAATCCGGCAGCCGGCGGCACATCGGGCACTTATTTCGAGGGCCTGATGAAGCGCATGGGCATCGCCGACCAAATGAAAACCAAGATCGTCTACCGCAATCAGGGTTCGGAAGTGGCCGACGCCGTGGCCAAAGGCGATGCGGAGCTTGGCATCAGCTTCATTGCGGAACTCGCACCCAATAAGGGCGTGAAGGTTGCGGGTCCCTTGCCGCAGGAGATCCAGAGCCCGACCGATTATGTGGCCGCGGTGACGACAGTGAGCGCCAATCAGGATGCGGCGCGCGCGTTCATCCAAGCTATGACGAGCCCAAGCGGTGGCGCTGTCTTCAAGGCGGCTGGGCTGACAGTGCTTCCGGCGGCGCACTGAGACAGGCGAGAGAAGCAAAGGATGTGGAAGATCTCGCTTCTGGCATTGGCCGTTTCGGCGCCGTTTCTCGCGCTTCCCGCGCGCGCGGCCGAACTCACCATTTTCGCCACCGGTTCCATGGCGGACCCTCTCAAGGAAGTCGGCGAAGATTTTACGCATCAGACGGGACACACGCTCCGCTTCTCGCTCGGGACCACGGGCGGCGTGCTGAACAAATTGAAGGCGGGTGAAAAAGGCGATGTGATCGTCATCTCGGATGAAGCGGCCGTCGAACTCGAGAGGGACGGGAAAATCGTGCCCGGCTCGCGCAAAGATCTGGCGAGCTCGCTGTTCGGTGTGGTGGTGAAAGCCGGTGCGCCGACTCCCGACATCTCCTCGCCTGAAGCGTTGAAGAAAACGGTCCTCGCCGCGCGCTCGATCTCCTATCCCGATCCCGTCGTGGCTGCGGCTTCCGGCGGTTATATCGAAAGCGTCTTCCAGGGCATGGGCATAAAGGACGAAGCGAAGAAGAAAGCCGCCTTGAAACCGATGGGCGTGCTGGTTGGAGAAGCCGTCGCGAAAGGCGAAGCCGAACTCGGGCTCTCCTTTGTCAGCGAGTTCGTCGCCGACAAATCTCTCAAAGTCGTCATGTTCCCCGGCGCGCTGCAGAAGCCTCAGCTCTACACGGCAGGCGTTTTTGCCGGCAGTCCGAATGCGGACGCGGCCCGCGCCTTCATTGCCTTCGTGACCAGCCCGGCGGCGCGGGCGAAACTGAAAGCGGCGGGCGTCGATCCGGTTGTCGCGGGACGTTAGTGACGGCGCATCGACGACGCCTCCAAGGAGATCATCATGCTGAAATCGTCTTTTCTCGCTGCCACTTTGATTCTTGCCGCCGTTCCGGCGAATGCCGCGCAATTGAAGCTTCTCGTCGGCGGCTCCATGCAGGAACCTTTCCGTGAAGTCGGCGCCGATTTTGCGAAGAAGACCGGGCACAAACTCGACTTCACCGTGGACACGACCGGCGCGCTTCAGAAGAGACTGCGCGACGGCGAAAAGGCCGACATCATCCTGGTGTCCGCGCCAGGCATGGACGCGCTCGAAAAGGAACATCTCGTGGTTCCCGGAAGCCGCGTCGAGCTTGCGAACGCCACGATCGGCGTTTCGGTTCGCGCGGGCGCATCACCGCCCGACATCTCTTCGCCCGAGGCGTTCAAGAAAGCGATGCTGGCGGCGCGCTCGATCTCCTATGTCGATCCAAAATCCGGAGGCACGTCCGGTGGCTATCTCGATGGGCTGTTCCAGCGCATGGGCATCGCGGATGAGGTGAAGAAGAAAGTTGTTTTCGGCTATCAAGGATCGCAAGTCGCCGATGCGGTCGCGAGTGGACGCGCCGAACTGGGTCTTACCTTCATCAGCGAGATGTTGCCGAACAAAGGCGTGAAGATCGCGGGACCTCTACCCGCCGCGATTCAGAGCGCGACGAATTACGCCGTGGCGATCCCGGTAGGAAGTCCCAACCCGGAAGCTGCGCGCTCATTCGTGCAGGCGATGACCACACCGGAAGCAAAAGCGGCGATCAGCAAAGCGGGCCTTACGCCGCTGCATTAACCCGCTATGGCAGGCGCGCGGGCGCGCGGACGCTTTGCGGCGGGCGCCCTTTCCGACAAGGCTTCGCTGATCATGCGGGTTTCCAGAACGCTCGCCGTCGCGTCGCGTGCCGCCAGCAGGACCTTGCGAATGGCGCAGGTCTCTTCATCCACGCAATCGCCGCATCGCCGGTAGGCGGTGACGCTGGCACAGGGGGCGAGCGCAAGCGGGCCATCGATGGCGCGGATAACTTCGGCGAAGGAAATCTGGTCGGCCGGCCGGCCCAATGTGTAGCCGCCATGCTTGCCGCGCACGCTGGTGAGGATCCCGCGGCGCTTCATATCAAGCAGTATCTGTTCTAGAAATTTGCGCGGCACGCGAGCCTTTAGAGCGATTTCCGCAATCATCACCGGCTCGCCGATCGTCCGGCCGGCAAGCACGAACAGCGCGTGAAGGGCGTAGCGGGCCTTTTGTGACAGCATGTCCGGTTATTCCACAGAGTTTATAGAGTATAATGCGCTTTCAGCTCCCGTTCAAGTGCGCGGGTTTAAGAGCATTAGGTCCGGGTACGGTCTAAGAACGTTACGTCCTGGTAACGAGGCGAGCGATGCAACTATCTGATACAAAATGTCGTGTTCAATCCCGATGTTCGACATCGTTCAGCTTTCCGTGCCCCATTGAAGTGTATGTTTTGAGCTTGGCAGGATTGTTTCTATGAACGTACAGAGCCGCTTTCGTGATCTTGACGCTACGGCTGCTCGTCCGCAGGGACGGCAGGGTTGGATGGCGCGCAACCGCGCGTCCATGATTCTCCTCTTGCTTGGCCTTCTTGCGCTTGGCGGCGCCTATTATTGGTATACCGCCAGCAGCAGCAATGCCGGCAAACCCGTCGTCGTCACGGCGACTCGAGCCGACGTGGAAGATGTCGTCACCGCGGTGGGCAATCTCCAGCCGCTCACCAGCGTCGATGTCGGCGCCCAGGTCTCTGGCCAGCTCGACACGCTTCACGTCCAAATTGGTGACGACGTCATGAAGGGACAGCTTCTGGCCGAGATCGATTCCTCGGTGATGGCCGCCAAAGTGGACGCGGACAACGCGCAATTGCAGAATTTCCAGGCGCAGCTCGCGGAGAAACAATCCAGCCTTGCGCTCGCGCAATTGCAAGCCGGGCGCCAGACACGTCTGATGACGGATAACGCCACCAGCCAGGACGCTCTTGACACCGCTGAGGCGACGGCGAAATCGGCGGCGGCGCAAGTGAAATCGGTCCAGGCACAGATCCAGCAATCGGAATCCACGCTGAAAGCGGACAAAGCAACGCTCAGCTACAGCAAGATTTACGCGCCGATGACAGGAACAATCAGCGCCATTCCGGCCAAGCAGGGCCAGACGCTCAATGCCAATCAACAGGCTCCGGTCATCCTCACCATCGCCGACCTGACGACCATGACGGTGTACACGCAGGTCTCCGAAGCCGACGTGCCGAAGCTTCGGATCGGCATGGACGCGTATTTCACCACACTAGGGAACGGCAACCGCCGCTATGTCGGCAAGTTGCGCCAGATTCTCCCCACTCCCACGGTGACCAACAATGTCGTGCTCTACACGGCGCTGTTCGACGTGGCGAACCCGAACAAACAGTTGATGAGCCAGATGACGGCGCAAGTCTTTTTCGTGCGGGCCTTTGCCCAGAATGCCGTCATCGTTCCCGTCGCGGCGCTGCATTATGGCCCGCCCGGCCCAGCCGCTGGTCGTGCCGGGGCAGCCCCTCAGCAGGGCGCTGCGAATCCGGCTGGCCGTGCCGGACGCGGCGGCGGCGGCGGCGGCGGCGGACGCCGTGGTGGACGAGGCGCCGGAGCGGGTGCAGGCGGTGACGCTGAGGCCGTTTTGCGGCCGCGCGCGGCGACGGTAACCGTCGTCAAGGAAGATGGGAGCCAGGAAACGCGCGACGTCATGGTCGGCGTCACCGATCGGGTCAATGCGCAGATCATCTCCGGGCTCGCGGAAGGCGAAGAGGTCATCGCCGGTCAGGAAGTCGGGACACGGACCACGCCGCGGCCGGCACCTCGGCCTCCGGGCCTACCGGGCGTCGGAGGCTTCCGGTGAACGAGGTTGCATTCCGCACGGTCGAGCTGGCCGCAAACGCGACGCCGCTGATCGAGCTCAACAACATCCACAAGACGTTCTTCACCGGCGGCGATGTGCGCGTGGACGCGCTGCGCGGGGTCTCGCTTTCTATCTATCCCGGCGAATTTGTCGCCATCATGGGGGCGAGCGGTTCGGGCAAGTCGACGCTGATGAATCTTCTCGGCTGCCTCGACCGGCCGACGAGCGGCACCTACAATTTCGCGGGCCAGGACGTGTCGGAGCTCGATTCCGATTCCCTCGCCTGGCTGCGGCGCGAAGCCTTCGGCTTCGTGTTCCAGAGCTACAATCTTCTGCCCGGCGCCACGGCCGAAGAGAATGTCGAGATCCCTGCGATCTATGCGGGTCTCGGACCCGCCGAGCGGCGCGCCCGCGCGGAGAAGCTGCTGAGCGGGCTCGGCCTCGGCGATCGGCTGACTCATCGCCCGAGCCAGCTTTCGGGCGGCCAGCAACAGCGCGTCTCCATCGCGCGCGCGCTGATGAATGGGGGTCAGGTGATCCTCGCGGATGAGCCCACCGGGGCCCTCGACAGCAAGAGCGGCACCGAAGTGATGGCGCTGCTGAAAGATCTCGCGGCCCAGGGCCACACGGTGATCCTCATCACCCACGATGCCAGCGTCGCGGCCAATGCCCATCGTGTGATCGAGCTCAAGGACGGCGAGGTCGTCAGAGACACCGGCGGCGGACACATGCCGGCGAACATGCTGGCGACACCGATCGATGTATCCCATCTCGGCGCGCCCGCTTCGCGTGCCGCATTGTTCGCGGGATTTCGTGAATCGCTACGCATGGCCCTGCGGGCTTTGCACTCGAATATCTTCCGCACGGTGTTGACGCTCTTGGGCATCGTCATCGGTGTGGGCTCTGTGGTGGCGATGTTGGCCATCGGAGAAGGCGCGAAGAAGCAGGTGATCGATCAGATCGGTCAGATGGGAACAAATCTGCTCAACGTGCGTCCGCAGTTCCGCAACGCCCGCGGTTATAACGGCCCGATCGCGACGATGACC